>JAHZIT010000030.1 GCA_022601275.1 Actinomycetes bacterium
CAGTTGCCTGCACCGGCACGCTTCCCTTGATTCGATGCGCGAAGTCGAAACCGTTCAGCCCCTCGCACCCCCGCCGAACTTCGGCAGGACACTTCATTCTACCGGGTCGTGCAACACCACCCAACGCATTAATAGTCCCGGATGCCTCCGAACAGGTCAGATCACGTATCTCAGGTGCTGGACGACACGGCGGCCCACGGCCCCGTCGCCGCTATAGGAGATCGCGGTGTCGTGGGCGCTGGGCGTCGTGCGCCCACCCGCAATCCGAGTGAACAGCACACCGTCCATGGTGATCATCGACGTCGGCTCCTCGGCACCGAAGTCCGGCACCACCCGGCCGCGGCCGTGAATCGCGACGTTGATGTCCCGCCGAAGCGGGCCCGTCAACTCGATCCTGACCCGGGCACCGTCAGGTGCGCCGCCGAGCTTGCCGACGACGAAACCCATGCTGGCCGCCATCTCATCCAGCGCCAGCGCCGAGTCCGGGCCCATCAAGTCCTCGGCGTCGGGAGGCCGCCCGACCGCATCACAGATGTCGAGTTCGTGCATCCAGCAGTCGAATATCCGCACCCGCATGAACCGCCCGTAGCTGTCCGGACCCGCCGGCGTCGCGGTGATATCACTCCACTGCTCAGCGGTCAGTTCGGACAGCTCGGTCGTGCACCGTCCATCCGGGCAGCGACGTTTCCGCCGCCCAGTCTGCGGAGTCCAGGGTCTGCAGTTTAGATCGACGCGCCCTGCATCTTTGGGTCAGGAGTCAGTTCCGAGATGGGTACAGCACTCCCGAAGAGGTGCCCCTGCGCCAGTCGGCATCCGGCGCTGAAGAGCGCCTCTGCCTGAGGCG
This sequence comes from Actinomycetes bacterium, assembly GCA_022601275.1. Taxonomy (GTDB): domain Bacteria; phylum Actinomycetota; class Actinomycetes; order Mycobacteriales; family Mycobacteriaceae; genus Mycobacterium. The sequence continues at coordinate 845 of JAHZIT010000030.1, forward strand.
CGTACTCGACACCCTCGACGACCACAGCCATTCCCAGCTCGTCGCACAGTCGGATGATCGACCGATACAGGGCGAGATCCTGTTCAGGGTCCACCCCGGCGGCGAATCGGCGGTCGAGCTTGACGAACTGCACCGGCAGCGAATGCAGATACATCAGCGAGTTGCACCCGGAACCGAAGTCGTCCAATGCCACCTGCACCCCAACGGCACTCAGCCGGGTGATCTGGTCGGCCGCGGCGGCAAGATCGGTGATCGGCACCGTTTCGGTGATCTCCACGACAAGCCGGCTCGGCTCGACTCGATGCCGGGCCAGGGCTTGGCGGACAAACTCTTCGACGTAGGGGTTGCCCAGCCGCGCCGCGCCGATGTTGACGTGGAAGTCGATATTCAGACCGGCAGCTTGGATCTCGCTGCACGCCAGATCGAGCACCAGCGCGTCGAGATCGGCCCCGAGCCCAGCTGCTTCGGCAGCAGCCACGAAGGTCTCCGGTGAGATGTCGATCCCGTTGGGCGCCGTCCATCGCGCCAACACCTCGACCGCCACCGGTGTGCCTTCGGGAAGTCGCACGATCGGCTGGTAGACCAGGCTGAAACCGGCGGGAATACCGTCGCCCGCCGCACGCAGCGCATTCGGGAAATCCCCCCGTACATCCGACGTCGGTTGATAGACCACCGCGGCGTCCTTGCCGATGCGTTTACCCGCGTACATCGAGATGTCGGCCTGCCGCAACAGGTCGTCGGATGTCTGGGACAGTCCGTCGGCCCCGGGACGGACCAGGCCCATGCTGGCACGCACCCGCACCGAGGAGCCCTGCACGGGGAAGGGAACCCGAAGCGCCACCCGCAGCCGGTCGGCAACGACATCGGGTTCCTCCGTGCTGCCGTCGATGAGGATCGCGAACTCGTCACCGCCGACGCGGGCCACCGTGTCGACGTCCTTCACACACTGCGCAAGGCGCTGTCCCACCGCACGCAGCAGGTCGTCACCGGCGGCATGCCCGTACCGGCTGTTGACATCTTTGAAGTCGTCGAGATCGACGAAGATCAACACGAAGCGGCCGTCGCGCAGGGCTGTGTCGAGCCGTTGGCTGAACGCCAAGCGATTGGGTAGCCCGGTCAGCGAGTCGGTGTGCAGCTGATGCTCCAGAGCGCGCTGAGCGGCGTACAGCCGTTGAGTCAGCAGCTGGTAGGAACGCATCGCCACCACCTGGCGGACGGCGACCAGCAGCGCCATCACCAACGCCATATAGAGCACGAAACCGGTGAACGGCCGCCCCATGAACAGGTGGAACGCCAAGAGCAATGCAATCCCCAACAAGCCGATGTAGGGCAAGGCAAGCTGCGCCCAGTCCACCCCGGGGCGGGGGCGGTCCGGCGCCTCGACCGGCCGTGCGGCCGGTGGGTCGAGCATCGCATAGGCGAACATCAGCGGTCCCAGAACGAAGCCGATCGCAGCCCACCGCTGACCACCCTCGGAACCGACGAATTCGAAGTAGGCCACGAGCCGATCTGCCGAGGCCAGAGTCACGATGCCGGCGGCAAACAGGAGCACGTTCCCCCGGCCCGGGCGGTCCCTTCGGTAGGTCATCGTGATCGCCACCGCCACGACCACAGCGGTCAGCTCCACCAGCGCGTACCCAAGCTCAACCGTCGAACTTCCCGAGCGGGGCAGTGCGGCCGTCGATCGGGCGCTGAAGTCACCCAATGAAATGAAGACCACAAACGATGCAGCCGCCAACACGCCGTCAAGAAACGTCGTGGCCGCGGAATGCCGCATCACGGTATCGCGCTGTTCGACCACCCCCCCGGTGGAACGCACCAGAAAATACATCGACGCGAGGATGAACACCTGGCATGCCAAATACGCGACCAGCACCGCCGGCGCTACCAGTCCGTCGTTCGCCTCAACGCCGCTGGACCACCAGAGAACATGACCGACCAGGAAAGCCGCCAACGCCACCACGAGAAGCAATCGCCACCAACGCGCGGGGCCGCTGACCCGCAGCGCGACGACGACGCCGCACACCACCGCCCCCAGCCCGGCACCGAACTGAAGCACCGTCTCGGCGCGACGAGCGGCTTCGTCCCCCCACAGGGCCAGCGCGTTGACCCACGCGACCAGCGCGACAACGGCGAACAGCCAGTTACGCAGTCCGAATGCTTTGATCGCCCAACTCCTCCCGCCTCGCGCGCCGCAGCGGCGCGGACGCGATCTAGACCGTAGCTACCCGGCGGCGATCAATCCAACAGATGCCAGCGCCAGCACCATGCCAGTTGCCTGCCAGTGGGTTACCCGTTCGCGAAGTGCCACGATGGCTAACAGGACCGTCGCCGCAGGGTAGAGCGCGATCAGCACGCCTGCCAGTGACAGCATCGACGATTGCAACGCCAGCAACGTCGCAACGTTGGCAACGGTGTCCAGCACCCCGGCGAACAAGGCAAGCCGCAGCGGAACACCCCGTTCGAGCACCAGATTGGCCGTGAGCGCCGCCGCCAGCAGCACAATCGCCGTTGCCGCAAGCCGTCCGAAGACCAGCGGCCACAGCTCGGCCTCGACCGGCACCTGGTCCAGGATCACGAAATTCATCCCGAAGGCCGCACCAGAACCGAGGGTCAGCCAGGCCACCTTCGGGGTGAACTTGTGCGGAGTGAGGTCCTCGTCGGTGGCCTCGCGGCTCACCAGCACCACTGCGGCGAGCGCCAACAGCACTCCGACCAGCGCAACCGTGCCGGGCCGTTCGCCCAGAGACAACCCGACGCCGACCGGGATTCCGGCAACCACGATCGCCGTCAACGGCGAGACCACCGAAATCGGTCCGGACCCCAGTGCCGCATAGAACCACCACACGCCAAATGCCTGGGCCACCCCGGACAGGAGGCCCCAGCCAACCGCGACGCTGCCGACCTCGCCGCCGAGAGGCGCCGCGATGACGATCAGCAGCAGCAGCGCCACCGGATAGGACACCAGTACCACTCGCAAGGCGGCGACACGACGCGACGCGAGGCCACCGACGAAGTCGCTGACGCCATATCCCAGCGCCGCGATCAGCGCGCTGAGGAGGCCCGTCAGGAGGGCATGCCTTTGACACGCCGGCCCATCTCGCGGGTGACCTCGCGTTGTGCATCGCGGCGCGCGATGTCCTGGCGTTTGTCGTGTGCCTGCTTACCTCGGGCCAGCGCCAACTCCACCTTGACCCGGCCCTCGGTGAAGTACAGCGACAGCGGCAACAGGGTCAGGTTGCCATCGCGGATCTTGCCCACCAGGGTGTCGATCTCGCGCCGGTGCAGCAGCAGCTTGCGATTGCGCCGGGGCGTGTGGTTGGTCCAGCTGCCGTGGTGATATTCGGGGATGTGCAGGTTGCGTAGCCAGATCTCGCCATCATCGATAGTGGCGAATGCGTCGGCCAGCGACGCCTGCCCCTCGCGAAGACTCTTGACCTCGGTACCCATCAGCGCAACCCCGGCCTCGTAGGTCTCCAGAATTGAATAGTTATGCCGTGCTTTGCGATTGGTCGCCACAATGTGGTTGTTACTGTCCTTGGAGCCCTTTTTCCCAGTGGCTTTGGCCATCAGCTACCTTCGCACGTACAACCGCAGCGTGATGTATGAAGTGACTCCGGCCATCGCCATACCCAGGAAAAACAGGATCGGTGCGATGTAGAGGATGTCGGCGTAGTCGATCCGCGCAATCAAGTTGGCTTGATAAAACTGGTCAAGGGCGTTCTCCAAAAACAGCGCGCGCACCGCGATCAGTCCGCCGATGGCAATCAGAACTCCGACGAAAGCCGCGAGCATCGACTCGACCAGGAACGGCAACTGGGTATACCAGCGGCTCGCGCCCACGAGTCGCATGATCCCAATCTCGGTCCGTCTGGTGTAGGCCGCGACTTGCACCATGTTGGCTATCAACAACACCGCGCCTATTGCCTGCACCAACGCCACGGCGAACGCTGCGTTCGACAACCCGTCGAGCACCGCGAAAAGCCGGTCGATCAGGTCCTTCTGGTTCAGGACGTTGAGCACACCAGGCTGCCCGACGATGGCGTCGTCGAATTCCTGGTGCTGCTCGGGATCGGTGAGTTTGACGACGAACGACGCCGGGAACGCGTCGCGACCGGCCACATCCTTGTACTGCGGGAACTTCTGGATGGCGTCTTCATAGGCGTCGTCGCGGTTCAGGAAGCGAACCGACCGGACATCATCGCGCCCCTCGATCTGCGTGCGCAGCGCCATACACGGGTCGGCATCGCACGTCGGGTCGTTGTCCGACACTTCGTCGACCAGGAAGACCTGGCTCTCCACCCTGTCGAGGTAGATGGCGCGTGACTGGTCGGCCAGACGCAAGACCAGCATCCCGCCACCGAACAGGCCGATGGAGATCGCCGTGGTGAGGATCATCGCGACCGTCATGGTCACGTTGCGGCGAAGCCCGGTCAGAACTTCGTTGATGAGAAATCCGAAGCGCACTTAGCGATCCATTCCGTAGACGCCGCGCTGTTCGTCGCGAACCAGGCGGCCGAGTTCGAGTTCGACGACACGCTGGCGCATCGAGTCGACGATGTGATGGTCGTGGGTGGCCATCAGCACCGTAGTGCCCGTGCGGTTGATCCGCTCAAGCAGGTCCATGATGTCTTTGCTGGTATCTGGGTCAAGGTTACCCGTCGGCTCGTCGGCCAGCAGTACCAGCGGCCGGTTCACGAACGCACGGGCGATGGCCACGCGCTGCTGCTCACCGCCGGACAGTTCGCCAGGCAAGCGGTTCGCCTTGCCGGACAAGCCGACCATCTCCAGCACGTCGGGCACCACCCGGTTGATCACCTCGGCGCGTTTGCCGATCACCTCGAGCGCGAACGCCACGTTCTCGAATACCGTCTTTTGCTGCAGCAGGCGAAAGTCCTGGAACACGCAACCCAACACCTGACGCAGGCCGGGTACATGGCGGCCGGACAGCTTGTTCACATGAAACTTCGAGACCCGTATGTCGCCCGAGGACGGCTTGTCCTCGGCCAGCAGCAGACGCATGAACGTGGACTTGCCCGAACCGGACGGTCCGATCAGAAAGACGAACTCCCCCTTGTCGATCTTGACCGAGATGTTGTCAAGCGCTGGACGTGCCGAGGACTTGTACTGCTTTGACACGTGGTCGAGAGTGATCATCACGGCACGCCAGTGTAGCGGCAGGACACGGAATTACCGCGCCATTACCTTCGCGGTCACCTTCGCGGTCACCTTCGTCGTCTCAGTCTGGTTACCGCGGGGGCACCGTCTGGTTACCGCGGGGGCACCGTCGTCGGCGTCGTCGGCCTCGCCGGCGTGGTGGCGGGTGTAGATGTCACCGGAGGTACCTGGGTGAAGGTCTGCGGTCCCGACCCGCCCGAGTCAAGCACGGTCGTGATCGGGCTGGGGCCGGGTGTACTGGTCGGGGTCGTCTCCGCACTCGGCGAGGTTGATTCCGTCGGACTCGTCGTGGTGGTGCTGGTGGTGGTGGTGCTCTCGGACTCTCCGGTCTGAACGTTGGTCCGCGGTACCCAGGTGTACTGCGGGTCGGGGACGAAGCCGGGGGGCACAATCGCCGTCTCGGGGGTGGGTGCCGGGGCCGGCGGTTGGTAGGTCTGGTGCAACCACGACGCCGCGGCGAACAGAATCAACATGACCACCGTCGTCGTGCGCAGGTGCCCCCCCGGCAGGTACTTGGGCCAGTGGCGTTCCGGACGCCCCCATTTCCTGAGCCAGTTCATAGTTCCGGCTCGTCCCCGCCCGGCGCGGCCTTCACGCTGCCGTCGGGCCCGCCGGGAGGCAGGACGGCGGCGACGGCGGGACCGTTTCCGGTCATCGTCTCGATCCCCGAGGATGCCAACGCGGCGATGATCCTGATCCGTAGCCGGCGACCGACGTCAAACTGCTTACCGGGCAGAGTGCGCGCCACGATCCGCACGTTGACCTTGTCGACCTCGATACTCTCGACGCCCATCAGGGCGGGCTCGTCCAGCAGCAACTTCTGCAAGCTCTGATCCGCCCAAGCCTGGCTGCACACCTCGTGCAGAAGATCGTTGACGCGGTTGAGGTCGGCGCTCACCGACACCGGGATGTCGATGACCGCGCGAGCCCAGTCCTTGGACATGTTCAACGAACGGACGATGTTGCCGTTGGGGACCGTGAAGACTTCGCCCTCGGCGGTACGCAGCTTGGTCACTCGCAGTGTCACCTCTTCGACGGTGCCCTCGGATGCCTCCGGGGCACCAAGCATGTTCAGCTGCACCAGATCACCGAAACCGTACTGCCGCTCGGTAATGATGAAGAATCCGGACAATAGGTCCTGAACCAGTTTCTGGGCGCCGAAACCCAGTGCGGCGCCCAACACCGCGGCGGGCGCCACCAGCGAGCCGATCGGAATAGCGAGCACGTCGGTGATCTGAACGGCGACCAGGACCAAGAGCATCGCGATGGCCACCCACGAGATGACCGATGCGACAGCCTGGCGATACTTGGCGCTCTCGGTGCGGACGAGCTGATCGCTCTCCTGGTATTCCGCGTCGATGCGGCGGGTGACAATCCGCGCGCTCCAGCTGATGAACCTGGCCGCCAGGGCACCGAAGAGCAGCAGCATCGCGATCTGCAGCCCGCTGGAGCGAAGCCATAGGCCGATCTCGCCCTGCCAGAAATCGTGCCAGCGGACGGCCGCGTCGAACGCAAGGTAGGTATTAGTCGTCATCTTTTCTGTTGCGCCACCGGATGCCGGCTTCCAGGAAGCCGTCGATGTCGCCATCCAACACCGTTGCTGGGTTGCCGACCTCGTACTCGGTGCGCAGATCCTTCACCATCTGGTAGGGGTGCAACACGTAGGAACGCATCTGGTTGCCCCAGGAGCTGCCGCCGTCGCCCTTGAGGGCGTCCATCTCGGCGCGCTCTTCTAAGCGCTTGCGTTCCAATAGTTTTGCCTGAAGCACGCGCATTGCCGATATCTTGTTCTGCAACTGCGACTTCTCGTTCTGGCAAGTGACGACGATACCGGTCGGGATGTGGGTGAGTCGAACCGCCGAGTCTGTGGTGTTCACCGATTGGCCACCCGGGCCGCTGGACCGGTAGACGTCGACCCGGACGTCGCCGTCCGGGACATCGATGTGGTCGGTGGTCTCCGTGACCGGGAGCACCTCGACTTCGGCGAACGACGTCTGACGCCGGCCCTGGTTGTCGAACGGGCTGATCCGCACGAGTCGGTGGGTGCCCTGCTCGACTGAGAGGGTGCCGTAGGCGAAGGGGGCATAAACGGCGAAAGTCGCACTCTTGATGCCGGCTTCCTCCGCGTAGGAGGTGTCGAACACCTCGACCCGGTAATTGTGCTGTTCAGCCCAGCGGATGTACATCCGCAGCAGCATTTCGGCCCAGTCGGCGGCGTCCACTCCACCGGCCCCGGAACGAATGTTCACCAGCGCCTCTCGTTCGTCGTATTCACCCGAGAGCAGGGTGCGGACCTCCATCGCCTCGATGTCCTCGCGGAGTTTCTTGAGTTCGGCGTCGGCCTCGGCGAACGCTGACGAGGCTTCTGCACCGTCGGCTTCGCCTTCTTCGGCGGCGAGTTCGTAGAGCACCGGCAGATCCTCGAGTCGCCCGCGCAGCTCCTCGACACGCCGCAACTCACTCTGGTTGTGAGACAACTCACTGGTGACTTTCTGGGCCCGCGACTGGTCGTCCCACAGGTTCGGGTCGGAGGCCTCCTGCTCGAGCTTGTCGATGCGATCGCGCAGGGCCTCGACATCGAGCACACGCTCCACAGTGGTGAGCGTGGAGTCAAGGGTTGCGATATCGGCTTGACGGTCAGCATCCACGGGAGTTCAGGGTACTCACCTCGCACCCGCTCACAGCCGTCGCAGCCTCGACGCCGCCCGCGAAACACCCATCGGATTTCTCCGTGACCGCCGTCAATTGCGATCGCCGGGATCTAGCATCGGTTGCACACCCCGTCCGGCCGCGTCGCGAGAATCCTCGAACGCGGCCGGGCAGCAACAGAAGGCAGTGCTAAATGCCCCCTATGCGGCCCTACCACGTGGCCATCGTCGGCTCAGGACCTTCGGGTTACTTTGCCGCCGCCTCCCTGCTTAAATTCGCCGCCTCCGGTGACGGCGACGTTCGTGTCGACATGCTTGAGATGCTCCCGACTCCGTGGGGCCTGGTTCGTTCGGGGGTGGCCCCCGACCATCCGAAGATCAAGTCGATCAGCGCCCAGTTCGAAAAGACGGCGCTGGATCCGCGGTTCCGGTTCTTCGGCAACATCGTTGTCGGTGAGCACGTACAACCCGCCGAGCTGGCCGAGCGCTACGACGCCGTCGTCTACGCCATCGGGGCGCAGTCCGATCGGTCATTGGGCATCCCGGGCGAGGATCTCGCCGGCAGCGTGCCCGCAGTCGACTTCGTCGGCTGGTACAACGCGCATCCCAGCTTCGGGGAGTTGATGCCCGACCTGTCGGGCCGGCGCGCTGTCGTCATCGGCAACGGCAACGTTGCACTGGACGTCGCGCGCATGCTGGTCAGCGACCCCGACCAGCTGGCGGCCACCGATATCGCCGACCACGCGCTGGAGTCGCTGCGGGCCCGCGGCGTGGAGGAAGTGTCGATCATCGGCAGGCGAGGACCCCTGCAGGCCTCGTTCACCACACTGGAACTGCGCGAGCTCGGCGTTCTGGAGAGTCTCAACGACGTCGATGTCATCGTCGACCCCGCCGACCTGGAGGGCATCACCGAAGAGGATCTCGAGGCCGGCGGCAAGACTGTGCGCAACAACATCAAAGTGCTGCGCGGGTACGCCGAGCGCACGCCGACGGGCGCCCGACGTCGCATCGTGTTCCGCTTCTGCACATCGCCCATCGAGATCAAGGCGGCGGACGGAGAGGACGGGCGGGTGGCCTCGATCGTGTTGGGCCGCAACGAACTGGTTCGCGGCGCCGACGGGCGGGTCGCCGCGAAAGACACCGGCGAACGCGAAGAGATACCGGCCCAACTGGTCGTTCGGGCGGTCGGCTACCGCGGCTTGCCGACGCCGGGGCTGCCGTTCGACGAGCGTGGCGCCACCATTCCGCATGTCGAGGGTCGGGTTGCCGGTAGCCGCAACGAGTATGTGGTCGGCTGGATCAAACGGGGTCCGACCGGGGTTATCGGCAGCAACAAGAGCGACTCCCAGGACACGGTCAACACGCTGCTGGCGGACTTGAGCACCGCCGAGTTGGCCGAGCTGGACGCCGACTACGCCGATCAACTGGCGGGCTGGCTGGTGCAGCGACAGCCCAAGGTGGTGACCGACGACCATTGGAAACTGATCGACGAACACGAACGCGCACGGGGCGAGGGAACCGGGCGGCCGCGGGTGAAGCTGATCAGCGTCGCGGAACTACTGCGGATCGGACACGGGTGAGGCAGCCCATCAGACACCGCTGACGACAAAGCGGGTGAGGCACGAGCCCGTGAGGAGTCAGCGCATCAGACACCGCTGACGACAAAGCGGGTGAGGCACGAGCCCGTGAGGAGTCAGCGCATCAGACACCGCTGACGACAAAGCGGGTGAGGCACGAGCCCGTGAGGAGTCAGCGCATCAGACACCGCTGACGACAAAG
>JAHZIT010000031.1 GCA_022601275.1 Actinomycetes bacterium
CTCGACGGCGGCCTGCTGCTCAGCGGACTGCTCAACTGCCTTCTTCTTCGTCACGCCATCCAGTGTCGTCATCACGGCACCTTCCTCGCCGAGCACCGCTCAGCGTGTCAGGCCAGAAACACCGATAAATCCACAGTCCCGACGAATACCCGGGGTTGCTCGTCACGTACCCGCGGTTGCTCGTCACGCGGGTGGACGGGGTTGTAACAGGATGCGTATCCGTACGGGGCTGGCGTCGTGCGGCAGGCGCTGAAGCGCGGTTTGTGCGGCCATGCGCTGCTCGACGGTGCTCGAGGGGCGGCGAATGATTTCTTTGAGCTCCGCGCGGCGTTCGGCGTAGCGCGCCGCGGTGGCCTGGCGTTTTCCGTTCTTGGCGATCTTGGATTTCTTGGCCATCTCAGCGCTGCTCGCGGAAGTCGACGTGCTTTCGGACGATGGGGCTGCCAGCTGTTGCGGGTTGAGTGGTCGGTAGTTGTCAGTGGTGTGCTGTAGGAACAGGCGTATGAATTTGGCGGCGTGGGCTGAGCGCAACGGTGTTGCGCGTGTGACTGCGTATCGCTGGTTCCGTGCGGGCCTGTTGCCGGTACCTGCCCAACGTGTAGGCAGGGTGATCCTGGTCGAAGAACTTTCTGTTGCAGCTGGTACCGACTCGCGGAGGACGGTGTATGCACGGGTTTCGTCGGCCGATCAGAAGGCAGATCTCGATCGGCAGGTGGCACGGGTAACCGCGTGGGCCAGGACCCAGAAGATCCCGGTCGACAAGATCGTGGTCGAGGTCGGCTCGGCGCTGAGCGGCCACTGCCGGAAATTCCTTGCGTTGTTGCGGGATCCGTCGGTGACGCGGATCGTGGTGGAGCACCGGGACCGGTTCTGCCGGTTCGGCTCGGAATATGTGCAGGCCGCGCTGGTTGCACAGGGCCGCGAGCTGGTGGTCGTGGACAAGGCAGAGGTTGATGACGACCTGGTGGGGGATGGGACCGAAATCCTAACCTCGATGTGCGCAAGGTTGTACGGGAAACGTGCCGCGGCGAACCGCGCCAAACGCGCACTGGCAGCTGCAGCAGTGACCGATGAGCGGGGCGCGGCCTGATGGCGAAGTTCGAGGTTCCCGAGGGCTGGACGGTGCAAGCGTTCCGGTTCACGCTGGACCCGACCGAGGGCCAGGCCCGTTCGCTGGCGCGCCATTTCGGTGCGCGGCGCAAGGCATTCAATTGGACCGTCGCGGCCCTCAAAAACGACATCGAAGCGTGGCACGCCACTGGTGTTGAGACGGCGAAGCCGTCGCTGCGAGTGTTGCGGAAACGCTGGAACACCGTCAAGAACGACGTGTGCGTGAACGCCGAGACCGGTGCGGTGTGGTGGCAGGAGTGCTCGAAAGAGGCCTACGCCGATGGGATCGCGGGCGCGGTGGATGCCTACTGGAATTGGCAGCAGTCCCGAGCCGGTAAGCGTGCCGGCAAGCGGGTGGGGTTTCCGCGGTTCAAGCGCAAGGGCCGCGATGCTGATCGGGGGTGCTTCACTACCGGAGCGATGCGGGTGGAGTCTGACCGCCGGCATCTCACGTTGCCGGTGATCGGCACGGTGCGTACCCAGGAGAACACCCGCGGTATCGAACGCCTCATTGCGAAGGGGCGGGCGCGGGTGCTGGCGATCTCTGTGCGCCGCAACGGCACCCGCCTGGATGCGAGCGTGCGGGTGGTTGTCCAACGCCCTCAGCAACCCAGCGTCGCGTTAGCGGGTTCGCGGGTTGGTGTCGATGTCGGGGTGCGCTGGTTGGCGACTGTCGCGACCGTCGAGGGCGTGGTGATCGAGCAAGTCGAGAACCGGAGACCGTTAGACGCTGCGCTGCGTGCGCTACGCCAGGTGTGCCGGGCGCGGTCGCGATGTGCGAAAGGCTCGCGGCGCTACCGGGAGCGAACCACCGAACTGTCCCGGCTGTATCGCCGGGTCAACGATGTCCGTACTCATCATCTGCACGTCCTGACAACACGGTTGGCTAAAACCCACGGCCGTATCGTTGTTGAAGGTTTGGACGCGGCTGGAATGTTGCGGCAAAAGGGCCTCCCGGGGGCGCGCGCCCGCCGGCGTGGACTCTCGGATGCGGCTCTGGGTACACCGCGCCGGCATTTGTCTTACAAGACAGGCTGGTACGGGTCAGAACTGGTGGTCGCTGACCGCTGGTTCCCGTCGTCGAAAACCTGTCACCTGTGTAAGCATGTCCAGGACATTGGATGGGCAGAAAAATGGCAATGCGATGACTGTTTAGTCACCCACCAACGCGACGACAACGCCGCGATCAACCTCGCACGCTACGAGGAACCCAATAGCGTCGTCGGCCCAGTTGGGGCCGCCGTCAAGCGTGGAGCCGACCGTAAGACCCGGCCTAGCCGGGCTGGTGGCCGTGAAGCGCGGAAGGGAAGCAGCCGCAAGGCTGCCGAACAACCCCGAGATGGGGTGCAAGTCGCGTGACCACTAAAGATCACTCACTTGCAACGGTCGTATTTTTTGAGCACGATCCGGTCGGGATCGTTGCGCCGGTTCTTGCGGGTGACGTAGGTATAGCCGGTGCCAGCGGTCGAGCGGAGTTTCACCACCGGCCGGATGTCGGTGCTAGCCATCAGATCTTTTGCCCGGATGCGCGCATTCGGGCCACCACAGCATCGATGCCGTCTCGGTCGATCACCTTGATGCCCTTGGCGCTGACCTGAAGTGTGACCCGCCTGCGCTCAGACGGCAGGAAGTAGGTCCTGCGCTGAATGTTCGGGTTCCAGCGACGACGGCTGCGCCGGTGTGAATGCGACACCGAATTACCGAAGCCCGGCGAACGTCCGGTGACCTGACAATGGGCGGACATCTGACCCCCTCCACCTTATTGCTAACGACAATCGTTTTCGACAACCGCGGTGACGAACGGTACCGTAATGCACGGCTAGATGAAAATCATTATCAATAAAGGCAGGCAATGCGTACACCAGTAGTCCTTCTCGCCGGACACGGCGACAGCAAAAGGGTGGCCAACGCCCTGATGGAAAGCCCCGGCACGTTGGTCGTCGGGCACGAGTACGACGGACAGGTGGTGCGGCGCTGGGTCAGCATCATGCGCGACGGGAAGATCTTGACTACTGAGTTGCCGCTGGAGTTGTCCAATGGCTGCGTCTGCTGCACCACCCGCAACGACCTCTTGATACTGCTGCGCAGGCTGCACCGTCGTGACGACGTGTCGCGCATCGTCGTGCTGCTGGCGGCATGGCTGGAACCTGAACCCATCTGCGTTGCCATCAATGAGGTCCGGGTTCGCGTCGGACCGGGATACGCCGACGGTCCGGCGGCGTGTGACGTGCGGATCGAAGCGGTGCTCACCACGATCGAGACCAGCAATTGGCTGGCCCGCGCGCTCAGTACCGACGAGATCGACGACGGCCGGACAGTCGCCCAGGTCGTCGTGGGTCAGGCTGAGTTCGCTGATCTGCTGGTACTGAGCGAACCCGACCCGTGCACGCTCGCGGTTCTGCGCCGGCTGGCACCGCTGGCACGCATCACCGTCGGCGTGGACCGGGTGGAGCAGGCGCTTGGCCACCTTGAACCGAACACGCGCCGCGGCAGGCAACGCGATCCGCATGAACCGCTGCTACGCGGGCAACCACCACTGGATTCCGCCGGGGAGGTCACCCTGGTGGAGTTCACCGCACGGCGACCGTTTCACCCGCAGCGCCTGCACGCCGCCATCGACGTGCTACTCGACGGTGTCGTCCGCACCCGCGGCCGGGCCTTCGTGGCTCATCGGCTCGACGACGTCATGTCGGTCGAGTCGGCCGGCGGCGGTGTGCTGGTTCAGCACGCCGGAACTTGGCTGGCGGCAATGAGTCCCAATGAGCTGGCATATGCCTCCCCCGAGCGACGCGCGCTAGCCGCCATCAATTGGGACGACCGGTTCGGTGACCGGCACACCTCCCTGACGGTGCTGGTCTGCGGCGCCCAACCGGCCGATATCGAAAGCGCCCTTCGTGGTGCGCTACTCACCGATGAAGAGCTATCCCGGCCCGATGACTGGCCGCACTATCCCGACCCGTTCGGCGAGTGGCACTCCGATCCCTGCGAGGACCTGCCCGACGCTGTGGACGAGTTCACCGCGCGTCCCGAGCACCATGGAGAAGAGGAGCGATGAAACCCGGCATTCACCCCGACTACCATCCCGTCGTGTTCCAGGACGCTAGCACCGGTAGGGCGTTCCTGACCCGGTCGACGGTCACCAGTTCGCGCACTGTCGACTGGGAACCCGAACAGGGCCTCCGGCAATACCCATTGGTCGTCGTCGACGTGACATCGGACTCGCATCCGTTCTGGACCGGAACGCATCGCGTGCTGGACTCGGCCGGACAGGTGGAGAAGTTCCGACGGCGCTACGGGCAGCGGTGACGATCTCGGCCGCTTCACCTGAGTTTCTGTCTTTTGAAAAGCTATCCGCAGAATCTATGGACTACCGCCCAGCCGCGTACCCGACCGGACCGGAGGCGACACACACCGACAACGCCGCCGTATTCGCCCGCACGGTGATCGCATCGCCCGCGCCCGGCAATCGCACGTAGACGCGGTTGAGGCCAGGCTGAACCGGAACCTTGACCTCGTCCCCTTCGGCCAGTGACAAGGTCATCGAGCCGTCACTGTTGGCCAGATAGTTGACCTCGACGGTCCAGTCAGCGGGAAGTAACGGTCCGTCCAAGGGCATCCGCACCGGGATGTCGGGCTGCACCAGGTATCCGCACTGCGGAGCGGGCCCGGGCCGGATGAAGCGGACCCAGGTCACCTCTGCATCCGCCAGGTTTCCTGAGGCGTCCAGTATACGTAGTTCGCCTGTGGCAGAGGAGAATTCCGGGCGGTCTTCGAGCAGGCCGAACATATGGCTGGCCAGATTCTCCGGCCACGCCACCCGTTGCAGCACCAGCGGATCAACCTCCTGATCCAGCATCGGCGCATCCGATGAGGCATTCGCCGTTGCCAGAGCGGTCCGTGCGTTCTGCAGGTACGGCTGTGCGGGGTTGTCGCGCCAACTGCTCAGGAACGTCGCGGTCGAGTACAGACAGCTCGCCACGAACGCCACCGTCAGGCAGGCGACCGAGGCCGACCTCCTCGCTGAGGAATCCAGCCAACCTGAGCTTGGCCGGTTGGGTGCGCACAGCCCGACCGCGGCCAGCAGCGCCAGTACGACAACGAGATCGGGCAGGTAGCGCAATGTCTGGGCCAACTCCAGCGCGGTGAACTGTGATGATCGCATCAGATAGATCGGGACCTGGCAGGCCACCGCGTACCCCAGTGCGGCCAGCCACACGCCACCGATGCGTTGTTTGCGAACCAATGTCACCGCGATGACCGCCGCCAGCACAGCCCAGCCGAGGATCATCACCGCTGTCGTCGGCGTCGCCCACGGCGAGGCCGGCGCCCATCGTTGCCAATTCCACGGCCCACCAACCAGACCTGGCACGATGCCGTGAGTGAACGAGCGCCACAACAGGTCCCACGTCATTGACAGATCAAAGCTCCAACGCTGCTGATCCACCACGATCAGATACACCCCGACCCAGGCGGCGGTAAGCGCCAGGCACACCGTCCACAGCCGCGCTGCCGCACGCCAGACCGTTCGGACCGAACCGGTACGGGTCACGTGACAATAAAGCGCTGCGACGGTGAAAGCGACGAACGGAATGATCGCGGACTTCTCGAAGAACAACAGACCGCCGAGGTACGCCAGCGCGCCGGTCAATACATAGCGGCGGTTGCCGGTGCGCACCAGGAGAATCGCGTCGGCGCACACCCATGCCATCGCCGCCAGCATCGGCAGCGAATTCAATGCCGCCGCCCACCACGCGAAACCCGGGACAGCCAGCGGTGTGAATAGAGCGAATGTCAAGGGCACCAATAGCGCCGGGCGCCAGCCCAGGATCACATGCAGCGCCCGCAGCAGCGCCAGCGAAGCCAGCAACGAGAGAACTATGAGGCTGATGGCCGGCCCCACCCAGTTCAGCGGTGCAAGTCGGGTGATGGTGCCGGCCAACAGAAATGCGCCGGGCATGACGTGGCCGTCGTGGTCGTCGAAGAGGTATGCCGGTGACAGCAGACTCTGGGTCCCGGCCCGGCCGACGAGAATCAAGTCGTCCCAGTAGAAGTAGCCGCCGAACGCCAGCACAGCTCTGATGCCCAATTGAACAGCTATCAGCGCCAGAGCTGTGCGGGCGACCCAGGATTTCACGAGCGAGGGTAGGCGTCTCCGGCGCACTGGCGGGCGGCCCACGCCGAGGCCACCATGTCGTTGAGAGAATGTCGCATGGCCCAGCCCAGATCCCGGGCGGCGAGATCGCCTGCCGCCACAATGCGCGCCGGGTCGCCCGCCCGCCGGGGCATGATCTGAGGCTCGAAATCGATACCGGTGACCTCACGGATCGCGGTCATGATCTCGCGCACCGAAGTGCCCGCACCGCTGCCGAGGTTGTATACCGGCTCCAAGCTCGCCCCCTCATCGAGTCTCCGGGCCGCAGCGACGTGCGCCAGCGCCAGGTCCGATACATGGATGTAATCGCGTACGCAGCTGCCGTCCGGCGTAAGGTAATCATCGCCGTTGATGGTCGGGGTGGCTCCGCGATAGAGCATGTCAAACACCTTCGGGAACAGATTGTGCGGGCTGGTGTCGAACAACTGATCTGAGCCCGATCCGACCACGTTGAAATAGCGCAGGCTGGTATGCCGAAGTCCATGGGCTACTTCGGCATCGCGCAGCAGCCACTCGCCGATCAGTTTTGTTTCCCCATAGGGTGATTGGGGTTCGGTGGGGGTGGTTTCGTCCACCATCTCGACATCCGGTGTACCGAATGTGGCAGCGCTGGAGGAGAACACGATCCTCTCCACGCCCACGACCTGCATCGCGTGTAGCAGGTTGACTGTGGATGTCACGTTCTGCTCGTAGGTGTGTAGGGGGCGCTTGACGGACTCGCCCGCGTACTTGTATCCCGCGATGTGGATGACGCCGTGCAACTCGAAGCGCCGCAGGGTGTTCTCGATCAACGCCCTGTCGAGCAGGGTTCCGCGGATGAAGGTCGCGGATTCGGGAACGAAGTGCTCGAATCCGCTGGACAGGTCATCGATCACCACTACCGGAACATCGGCGTCCAACAGGGCACGGGCCACATGCGACCCGATGTACCCAGCGCCGCCGGTCACCAGCCAGCCCATGTCGTCTCCTTTGCGCTTTGCATGCAGCGTATTCCTTCGGTGGTGCAGGCTAGCCCGCAGCGCGGGCCAGCGCGCCCAGGTGCATCGCTATCCCCAGCAGCGGCCCGCAGAGCAGGGCGACTACCGTACGCACCTCCAGGTCGAGAGGCAGCAGCAACAGCAGTCCAGAGGCCACCGTGGCGCACAACCATCCCGCCGAATAGGCTCGATGCAGCGCGGCGGCTACCGTTGCCGCGCCGGTCAGCGTCAGCAATGCGATCGCGGCGGCGGCAGCGGTGAGCCAGGCCAGCAGGGCACCGTCTGCGAGGTATTCGGGGCCGAAGGCTGCTTGCAGCAACCAAGGCCCGAATGCTCCGGCAAGAACGACGCCGACCACGCCAAGCCCGGCGATCAGCGCGGCGGGGGCCATCAGCGCCCGCATCCGGTGCCTGCGTTGGTCGACGAAGTGCGCGATCAGATTGCCCTGCATGGCGGTCAGCGGAACCAGCAGGGGCGCTCGGGTCAACGTGACAGCGAGGATCACCACCCCGCCCGCCGCGCCGAGTTCACCACCCGACGTAATTTTCAGCAGCACGGGGAATCCCATCACCAGGACCGCGCTTGCGCCTGCCGCGGTAATCGAGTGCGCCGCGCCGCGTAGGAACGTTGTCGTCGGACCTGAGGCGAGCAGCCGCGCAGCCGATCTCGTTGCGGGCGAGACCACAAGCATGAACAGCCACGCGACCGAACCGGCGACGGTGGCCCACAGGTATCCGCCGAGCCCCCAGCCCACCACGAAAGCGGCCGCCGCCAGGGTGACCCGCAGTACCGCGTCGGCGACCATCAGGGTCCCGTACTGGGACCACCGGTTGACTCCCGCGAGGGCGCCGAGCAGCGTGGTGTGCATGCAGAACCCGGCCAGGCCGGCACACAACAGCGCGACGCTGAGCAGGCGGTCCTCGGTGAAAACCTGCTCGGACCATAGCGGCGAGGTTGCGGCGATCAACACCCCGGCGGTCAGGCCGACCCCGGCGGCTACTCGCATCGGATGGGTGCGTTGCTCCCCGGGATCCACGGTAGGGCCTGACTGCCCCAACCGGACTTCGCGGGTGGTCTCCTGTAACAATCCGAAGGCGGCTCCGCTGGCCAGCCCGAACGCGCCCCAGAACACCCCGAACACCGAGAACCCTGCGGGTTGCAGATCCCGCGCCGCGAGGTAGAGCACCGCATATCCACACAGTGCCGACACCGCGGTGGCCGACCCGACACGGACGACACTGCTCCGGGTGACTGCGCCCGATGAGCCGACAACTGCGTCGGTCACGCTCGCGTGTCCAGCGGGGGAACCTCCGTTGAGTACAGCCACGCGGTCCACAGGGCGCGCAACGAATGCTTAGAGTATTGCGCGGCCAAGGCGGTGAAGTCGTCGGTGACCACCGTGCTGTGCCGGTAACGGTTAGTCCAATCCTTCAGTAATGCAAAGAAATCGGTGTCGCCGATCTCCTTGCGCAGCGCGTGAAGGGTGAGCGCCCCGCGTTTGTACACCCGGTCGTCGAACATGTCGGGCGGGCCGGGGTCGGCGAGCACCAGGTTCTGCGATGTGTTGATCAGCCGCTGGTGATAGTGGCGTGCGAGGTCCTCGGCGGTCTGTTCTCCGCAGTGTTCTGACCACAGCCACTCGGCGTAGCAGGCGAACCCTTCATGCAGCCAGATGTGGCGCCAGCGCTGCACGGTGACCGAGTTTCCGAACCATTGGTGGGCGAGTTCGTGCGCGATAAGCCGCTCAAAACTCCGCTGTCCGTCGCAATGGTTGGCGCCGAAGATTGAGATTCCCTGTGCCTCAAGCGGAATCTCGAGAACATCGTCGGTCACCACCACTGTGTAACCGTCGGCGAACGGGTAGGAACCGAACAGCTGCACAAACAATCTCATCATCTGCGGTTGACGGCCGAAATCGTGATCGAAGTCTGCGCGTAGCCGATCGGGCAGGACAGAGAAGGTCTCGACACCGTTCTTGGACATTCGGTGTCTGTTGTACATCCCGATCTGCAGCGTGACGAGATAGGTCGAGGTGGGTTCGGCCTGCTCGTAGTTCCAGGTGGTCATGCCGGCGCGGGCTCGTCGGGCCAGGAGCTTGCCGTTGGCGATCGCGAAGTACGGGCTCTCGGTGCTGATCTGGACCCGGAAGCTGGCTTTGGCGCTGGGGTGATCATCGCAAGGGAACCAGGAGGATGCGCCGTTGGGCTGTCCGGCGACCAGCACGCCCTCGGTCAACTCCTCGAAACCGACTTCGCCCCAATGGGAACGGATCGGACGGGGACGGCCACCGTAGCGCACGACTACCGTCATGGCTGCTTCGGCGGGTAGCCGCTCTGCAAGGGTGATGTGCAGTTTCCCTGCCGCGGTGCGGAATTGAGCGGTTCGCTTGCCGTTCACGGTCACCTTGGCCACAGCAAGCGCGTCTGACAGGTCGAGGGTGAAGGTCTTCAGCTCGGCCAATGTGACAGCCCGGATCGTCACCGAGCCCGCTAGCCGGTTGATCGCCACCTTGTACTCGAGTTCCAGTTCGTAGCGCGACACGCGGTAGCCGAAATTCCCGGTGCTGGGTATGTACGGGTCGATGACCGGTTGTCCGTTCTTCTTTGTTGTCCGTTTGGGCCGTATCACCATGGCCCGCTACGCCCGGTCACGCGGCGGCCCGTTTCTTCGGCTTGGGGTTCGGCGAGGCTCCTTGTTTCTTGCGGGCCGGATTCCAGGGAGCGATCGGATTGCCCTGCCATCGGGTCGACGGCGGCACCTCGTCGCCACGCATCACCAGCGAGGCCGGCCCGATGGTCGCCCCTGCGCCGATACGCGCCGCGGGCAATGCGACACAGTGCGGCCCCAGGGTGGCGCCGCGCTCGAGGACTACGGTGTCCATCCGCATGATGCGGTCGTGGAACAAATGGGTCTGCACGACACACCCGCGACTGACCGTGGAGCCCTCCCCAAGCGTCACCAGGTCGGCTTCGGGGAGCCAGTAGGTTTCGCACCAGACTCCTCGCTCGATCTTTGCGCCGAGCGCCCGCAGCCACAGATTCATCACCGGTGTGCCGGCTGCGGCCCGGGCGAACCAGGGCGCCGCGACGGTTTCGACGAACGTGTCCGACACCTCGTTTCGCCAGACGAAGGACGACCACAGCGGATGCTCGATGGCAGTGATCCGCCCCACCACAAGCCATTTGGCCACCACGGCGACGGCGCCGGCGACCGCTCCCGCGACGAGTAGGACTGGCCCGGCGGCCAGTGCGGCCCAGGGCCAGCCGATCGCCACCACGAGGGCCTGGATGGCGAAGAGCACCGCCACGCCGATGGCGAACGTCGCAACGACGGGTACCAGCCGGAAGGTCTCCACCGTCGCTCGCAAGGCCTTCAGACGGCGAGACGGCTGGAACGTGCGCAGTGCGTCGGCGGCGGTCGGCTCTCGACGTAGCCGCACCGGCGGGCTGCCCAGCCAGGACGAGCCCGTTTTGGCCTTGCGTGGTGCCGCCGAGAGCACCGCTACCAGGCCATCGTCGGGCACCCTGCGCCCCGGCTGGGTGATGCCGGAGTTCCCCAGGAATGCTCGCTTGCCGATGGTCGCCCGCGCGACGTGGATCCATCCGCCACCCAGCTCGTAGGAGGCGACCATGGTGTCGTCTGCGAGGAATGCGCTGTCGGAAACCACGGTGAACTTGGGGATCAACAGCGCCGTCGAGATCTCGGTACCCCGGCCCACCTTCGCCCCCAGTAGTCGAAACCACCAGGGGGTGAGCAGGCTGGCGTAAATGGGGAACAAGTAGTTGCGGGCCGCGTCCATCAGCCTTTCAGTGGCCCACAGCTGCCAGCCCGATCGGCTGCGGACCGGGTGATAGCCCTCGTGCAGGCCGATGGCGAGCAGTCGCACGGCCAGCACCGTAAGCGCCGCATACGTCAGCAAAGCGACCAGGGTGGCGGGTATCACCCACGCCAGTGCCGGCAAAATTGCCGCGCCGATCGACGAGTCGGCGTCGCGCACACCCCAGCCGATCACGGCCAGCCCTGCGGCCAGCGCAGCCAGTGGAAGCGCTCCCAGCAGCATCGATGTCACGCCGTACATGGCGACCCACCCCGGTGCCCTGGCAGGCCGCTGGGCCGGCCACGGATGCTTGGCCTTGCCCGACTTCCCTGCCGGGGAACCTTTCCAGTACTGGCGGTTCTTCACCTTTCCGACGACGGCGGAGCCGGGTGCCACGTCGGCGTTCTTACCGACCGTCGCCCCGGGAAGAAGCGTTGTCCTGGCGCCGACGGTGGCGTCATTGCCCACCGTGATCGGGCCGAGGTGGAACAAGTCGCCGTCGATCCAATGGCCTTTCAGGTCGACTTCGGGCTCGATGGAGCAGCGGTGCCCCAGCGTCAGCATCCCGGTCACCGGTGGTGCGGAGTGCAGGTCGACTCCTTTGCCGACCCGGTTGCCCAGCGCGCGGGCGTAATAGACCAGCCACGGCGCGCCCGCCATGTTCTCCGCGCCGCTGGCCTCGGCCAGGCGCTCGGCCAGCCATACCCGCAGGTGTACCGAACCGCCGCGGCGGTAGGTGCCCGGGGCCAGGTTGGCGGCCAGCACACGCGCCCCGAGCACCGCGAGGCCCATGCGGCCCACCGGGGCGACGAACAGCAGGAACCCGGCCACGATCCACCACCAGTCGATCGGCTTCGCCCACGGCACCAGCGACAGCGTTGCGGCGACGTTGTTGGCGACCGCCAGCCACACCACCCACTGCAGGCCGGTCAGTGTTGCCAGCGGCACCGTCAGCGCGACCTGCACCGCTTGGGTCAGGCGGGATACCGGCATCACCCGGCGGGTCTCAACCGCCGCAGGGGGAGTGAGGTCATCGAGGTAGTCGGCGAGCGAACCCAGCCGGGGATGATCGTAGAGTTCGGCCACCGTCATCTGTGGATAGCGCTGTCGTAGCGTCGCGACGAGCTGTGCCGCCGACAGGGATCCGCCGCCGAGTGCGAAGAAATCCGCCTCGGGCCCGTCGACCGGCGCGGCCAGCACGTCACGCCACAGCCCGGCCAGCCAACCCAAAGTGCCGCCCAGCTCAGCGGCGCCATCGTCGGCGGTACCGACCGGCCACGGCAGGGCATCGCGATCCACCTTTCCCGATGTGCGGGTGGGTAGTTCGTCGACGACTACCAACCTGGGCACCAACGCCGCTGGGAGCGCCCCGGCCAGCAGTTCGCGGGCAGCGGCCAGGTCGAAGGGCTGAGCTGGGTCTGGAGCCGGGCCTGGAGCGGTGCCGACTGCGGCCGGCGCCGCGACGAGGTAGCCCACCAGCAATGATGTACCGCTTGCGGTTTTCCGCACCGCCGATGCGGCAGCGCTGACCCCGGGCAGGCTCGCCAGCGCGGTGTCCACCTCGCCGAGCTCGATGCGGCGCCCGCCGACCTTGACCTGATCGTCCGCACGTCCGACGAAGTACAACCCGTCTGATTCCAACCGCACCAGGTCGCCGCTGCGGTAGGCGCGGCTCCAATGCCCCTGATGGCTCAGAGAAGGCATGGCTGCGTATTTCTCGGCGTCCTTGTCGGGGTCTAGGTAGCGGGCCAGCCCCACACCGCCGATGACGAGCTCGCCGACCTCGCCGATGCGCACCGGTGCACCGGCGCTGTCGACGACGGCCAGATCCCATCCCGGCAGCGGCAGGCCGATGCTCACCGGACCCATGCCACTTCCCGGGTCGTCCCCTGACCTTGGCGCGTGGGCCCATCGCTCTTGCCCTCCGGAGCCGTCAAGCTTCGCGGCGCAGGCGACCACGGTCGCCTCGGTTGGCCCGTAGGTGTTCCACACCTCGCGGCCCACCGAGTCGGGTCCGGAAGCTAGCCGCTCGGCCAATTCCGGCGGGCACGCCTCACCGCCGAAGATCAGCAGTCGTACCGACTCCAGCGCCTCGGCCGGCCACAACGACGCCAGCGTCGGCACGGTGGACACCACGGTGATGTCGCGCGATACCAACCACGGGCCCAGGTCCATGCCGCTGCGCACCAGCGATCGTGGCGCCGGCACCAGGCATGCGCCATGCCGCCACGCCAGCCACATCTCCTCACAGGACGCGTCGAACGCGACCGACAGCCCGGCCAACACCCGGTCTCCGGGGCCGATCGGGTTGCTTTGCAGGAACATCTGCGCTTCGGCGTCGACGAAAGCCGCCGCGCTGCGGTGGGTGACGGCCACGCCCTTGGGGGTTCCGGTGGACCCGGAGGTGAAGATGATCCATGCGTCGTCTCGGCCCAGGGGCGCCGCGGCGCGCCAGCCTCGCGACGAACCGGTGCCGCGGACCAGGCCCTGCTCGGTGATCACCGCGACGACGTCGGCCTCGGTGAACACCAGTTCGGCGCGCTCCTGCGGGTCGTCGGCGTCAACCGG
Organism: Actinomycetes bacterium; assembly: GCA_022601275.1. GTDB lineage: Bacteria > Actinomycetota > Actinomycetes > Mycobacteriales > Mycobacteriaceae > Mycobacterium. The sequence goes on from JAHZIT010000031.1 coordinate 13,625, forward strand.
AACGTAGGCGGCGCCGGCCGCCAGTGTCGCCAGGATGGCCACATACAGCGCATAGTTGCCCGACGGCATCCGGATTCCGATGCGGTCGCCGCGGCCGATGCCACGGACTGCCAGCCAGGAGACACTTTCTTCGATATCGGAGACCAACTCGGCGTAGGTGAGTTGGACGGTGCCGTCGTCGAGCGCAGGTGCGTCGGGATAGCGGCGCGCGGTCTCATACAGGATGTCGATCAAGGTGCGCGGCTCGCATGCGCTTGCCGAACGCATGAATTGAGGGGGGATCTGCGGGGCCGTATCCGCTGCTGTCACGGGTCCAAACTACTCAGGCCGCGGGGTTACTTCACGTTGGTCGGCGCCTTGTTTCGCGTGTCGTGAAGCTCACTGGCAGAATGACCCGATCGAAGGGGAGCATCCCTTCGCCCCGGCGTCGTCACGAGGCCGGCCGCGCCCCTCACATTGGTGAATAGCCGGACGGCCGGTGCCGAGGGCGCACCATCGGCTCCCAGGCCGATGATGCTGGAAGAGACCTCGGGCGTTGTCCGGCGGCCGGAGGTTTGATGAACGTATCGGGACTCGAGTGGGCGATCACGCTCAGCGTGACCATCGCGATCCTGCTCACCGATGTGCTGGTCTTCGGGCGGAGGCCGCACGTGCCCTCCCGGCGCGAGACCGGGACCGCGCTGACCGTCTACATCGGGCTCGCCGTCGCATTCGGACTGTGGACGTGGTTCTACCACGGGAGCCAGTTCGGACTCGAGTTCTTCGCCGGGTGGCTCACCGAGTACAGCCTCTCGGTCGACAACTTGTTCATCTTCTTGATCATCATGGCCAGCTTCAAGGTGCCGCGGATTTACCAGCAGCAGGCCCTGCTGGTCGGCATCATCCTGGCGTTGGTCTTCCGCGGCATCTTCATCGCCCTCGGCGCTGTGGCCATCAACCGGTTCTCCTGGGTGTTCTACCTTTTCGGGGCCTTCCTGATCTACACCGCGATCAAGTTGGTTCGCGACACCGAACACGACGACGACGCCGATAACGCGGTGGTCAGATTCGCCCGACGCCATCTGAAGTTCGCCGATCATTGGGAGGGCCTGAAGCTGTGGGTCAAGGATCCTGGCGCGAAGGGCAAACGCCTGATGACTCCGATGTTTCTGGTCATCGTGGCGCTGGGCACCACCGACCTGCTGTTCGCGCTGGACTCCATTCCCGCCATCTACGGGCTGACCAGGGAGCCCTACCTGGTGTTCACAGCCAACGTGTTCGCGCTGATGGGTCTGCGCCAGCTGTACTTCCTGTTGGGCGACCTGCTCAAGCGGCTGGTGTACTTGTCGCAGGGGCTTGCGGTAATCCTGGGCTTCATCGGGGTGAAACTGCTGCTGCACGCTTTACACGAGAACGAGTTGCCGTTCATCAACGGCGGCCGGCCTGTTCCGGTGCCGGTGATTCCGACGCTGGCCAGCCTCGGCGTGATCGTCATCACGCTATTGGTCACCGCCATGGCGAGCCTGTACAAGACCAGGGTGCACGATGTGCGCAAGAACGGCGGCGCCTCGAATCCGGTTGCTGACCAGGACCCATCGACCTCGGCGTGAACCCGCTGCTGTCAGTTGTCGGCTCTCACCAGTTGTCGGCTCTCACCAGTTGTCGGCTCTCACCAGTTGTCGTAGCCGCCTTCGGGACCCAACATCCGCTCGAGGCGGGCGCGGTTGATCCGGGCCAACTCGTTGCGAACCACCTTGCGCTCCGTTTCGTCGTCGTTGTGCAAACCGTCGGACAACCCGCCGGGTTGCTGGCCGATCTCCGGGAACGCCTGAAGCATGAAGTCGACCGAGTCCTCGCTGAGTCCGAAGATCAGTGAGTCCGCGCAGCGAAACAGCTGATCGTGACTGTCGAACGGCCGTGCGCGGGCGAGGTCGGCGGCTAGGGGAACGCTGAAGCAGCACTCGAAGACGGCGTGTACGGCGCGGCGCATTGGCAGCGCGTTGAACTCATCAAGCCTTATTCCCTGGTGCAGAAGCATAGGAACATGATTGGAGCTCGAAGGGACGGCGGCGTTACTCCGTGTTACAGCCGTGCAAATTTGTGCGGTGGCCGTTTGGGGGGCCGTTTGTGTGGTGGCCGTAACGCAGTCTGGACGCCGCGGCCCCCACGGTTCAGTGGCTGTCGGCCTTGAATCGCTCGATCGAGCGCAGCACCTCGGCCTCGGCGTCCGCGCGGCCCACCCAGTCGGCGGCCTCGACGAACTTCCCGGGTTCGAGGTCCTTGTAATGGACGAAGAAGTGCTTGATGGCCTCCAGCTCGAACGACGAAACGTCCCCGATGTCGGTGATGTGGTCCCACCGTGGGTCGGTGAGCACGCATAGCACCTTGTCGTCGCCGCCATGCTCGTCGGTCATCCGGAACATGCCCACCGGGCGGGCCTGCAGTACGCAGCCGGGGAACACCGGCTCGGGCAGCAGCACCAGCGCGTCCAGCGGATCTCCGTCTTCGCCGAGCGTGTCCTCGATGTAGCCGTAGTCCGTCGGATAGCCCATCGCCGTGAACAGGTAGCGGTCCAGCTTCACCTTGCCGCTGTGGTGGTCCACCTCGTACTTGTTTCGCGATCCCTTCGGGATCTCGATGAGGACATCGAACTGCACCGGGGGACTCCTTCGGCTCGGGGTCGGGCTCGGGGTCGGGGATGCTGCGGGTCAACAGGCGGAGTCCACCCTATATAGGTGGCGATACTCTGCACTACAGGGGTGGCTCGGGTATCTATCGAAAGCAGGAGGAACATGCGGCCGACTCGGTGGCGGCGATCGACCCACGTGGCGGTCGGTGTAGCGGTGCTGCTGCTGGTCGCCGTCGTGGTCGCGGTGACCGCGCTGCTGAACAGAGGTGAGAGCGACTCGATCGCCGTCGAACCCGCACCTGCTCCGGCAACCGCGGCGCCCGCTGTCGTTCCGGTCCCCGACTCCACCGACGCACCGACGACCGATGGACTGGCCGCGGCGCTGGCGCCGGCGCTGGCTGACCCGAATCTGGGCAGGTTCACCGCACGCATCACCGACGCTTTGACCGGTAGACAGATCTGGGCGCAGGGTGCCGAGGTGCCCATGCAGCCGGCGTCGACGAACAAGGTGCTGACCGCTGCTGCGGCGCTGCTGACCTTGGACCGTGACGCCCGGTTGACGACGCGGGTGCTGGCCGGCGAACAACCCGGCGTGGTGGTTCTGGTCGGAGGCGGTGATCAAACCCTGTCGGCTGCCCCACTCGATGAAGACACCTGGTACCGGGACGCGGCGCGCATCGTCGATCTGGCGGACCAGGTGCGCCGCAGCGGAGTCAGCGTCAAGGCAGTGCAGGTGGATATCAGCTCCTACAGCGGTCCCACGCTGGCGCCGGGCTGGGATCCGCGGGATATCGATGGCGGCGACATCGCACCGATTGAGTCCGTGATGCTTGATGGCGGACGCACTCAGCCGGTGAGCGTGGAATCGCGGCGCTCGAAGACCCCGGCGCTGGATGCGGGCCGCGCCCTGGCGGTGGCGTTGCAAGTCGACCCGGCGAAGGTGACGGTCTCGTCGTCGTCGGCGGCAGGTGCGGGGGGCAAGGAGATCGCCTCGGTGCAGTCGCCGCCGCTGATGGAGCGGCTGCGCGCCATGATGACCTTTTCGGACAACGTGATGGCGGAGTCCATCGGCCGTGAGGTCGCTGCGCAGCTGAACCGGCCCCAGAGTTTCGATGGCGCCGCCCGGGCGGTGTTGAGCAGTCTCGGCGGCGTCGGTATCGACACCAGCGGATCCCGGCTGTTCGACTCCAGCGGTCTGTCGGTGGACGACCGCCTCACCGCTGCAACCATCGACGAAGTGATCAACGCCGCGGCCGGAGACGATCATCCGCAGTTGCGTCCGCTGGTGGCGATGCTGCCGATCGCCGGCGGCAGCGGCACCCTTTCCAATCGCTATCTGGACACCGACGAGGGCCGTGCCGCAGCCGGGTACCTGCGCGCCAAGACCGGCTCGCTGACCGGCACCAACTCGCTGGCCGGAATCGTCACCGACAAGAGTGGTCGAGTACTCACGTTCGCGCTGTTGTCCAATGACGCCGGGCCGACCGGGCGCACCGCGCTGGACGCCTTCGCCGCGATTTTGCGTTCCTGCGGATGCCGAATATGAGCCCACCGGCCAAGTCCGGCTTGGCCATCGGGCGCGCTGTGGACTGGGATCTGGCCGCGACCCTCGGGGGCAGGCTGGCGCGCCCGGAACCGCCGGCCACCGATTACACCCGCAGGCAGGCTATCGAGCAGCTCGCCGAGTCTGCGCGCGCTGCCGAGCTTCCCGTCCGCGAGGTGACCGGTCTGATCGAGGGTGGGGAGATTCCGGAGGCGCGAATTGTTAACCGGTCCCAGTGGATTCGCGCCGCGGCCCACTCGATGCGGACGATGATCGGCGCCGGGGAAGGTGCTGGTACCGAGGGCGGAGCCAAGCCCGGGGTGATCAGCGGGAGTATCGCCGGTGCCCAAACCGGCGCTGTGCTGGCATTCGTGTCGTCAGGCATCCTCGGGCAGTATGATCCGTTTGCCGACCAAGGGCGAGAGGGAAGGGCCCACGCCGGGAGGACAGCGGACCACCCCGGAGGTGAAAATCTCGGCGGCCAGCTGCTCCTGGTGTACCCCAACGTGATCGCGGTTGAACGCCAGCTGCGGGTGCACCCCGCGGACTTCCGCATGTGGGTGTGTCTGCACGAGGTCACCCACCGGGTGCAGTTCCGGGCCAATCCTTGGTTGGCCGGACACATGACGGGTGCACTGGCGGTTCTGACCGATGATGCCGACGAGGATGTCACTCGCGTTGTCGGCCGGCTGGCCGAGTATCTACGCGGATTCCGGGGTGCTTCGAAAAATGATGGTATGCAGTCGAATCCGACGGGCATCCTCGGGTTGATCCGGGCTGTTCAGTCCGAGCAGCAGCGAAAGGCGCTGGATCAACTGCTGGTGCTCGGGACCCTGCTGGAAGGTCATGCCGAGCACGTCATGGATGCAGTTGGACCCGCCGTGGTGCCGTCGGTCGCGGCGATCAGGCGCCGGTTCGACCACCGCAGGCAGCGCAAGCAGCCCCCGCTGCAGCGACTCATTCGCGCGCTGCTGGGTATCGACGCCAAGATGAGCCAGTACACCCGAGGTAAGGCCTTTGTAGACGAAGTGGTGTCCGAGGTGGGGATGCAGCGATTCAACGCTGTGTGGTCCGGCCCTGAAAGCCTCCCGCTGCCAAGCGAAATCGATGAGCCGCAGCGATGGATCGAACGGGTGCTGTAGCCGAGCTGCGCGCTGCGGTCGCGCGCTTCGGCCGTGATTATGCCGCAGGCGACGAGCGTTGGTGCGTCGCATTGTCCGGGGGGGCCGACTCTTTGGCTCTGGCGGCCGCAGCGGCTGAGGTGCTTCCTACCACCGCGCTGGTGGTCGACCACCGCCTTCAGGCCGACTCCTCGGCGGTCGCCACGGCTGCGTGTGGCCAAGCTCTTGCTCTGGGATGTGTTGGCGCAGAAGTACTGTGCGTTGATGTCGGTACCGCCGGCGGCCCAGAAGCGGCTGCCCGTATCGCGAGGTACCGTGCGCTCGACGCAGCCCGGGCGGGCGTGCCGGTATTGCTGGCCCATACGCTTGACGATCAGGCTGAGACGGTACTGCTGGGCCTGGGTCGAGGGTCGGGGGCCCGTTCGATCGCCGGCATGCGGCCGCGGGACCCACCCTGGTATCGGCCGCTGCTCGGGGTGCGGCGGGAATTGACCCATTCGGCCTGCGCCGAGCTGGGACTGACGCCATGGCAGGACCCGCACAACGCCGACCGGCGGTTCACCCGGGTCCGGCTGCGTACCGAAGTCCTGCCGCTGCTCGAGGACGTCCTGGGCGGAGGGGTGGCCGAGGCGCTGGCACGAACCGCAACCGCGCTGCGCGAGGACACCGACACACTCGACGGCACCGCCTCGGCGATCCTTGCCGGGTTGGGCGCGGAAATGCATGTCGAGGGCCTCCCCATCACCACGCTGGCCCCACTACCGGCGGCGGTGAGGCGCCGGGTTATCAGGGGGTGGTTGCTGGGCGGTGGCGCCGTCGGGCTGATGGACAAACACGTCCGCGCCGTCGACGCGCTGGTCACCAACTGGCGAGGCCAGGGCGGGGTGGCGGTGCCCGGGGCAGAACCTCGGATGCGGCTGTTCGCGGGTCGCCGAAAGGAAATGTTGACGCTGCACCGAGAGGCGGTGTGAGGACTCGCGTTGGTCATCGCGGCCACCGCATGGCACGCTGAGGAGGTGCCTGCGCATGCTGCGGAGTTGTACCCCGGGGACATCAAGTCGGTACTGCTGTCGGAAGAACAGGTCCGGTCCAAGACTGCCGAACTCGGCGAGCAGATCGCCGGCGATTACCGCGATGCTGTGCTGGGGACAACCGGGCAGGATCTGCTTCTGATCACCGTGCTCAAGGGTGCGGTCATGTTCGTCACCGATTTGGCCCGCGCGATCCCGCTGCCGACCCAGCTGGAATTCATGGCTGTCAGCTCGTACGGATCGGCGACGTCATCTTCTGGCGTGGTACGCATCCTCAAGGACCTTGACCGCGACATCAATGACCGTGACGTGCTGATCGTCGAGGACATCGTCGATTCCGGGCTGACGCTGTCGTGGCTCCTCCGAAACCTGGCGACCAGACGTCCACGGTCGCTACGGGTGTGCACCCTGCTGCGCAAGCTTGACGTGGTGCGCCCCGACGTCGAGATCACCTACGTAGGCTTCGACATCCCCAACGAGTTCGTCGTCGGATACGGGCTGGACTACGCCGAGCGCTACCGCGACCTCCCCTACATCGGCACCCTCGACCCGAAGGTGTACGAGGACTCTTAGCTCGAAGGTCTACAGGCGGCCGCAGAACGGCGCAGAATGCGGTCATGACCAAATCGGCCCCGACGGCGAAGGCCCCGACAACTACGGCCCCGACAAAAACGGCCCCGACAAAAACGGCCCTGAGGATCTGCCCCCTGTGTGAAGCGACCTGCGGCCTGTCGCTGACCATCGATGACGGGCGGGTCGTCGGCTCCAGGGGTGACCACGACGACGTCTTCAGTGCGGGTTACATCTGCCCGAAGGGCGCGAGTTTCGCCGAACTCGACAACGACCCCGACCGCCTGGGGGCACCGTTGGTGCGCCGGGACGGAACGCTCACCGAAGCAACCTGGGACGAGGCGTTCGCCGCCGTGGCGGCCGGCCTGGGCAAGGTAATAGGCGACCACGGCGGCGCGTCGGTGGGCGTATTCCTCGGCAACCCGAACGCCCACACCGTCGCGGGCGCGCTGTACCCGCCGTTGATCATCCGAGGGCTCGGCACCCGTCACGTCTACTCGGCGAGCACGCTCGACCAGATGCCCAAACACGTGGCGGTGGGCCTGATGTTCGGCAGCCCCGTCGCATTCCCGGTGCCCGATCTCGATCGAACCGACTATCTGGTGATCATCGGGGCGAATCCGCTGGTCTCCAATGGCAGCCTGGCCACTGCGGCCGACTTCGGCGGCAAATTGCGCAGCCTGCGCAAGCGTGGTGGAACGCTGGTGGTCATCGACCCCGCCCGCACCCGCACCGCCGGACTGGCCGACCGGCACCTGGCGCCGCGGCCCGGTACCGACGCCGCCCTGCTGTTCGCCGTTGTCCACGTCCTTTTCGAGGAGGACCTGGTCGACCTGGGAGCTCTGGCCGATTACGTGTCCGGGGTGGAGGAGGTCGGCGAACTGGCCCGTGATTTCCCGCCGCAGACCGTTGCCACGTACTGCGGGGTGGAGGCTGACGAGATCCGGACACTGGCTCGAGAGCTGGCCGGGGCGTCTGCGGCCGCCGTGTACGGCCGGATGGGCACCTCCACAGTCGAATTCGGCACGGTGGGCAGCTGGCTGGTCGAGGTGGTCAACATACTGACCGGAAACCTGGACCGCCCCGGTGGCGCGATGTTCCCGCTGTCGCCCGTCGCGCCCGCACCCCGAGGGCGGCGCCGTGGCCGCGGATTCAAGATCGGCCGCTGGCACAGCCGGGTCTCCGGGCGTCCCGAGGCGCTCTCGGAGCTACCCGCCGCGGTGCTGGCCGAGGAGATCGAGACCCCCGGCGACGGCCAGATCAAGGCCATGATCACCATCGCGGGAAACCCAGTTCTGTCCGCACCGGACGGAGACCGACTCGACCGAGCCCTGGCCGGGGTGGATTTCATGGTGAGCATCGACCCTTACCTCAACGAGACCACCCGGCACGCCGACGTCATCCTGCCGCCCCCGCCGCCCTCGCGCAGCCCACATTTCGACTTTGCGCTGAACAACCTTGCGGTGCGCAACAACGCGCGCTATTCATCGCCAGTAATGGCGCTGCAGACGGGTCCCGATGAAGCCGAGATCCTCTCCCGAATCGCTCTGGTCATCTACGGAGTCGGCGTCGACGCGGACCCGGCACTGGTCGACGAGCAGGTCATTGCCGGCACTCTGGCCAAGGAGGCCGCAGATGTGGCCTCGCCGGTCGCTGGCCGAGCGGTCGACGAGCTGACGGCCATGCTCGACGACGGTCCGGGCTATGAGCGCCGGCTCGACATGATGCTTCGGCTCGGCGCATACGGTGACGCGTTCGGGGCCCGACCCGACGGTCTGACACTCAAGCGGCTCAAGTCAGCCCCGCACGGCATCGATCTGGGCCCGCTGCGGCCGCGGCTGCCCGACTTGCTTCGCACCGCCACGGGTCTGATCGAGCTGGCGCCGCCGCCGCTGGTTGCCGACGCGGCCCGACTGCGCGACTCGTTGGGGCATCGAAGCGATGGCTTGGTGCTGATCGGGCGGCGGCACCTGCGGTCCAACAACAGCTGGATGCACAACCTGCCTGCGCTGGCCGGTGGCACGAATCGATGCACACTGCAGATTCACCCCGAAGATGCCGCCCAACTCGGACTGTCCGACACCGCAGTGATCAAGGGGCCAGGCGGTGAACTCGTGGTGCCCGTCGAGAGGACCGAGGGCATCCGCCGCGGCGTGTTGTCGCTGCCGCACGGCTGGGGTCACGATCGTGGCGGCACCGGGCAGAAGCTGGCGGCAAGGCACCCCGGGGTGAACATGAATCAACTCAGCGACGGCTCGGTGCTCGACCCGTTGTCCGGCACGGCGGTGCTCAACGGCATCCCCGTCTTCGTTGAGCCGGTCCCCAGTGGCGAACCGGAGTCAGTGGCCAACCGGAGTGAGTGGAGAACCGGAGTGGCGAACCGGCGTAAGCCTCAGCTGAGCGTCAGGTCAGCTCCCAGATCACCGTCACGCTGAAACTCACCGTCTGTGTGCCGGGTTCCAGCGGGACGGCGGCCTCCATCGCCGCACGCGGGGCTGACCTCGGCTGGGGCGGCGTGGCGCCGCCCGACTCCGTAATCGAAAGCACTTTGCCCAGGTCGAGACCGGACAGGTTGGCGTATTGGCCGGCGCGGTCCTTGGCGTCCTTGAATGCCCTGGCTCGCGCGTCGCGCACCAGCTGGGAGTCATCCTCGATGGAGTAGCTGATCGAATTGATGCGGGCGGAGTCGCCGCCGGTGCTGACGATCAGGCCGATCGCTTCGGAGGCCAGGTCGAGGTCGCGGATCGTGACGTTGATCGAGTTGGTGGCGCGGTAGGCGATGATCGCGTTGTTCTCCGGGGCGAACTGCGGCTGCAGATCGGCCTCCGTAGTGGCCAGGTCCTCACGGTCGATGCCGGCGTCGACGAGCGCGTCGATCACGGCCTGCTGTCGATCATTGGTCTGGTTCATCGCGGCGGTGGCATCTGGCGCGACAGATTCCATCGAAGCGTCCACGGTCAGCGTGTCGGGTGTGCCCTGCACCTGCCCGGCGCCGACGACAGTCACCTGCCGGGAATCATCGAGATCAGATGTCACCGCCGGGCTCGGCTGCGCATCGCACGCGGTCAGCGTCGCCGCTGCGAGGCCGGCGACGGCAAAGCCCAGGAGCTTGGTCTTGGTGAACTTGGCTGCCCTGTGTGCTTGCGGTGCGATCGGCATGCCTGGCACCCTATCGCGTCTGTGACCGGATCCTTTGTTCGACAATGGGATCGGTAGAGGAGAGACCGGCGAGAAACTCGAGCAGCGCCCCGGTGACCTCGTGCGGGCGTTCCTCGGTCAGCCAATGGCCGGCGCCCTCGATCATCACCTCCCGGTATTCGCCGCCGACAACTTCGCGGGCGCGGTGTCGCGGCGTATAGGCCAGGGTGGCATCGGCGGTGCCGCCGACGAACAGGGCGGGTACCTCGATTGTCGCTGCCGGGGGTGCAGCGGTCAGCTCCCAGTTACGGTCGAAACAGCGGTACCAATTGAGCGGTCCGGTGAACCCGTTGCGGGTGAACTCATCGACGTAGACGTCGAAGTCCTGTTGGCTGATCCACCCGGGCAGCCCGCCGGGTTCGGGAATACGGGCCAGCAACCCCTCGGGCCCGGGAGCGAGCATTCGCAGTGCCGCGGCCTGGTCGTCGGCAGGTGGGGTGGCGAACAGGCGCCTGAGCGTGGTGGCCGGGTCCCGCGCCAACTCGGCATCGGCTGGGCCCGGTTCCTGGAAGTAGAGAATGTAGAAGAAGTTCTCCCCGAAGATCCGCCGGAATGCCTGTGTCGTCGGCACCCTCGGGCGGGGCACCGGGGGCAGGCTCAGGCCGGCGACCGCGGAAAATCGGTCGGGGTGCAGCAGTGGTGCCATCCACGCCACCACCGCACCGAAATCATGGCCGACCAGCGTCGCCTGCGCGGCACCGACGGCATCGAGGAGTCCGACAACGTCGGCGCTGAGCTCGGCGACGGTGTAGGCCTCGACTGCCGTCGGGCTGTCAGAGCCACCGTATCCTCGCTGGTCCGGGGCCAGAACGCGATAGCCCGCGGCGGCCAGCGCATGGATCTGGTGGCGCCACGAAAAGGCCAGCGCAGGAAATCCGTGACAGAGCACCACCACCGGCGCGCCAGGCTCTCCGGCCTCGGTTACCCGCAGCGAAACTCCGTTCGTCTCGATATTCCTGACAACCAGCGGCGACCGCACGTCTGACACCCAACCACGTCGATCCCGCAGTCGAGCGGTCAGTCGATTTTCTCAGCCGAGCTCAGTTTCGTGAGCAAGCTAACTCCGGGAACCGCCACACGTTGATGTAGCGGTAGCCTTGGCTGTTCCAGCTGCGCGCGTATTGGAAGGATTTGGCCGTTGTCCCGCCACCGGCCGTAGGTATCGATGAACCGCATAGACGTATGAACCGCAAGACTGTGATCCGCACGCTCACGGTGATCGCCGTGGTGCTGCTGCTCGGGTGGTCGTTCTTCTACTTCAGCGACGACACTCGAGGGTTCAAGCCTGTCGACACCTCGGTGGCGATGGCCCAGATCGAGGGCGACAACGTCACGAGCGCGCAGATCGACGACCGCGAACAGCAGTTGCGGCTCGACCTGAAGAACGGCAACGGCGACACCGAGAACAGCGACAAGATCATCACCAAGTACCCCACCGGATTCGGGGTCCAGCTGTTCGAAGCGTTGAGCGCCAAGGGCTCGAAGATCAACACCGTCGTCAACCAGAGCAGCATGATCGGCACGCTGCTGATCTACATGCTGCCGTTGCTGCTGCTCGTCGGGTTGTTCGTGATGTTCTCCCGCATGCAGTCCGGCGGGCGGATGGGATTCGGCTTCGGTAAGTCGAAGGCCAAGCAGCTCACCAAGGACATGCCCAAGACCACGTTCGCCGATGTCGCCGGTGTGGACGAGGCGGTCGAGGAGCTCTACGAAATCAAGGACTTCCTGCAAAACCCGACCCGGTATCAGGCCCTGGGCGCCAAGATCCCCAAGGGGGTGCTGCTCTTCGGTCCGCCCGGTACCGGCAAGACGCTGTTGGCCCGCGCGGTCGCCGGTGAGGCCGGTGTGCCGTTCTTCACGATCTCCGGCTCGGACTTCGTAGAGATGTTCGTGGGCGTCGGTGCCTCCCGGGTGCGCGACATGTTCGAGCAGGCCAAGCAGAACAGTCCGTGCATCATTTTCGTCGACGAGATCGACGCCGTCGGACGTCAGCGTGGTGCAGGAATGGGCGGCGGACACGACGAGCGCGAACAGACACTGAATCAGCTACTGGTGGAGATGGACGGCTTCGGCGAGCGTCAAGGGGTCATTCTGATCGCCGCCACCAACCGGCCCGACATCCTGGACCCGGCGCTGCTGCGGCCGGGCCGCTTCGACCGCCAGATTCCGGTTTCCAGCCCCGATCTGGCCGGCCGACGAGCCGTGCTGAAGGTGCACTCTCAGGGCAAGCCGATCGCCCCCGACGCCGACCTGGACGGGTTGGCCAAACGAACCGTCGGCATGTCCGGCGCCGACCTGGCCAACGTGATCAACGAGGCCGCACTTCTGACCGCCCGTGAGAACGGCACCGTCATCACCGGGCCCGCCTTGGAAGAGGCTGTCGACCGGGTTGTAGGCGGGCCACGCCGTAAGGGTCGCATCATCAGCGAGCACGAAAAGAAGATCACCGCCTACCACGAAGGTGGGCACACGCTGGCGGCCTGGGCGATGCCCGACATCGAGCCGATCTACAAGGTGACGATTCTGGCCCGCGGACGCACCGGCGGACACGCAATGTCGGTACCCGAGGACGACAAGGGGCTGATGACGCGCTCGGAGATGATCGCGCGGTTGGTTTTTGCGATGGGCGGGCGTGCCGCCGAGGAACTCGTGTTCCGCGAGCCGACGACAGGGGCGTCCTCCGATATCGACCAGGCCACCAAGATCGCCCGCGCAATGGTCACCGAGTACGGAATGAGCTCTAAGCTGGGCGCGGTGCGGTACGGCACCGAGCATGGGGATCCCTTCCTCGGCCGCACAATGGGCACCCAAGCCGACTACAGCCATGAGGTCGCCCAGATCATCGACGACGAGGTGCGCAAGCTCATCGAGGCGGCGCACACCGAGGCCTGGGAGATCCTCACCGAGTATCGCGATGTGCTCGACGTACTGGCGGGTGAGCTCTTGGAAAAGGAGACTCTGCACCGCGTCGAATTGCAGGCCATCTTCGGTGACGTGAAGAAACGACCCCGGCTGACCATGTTCGACGATTTCGGTGGCCGGGTGCCCTCGGACAAACCGCCGATCAAGACACCCGGCGAGCTCGCCATCGAGCGCGGCGAACCATGGCCTCAGCCGGTGCCGGAGCCCGCTTTCAAGACCGCCATCGCCCAGGCCTCCGAGGCGGCCGCCAAAGCAGAACACAAGAACGGCGCCAACGGCGCCGGAGCGAACGGCGCGGGACTCAACGGCGGTCCGGCCAATGGTGCGACGCAGCCCGATTACGGCGCGCCCGCGGGCTGGCATGCACCCGGTTGGCCGCCGCCGCCCGGGGCGCCGCAGCAGCAACCGCCGCAGCAGCAACCGCCGCCCGGGGCGCCGCCGCATCAGCAACCGCAGGGGGGCCGGTATGCGGTCCCGCCGCCGGCGGGCTGGCAGAGTGGTCCGCCGCCGCCGGCTCCTGCGTATCCGGGTTATCCTCCCTATCAGCACTATCGGCAGCCCGGCCAACAATCTGCACAGGCCGGCGCGCCGGCGCCAGGTCCGAAGCCGGCGCCAGGTCCGAAGGAGGATCCAGGCGAGCAGGGCGGCAAGCATAGAAATCGGGCGGATCCGCCGAATCACAGTTGATCGTGTCCGATACCTGAATGGACTGATACCTGAACGGAGACTCAGATGACTCAGTCGCCCAGCAAGAATTCGGCCCAGATCCCCACCTCCGATTTCGATCAAGCCCGCGCGGAGCTGGCAGTCCGGGAGCTGTTGATCGCGATCGGTGAGAACCCCGACCGACAAGGTCTGATCGACACTCCGGGGCGGGTGGCCCGGGCCTACAAGGAGATGTTCGCCGGCCTATACACCGATCCCGACGAGGTCCTGGGCACCACCTTCGACGAACAGCACGATGAAATGGTTCTGGTCAAGGACATTCCGATGTACTCGACGTGTGAGCACCATCTAGTCGCATTTCATGGAGTGGCGCATGTCGGGTACATCCCGGGGAATGACGGTCGGGTCACCGGTCTGTCCAAACTTGCGCGCGTCGTAGACCTCTACGCCAAGCGGCCCCAGGTGCAGGAGCGGCTGACCGCCCAGGTCGCCGATGCGCTGATGCGCAAGCTCGAACCCCGTGGTGCCATTGTGGTCATGGAGGCTGAACACCTCTGCATGGCTATGCGTGGAATACGGAAGCCCGGCGCCGTCACGACGACATCGGCGGTGCGGGGACAGTTGAAGACCGACAAGGCATCTCGCGCCGAGGCTCTGGAACTGATCCTGCGAAGGTGAGCGTGAAAGTTTTCGGGGTCGTCAACGTCACCGACGACTCCTTCTCCGATGGGGGCCTGTACCTCGACTGCGATCGCGCTGTCGAGCGCGGTGTCGAGCTGGTCGCCCAGGGTGCCTCGATCGTCGATATCGGCGGTGAGTCGACCCGCCCGGGCGCAGCCGGAGTGGACCCTCGGATTGAGATGGCCCGAGTGCTTCCTGTCGTCAAACAGCTTGCTCAGCAGGGGATTACCATCAGCATCGATACCATGCACGCCGCGGTCGCGGATGCGGCGCTGGAGAACGGTGCGGCGATTGTCAACGACGTGTCCGGCGGCAACGCAGACCCGAATATGGCCAGGGTTGTCGCCGACGCCGGAGTGCCCTGGGTGCTCATGCACTGGCGGTCGGCCGGCAGCGACCGGCCGCACGACGTGCCCGTCTACGGCGACGTGGTCGTCGAGGTGCGGGACGAACTCATGGCCGCAGTGGACGCCGCAGTACGTGCCGGGGTAGATCCGGCCAAGCTGATCATCGATCCGGGCCTCGGTTTCGCCAAGGCGGCACAACATAATTGGGCGTTGCTCAACGCGCTACCCGAGTTCGTCCAGGCGGGTATTCCGGTCCTGGTAGGTGCGTCACGCAAGCGATTCCTCGGTGCGTTGCTGGCCGGGGCCGACGGGGAGCCCAGGCCGCCGAGTGGCCGGGAGATTGCCACTGCTGTTGTCTCGGCGTTGGCCGGGTGGCATCAGGCCTGGGGTGTCCGGGTCCATGACGTGCGCGCATCCGTCGATGCGCTCGCCGTCGTCGCGGCCTGGCAGGGCGGAAATGCCGGACGATGCGAGGAAAGTGAACTGTGACTGATCGAATCGAGTTGCGGGGACTGAAAGTTCGGGGCAATCACGGTGTATTCGACCATGAACTCCGAGACGGGCAAGACTTCGTCGTGGACATCACCGTATGGCTCGACCTATCGGCGGCGGCCACCAGCGATGACCTCACCGACACGTTGGACTACGGGGTTTTGGCGCAGCGCGCCGCCGATATCGTCACCGGGCCGCCGCGGCAGCTGATCGAGACGGTCGCGGCCGAGATAGCCGAGGACGTGATGCGGGACGGGCGGGTACATGCGGTGGAAGCTGTGGTGCACAAGCCCGGCGCTCCGATTCCGCTGGAGTTCGTCGACGTGGCCGTGGTGGCTCGACGTTCGCGCCCTGCTGGCCCGGACACCGGGCAGGTGAAGCTCCGATGACATCAGTTGTGTTGTCCATCGGTTCCAACGTCGGCGACCGGATGGGGTGGCTGCAGTCGGTGGTCGACGGACTCGGAGCCGTGGACGCAGTATCACCTGTCTACGAGACGGACGCATGGGGCGGCGTCGAACAAGCACCTTTCCTCAACGCCGTTGTGGTCGCCGATGATCCGGCACTCGACGCGCACGGCTGGCTGCGCCGCGCGCACATGCTGGAGCGTGCGGCGCAGCGCACACGTGTCCAGCGTTGGGGACCAAGAACACTGGACGTCGATATCGTGACCTGCCGAGACCCCGGCGGTGAGGTGGCGGTGCACGACGAAGTCCTGACCCTGCCCCACCCGTACGCGCATGTGCGAGCGTTCGTTCTGGTGCCGTGGCTGGCGGTCGATCCCGCCGCCACCCTCACGGTCGCAGGCCGGGCGAGCCCGGTAAAGGAACTCCTCGACGCCGTGGATCCGGCGGAACGTGCCCAGGTGCGGATAACCGAGCAGGTGCTGCGGATCGGGAACGGGCTGAGCGGCTAGTGGGACCGACCCGAGTGCGCGATCTGGTTGCCGCCATCGTGGTGGCAGCGGTGGCAGGCTATTTATTGGTGCGGGTCCTGTATAGATGGTTCCCACCGATCACCGGGTGGACCGGAGTGTCGCTGCTTGGGGTTGCCGTGGCCGTCGCGGGCTGGGGTTTCTACGTACGCGCCCGTATCGGTGCCGGCGAGGTCGGCGTCGGACCGGGTCGGCTGCATCCGCTCGCAGTTGCGAGGTCGGTGCTGATCGCCAAGGCGTCGGCGTGGATGGGCAGTGTCGTACTGGGCTGGTGGCTTGCCGTAGTGGCCTATCTGGCGCCGCGACGGACCACATTGCAGGTCGCGGCCGAGGACACCACGGGTGCGATCGTCGCCGCATTCAGCGCGCTCTCATTGGTCGCCGCGGCGCTGTGGCTGCAGCATTGCTGCAGGTCACCCGATGAGCCCCCGGAGAACGCCGATACCGCGTCCGGCTGAAGGATTCTTCCAGCCCGCTCACCGAATCGCCGTAGCGGTCCACACGCCTGATTACCGGTGAACGGTACAGTCGGCCCATGACCGATCCGACCCGCGGCGCCCGGCCTCGGCGCGGGCCTCGACGGCCAGGTTGGATCCTGATGACCGCGTTGCTGGTCCTTGCCATCGGGGCGAGTTCGGCACTGGTATTCACCAATCGAGTCGAATTGCTGAAGCTGGCCGTCCTGTTGGCTTTGTGGGCTGCCGTGGTGGCTGCGTTCGTGTCCGTCATCTACCGTCGGCAGAGCGACAGTGACCAGGCGAAGGCCCGGGATCTGAAGCTGGTTTACGACCTGCAGCTCGATCGCGAGATTTCTGCACGGCGAGAATACGAGCTCGCTGTTGAAACGCAGCTGCGCCGTGAGCTCGCAGCGGAATTGCGGGCTCAGTCATCCGGCGAGGTATCGGCACTGCGCGCTGAATTAGCCGCGCTGCGCGCAAACCTGGAGTACCTGTTCGACACCGACTTGTCGCACCGTCCCGCGATCGAAACGGATCGGACCACGGCACGGGTGCTCGGCGAATGGACTCCCGGTGCCGACGCCCCAGCGGGGCGAGTCAGCGTCAGCAGGATAGATGCCGAGAATGCTGGAAAAGCCCTCGACGGTGGATCCCACACCACAGACACCGAAGAAAGCCCGATCATCGACGTCCCCGCCGAACCCCACCCGCCGGAGGTCGAGCCGGTGGCGTCGGTGGACGAGGCGGGCGGCGCCCACCGCAGACTCTCCGAGCAAGCCCGGGGGCACGCGCATCGAGCCGACGAGAGCGCGGGGCGTCGTCGGGAGCCACCCCCGCCACCCCCGCCACCCCCGCCTGCGCCCCCTGCGCCACCGCCGCCAGCGCCTAAGCCAGAGAGCGCTCCTCCGGACGCCCATCCCGAGCCGCTCTACCCATGGCTGCCCCCGCAGCGTCCCGGGGCGCAACCGATTGACCCCGGCCCGGCCGCTCCTGCAGCCGCCCACTGGCAGCCGGCTCCCGCAGAGGGGCAGTGGATACCGTCCGGCGCGCCGGGCAGTCACTGGGCGCCGACGTCTGAGGACGACGGCGTCCGGGACGACGGCATCCGGGATGACGGCATCCGGGACGAAGGCGTCCGGGATGACGGCATCCGGGACGAAGGCGTCCGGGATGACGGCGTCCAGGATGAGTACGTGGGCAGGAGACGGGCCCCAGACGCGCTGCCGCCGGAGCCCTCCGGCGCTCCGCCGGCCGCCGGGCCAGCGCACGGCCGGCACTATGGCGCCCCCGGGGAAGGCCGGCAAGCAGCTCCCAGGCACCGAGACGCGGGGGATTTGCCCGCATCGGCCGCTGCGCCGTCGGCCGCCGAGCAGGACGGGCCCGAGCACGCCGAGGGCGGCGCCCACACCGGTGGTCCTTCGGTCGCCGAGTTGATGGCACGGCTGCAGGCGACGCAATCGGGCGGCGGGCGACGCAGGCGTCGCGAGGATTGAGCTAATCTCGTAGTGACCGTCCGGTACCCGCGCTGCGGGACTGGAACGAACCCATCAGAATCTTCGAGGTTGTCTGCGATGCTGCAGTCCCCCGCCGGCGAGAGTGTCCCACCCGACGGACTCCGCCCTGCCCGGCTCACGATTGGCGTCATTTCCGCTGGTCGGGTGGGTTCAGCCTTGGGCTTCGCGCTGGAACGGGCCGAGCATGTCGTAGTCGGCTGCAGTGGGCTGTCCAAGGCTTCGCGGCGTCGCGCTGAACGGTGGCTTCCCGATACCCCTGTGCTACCGGTCGACGAAGTGGCTGGGCGCGCCGAACTCCTGTTGCTCGCCGTGCCCGATGCTGAGCTTCCCTCGCTGGTGACGGGCCTGGCGGCTACGGAAGCGGTGCGGGCAAACACGATCGTCGTGCATACATCGGGAGCGAATGGGATCGGCGTGCTGGCGCCGCTGGCCGAACAGGGATGCATTGTGCTGGCGATTCACCCGGCGATGACTTTCGCCGGTTCGGAGGAGGACATCGATCGGCTGCGCGGCACCTGCTTCGGCATCACCGCCGCCGACGAGATCGGTTATGCCATCGCAGCGTCGCTGGTGCTGGAAATCGGCGGCGAACCGTTCCGGGTCCGTGAGGACGCTCGGGCTCTGTACCACGCTGCATTGGCGCACTCCAGCAACCATGTCGCCACCGTCCTGCTCGACGCGGTGGACGCATTGCGCACTGCGTTGCAGGGCCAGGAGTTGCTTGGGCAGGAGCCCGTCGGTGACCGTCCCGGGGGGATCGCCGAGAGGATCATCGGTCCGCTGGCGCACGCGTCGCTGGAGAATGCTTTGCAGCGCGGTCAGGCTGCCCTCACGGGTCCGGTCGCGCGTGGCGATGCCGTCGCGGTCGGCCGCCACCTCAGGGCGCTCAATGAAGTCAATCCGGACCTCGAGCACGCGTATCGCGCCGTTTCATGGCGCACCGCCCAGCGCGCGCACGCTCCCGATGCCGTGTTCGAGGCGTTGGCGGAGGCGGGGCAGGCATGAACACCGGGAACCGGGCATGAACACTGCGAGCATCCCGAAGTTCGTCGCGGGCGAGCTCAATGTGTATACGGGCCCGCGCGAAGTCTCAGCAGTGAGCAAGGCATTGCGCGCCACCGGGCGCAGGATCATGCTGGTGCCGACCATGGGCGCCCTGCACGACGGGCACCTGTCGCTGATCCGGGCCGCCAAGCGGGTGCCGGGCGCCGTCGTTGTGGTGTCAATCTTCGTCAACCCCTTGCAGTTCGGAGCGGGCGAGGATCTCGACGCTTACCCGCGCACACTCGACGGCGATCTCGCCGCTCTGCGTGCCGAGGGCGTCGAGATCGCCTTCACCCCTGCGGCCGACGACATGTACCCGGAGGGTGCTCGCACCACGGTGGTGCCCGGGCCGCTCGGTGCTGAGCTCGAGGGTGCTTCGCGGCCTACGCATTTCGCCGGTGTCCTCACCGTGGTACTGAAGCTGTTCAACTCGGTGCATCCGGACCGGGCATTCTTCGGAGAGAAGGACTATCAGCAGTTGATCCTGATCCGCCAGATGGTCACGGACCTGAACCTGAGTGTTCAGGTGGTGGGGGTGCCTATCGTGCGGGAGCCCGACGGACTGGCCAAGTCGTCACGGAACCGCTATCTCGACCCCGTTCAGCGCGAGCGGGCGAGCGTTTTGTCCGCGGCTTTGCTCGCGGGAGCCCATGGAGCGGCGAAGGGCACGGCGTTCTCGGTGGAAGCCGCCATCGCGGTGCTCGACGCGGCACCCGCCCTGGAGGTTGAGTATCTGGAGGTGCGCGACCCGATGCTGAGGCCGGCTACCGGCAAGGGGGCCGGACGGCTGCTGGTCGCGGCCAGGCTGGGGCGTACCCGCCTGATCGACAACATCGCGGTCGACATCGGAACTGATAGCGGTATCAACGGTCATCCACGGGTCCCATCCGGCGAGAGCCATGAATCACCTTGGAGTAAATGATGTTACGAACGATGCTCAAGTCAAAGATCCACCGCGCCACGGTGACGCAGGCCAACCTGCACTACGTCGGATCGGTGACTGTGGACGCGGATTTGATGGAGGCGGCCGATCTTCTCGAAGGCGAGCAGGTGACCATCGTCGACATCGACAACGGCGCGCGTCTGGTGACCTACGCCATCACGGGTCAGCGTGGCAGTGGTGTGATCGGTATCAACGGTGCTGCAGCACATTTGATACATCCGGGCGACATGGTGATCCTGATCGCGTACGGGACGATGGAGGACGCGGAGGCCAGAAGCTATCGGCCGCGGGTGGTCTTCGTCGACGCCGACAACAGGCAGGTCGACCTGGGTGCGGATCCGGCGCATGTGCCTTCGGACGTGTCTTGGCTGATATCGCCGAGGTGATGGCGTGCTACTCGCGATAGATGTCCGCAACACTCACACGGTCGTCGGCTTGACTTCAGGTGCCGGCGATCACGGCAAGGTCGTTCAGCACTGGCGGATTCGTACCGAGTCCGATGTGACCGCAGACGAACTGGCGCTCACAATCGACGGGCTGATCGGCGATGATGCCGAGCGACTCTCCGGTGCGGTCGGTTTGTCGACCGTGCCGTCGGTGTTGCGTGAGGTTCGTCTGATGCTCGACCAGTACTGGCCGTCGGTTCCCCATGTGCTGATCGAGCCCGGAGTGCGCACGGGAATACCGCTTCTCGTCGACAACCCGAAAGAGGTCGGTGCCGACCGGATCGTCAATTGTCTTGCGGCATACCACAAATACCAATCACCGGCGATCGTGGTGGACTTCGGATCAGCGATCTGCGTGGACGTCGTATCGGCCAAGGGCGAGTTTCTGGGCGGCGCCATCGCTCCTGGGATCCAGGTGTCATCGGACGCGGCGGCGGCCCACTCGGCGGCGCTGCGACGTGTCGAGTTGACCAGGCCACGATCGGTAGTAGGCAAGAACACCGTTGAGTGCATGCAGGCGGGCGCGGTTTTCGGGTTCGCGGGCCTGGTAGACGGCTTGGTGAAGCGGGTGCGCGAGGACGTCGACGGTTTCGGCGGCGACGACGTGACGGTGGTCGCGACGGGGCACAGTGCGCCGCTGGTTCTGCCCGATGTGGAGAGCATCGAGCACTACGACCGGCATCTGACCCTGGACGGTCTGCGCCTGGTGTTCGAACGCAATCGTGACCTGCAGCGAGGCAAGTTGCGGCAGGCCCGCTGAGCAGGGCGATCGGCGCAGGGCGATCGGCGCAGCCACCTGTTCACTAAGCTGGCACGCCGTGACACCCCCCGATTCCCGCCCCGCTCCCGACGAGACCCGTGACGATTCCCACGAGGACGTTCCCGAACAGGTCCGGATCCGTCATGCCAAGCGCGAGCGGCTGCTGGCCGAGGGGCGTGAGCCGTACCCCGTGGAGGTGGCCCGGACCCACAGCCTGTCCGCGGTGCGCCAGGCCTACCCGGACCTTGCGGCCAACACCGAAACGGGTCAGCAGGTCGGAGTCGCCGGGCGGGTGATCTTCGCGCGCAACTCCGGCAAGCTCTGCTTCGCGATGCTGCAGGACGGCGATGGAGCCCAGCTGCAGGCGATGGTCAGCCTCGATCGGGTCGGGCAGGAGTCGCTTGACGCATGGAAGGCCGATGTCGACCTGGGTGACATTGTGTTCGTCGACGGCGAGGTGATCAGTTCACGGCGCGGCGAACTCTCTGTGCTCGCGAGTTCCTGGCAGATGGCTGCCAAGGCGCTGAGGCCATTGCCGGTCGCGCACAAAGAACTCAGCGAGGAGGCTCGGGTCCGTCAGCGTTATGTCGATCTCATCGTTCGTCCGGAGGCACGGGCGATCGCCCGCCAGCGGGTCGCCGTGGTGCGTGCGGTGCGATCGGCCCTGGAAAGGCGGGGATTCCTCGAGGTGGAGACGCCGATCCTGCAGACGCTGGCCGGCGGTGCTGCCGCGCGCCCGTTCGTCACGCATTCAAACGCTCTCGACGCCGACCTTTACCTGCGCATCGCGCCGGAACTGTTTCTGAAGCGGTGCGTCGTCGGTGGATTTGACAGGGTTTTCGAGTTGAATCGGGTGTTCAGAAACGAAGGGGCGGATTCGACACATTCGCCCGAATTCGCGATGTTGGAGACATATCAGGCCTTCGGCACATACGACGATTCGGCGATCGTCACGCGTGAGCTTATTCAAGAGGTTGCCGACGAGGCCATCGGAACGCGTGAGGTGTCATTACCCGACGGCAGTGTCTACGACCTCGATGGAGAATGGGAGACCATTCAAATGTATCCATCATTGTCTGGAGCGCTGGGCGAAGAGATTACCCCTCAGACTGCGGTGGACCGACTTTGGCAGATCGCCGACAGCCTGGGCGTCGAGATTCCTCGAGATCGCGGATATGGGCATGGGAAATTAGTCGAGGAACTTTGGGAATGCACAGTCGGAGAGAAGCTCTGGGCTCCGACGTTCGTGCGAGACTTCCCCGTCGAGACGACACCGCTGACACGCCCCCATCGCACTATCGACGGTGTCACAGAAAAATGGGATCTCTATGTTCGTAACATTGAGCTGGCAACCGGATACTCCGAGCTGATCGATCCAGTCATTCAACGGGAAAGGTTCAAGGACCAGGTGCGCGCAGCTGCCGCCGGTGATGATGAGGCAATGGCGCTGGATGAGGATTTCCTGGCGGCACTCGAGCATGGTATGCCTCCCACGACGGGAACAGGAATGGGTGTGGACCGGTTGTTGATGGCTTTGACGGGCCTCTCGATTAGGGATACTGTTTTGTTTCCCATTGTTCGTCGTCATCGCAACTAACAGACCGTCACCGACGCGTAATGATTCACCGATGTTGAATGGTTAGCCGCGATATGGCACATTGGTTCAACGAGTCGGGGTTCAACTCCCAGAATGTGGTGCGTAGAGAAGGGCTGAGACGTAATGGCCAAGAAGGTCACCGTCACGTTGGTTGACGATTTCGATGGTGAAGGTCCGGCGGATGAAACGGTCGAATTCGGGCTCGATGGGGTGAGCTATGAGATCGACCTCTCAGCGACTAACGCGGCGAAACTTCGCGGGGACCTGAAGCAATGGGTGGATACCGGCCGACGCGTCGGTGGCCGCAGGCGGGGCCGGTCGGCCGGTGCCGGCCGGGGTCGCGCGGCGATCGACCGCGAGCAGAGTGCGGCAATCAGGGAATGGGCTCGCCGCAACGGCCACAATGTTTCCACGCGGGGCAGGATTCCGGCCGACGTTATCGACGCGTTCCACGCAGCGACCTAAGAAGCAGCAACCTAAGCAGCATCAGAGGCAACCTGGCAGCATCAGAGGCAACCTGGCAGCATCAGAGGCAACCTGGCAGCATCAGAGGCAACCTGGCAGGCAGCAACTCAGCCGGGGATTGCCCACACTCCTTCACTGGCTATTCACTGGCTACTCGGCTTAACCGGCTACTCGGCGTTCGCTGGTGGCGAACTGTCCGTGGCCCCGTTTCGGGAAACGAATCTGCTCCCGGTCGCGTTGCTACTGGCAGCGCCGGGTACTGGCCCGTTATCGCGCAGGATGTCCCGTCCAGCGGGTTTTGGGCGGGGCCGCCAGGCGGGGCGCCCGGGGCCGCCGCCTACTACAGTGGACGGCAGGTGCGTAGCACTACCGAAGTCTTGCCAAATGTTCGGCGCTCTGGCAAGTCCCCGGGAGTTGTTTCGAGGCGCTGTGCACCTACCTATGTGATGGAGAGCAGGTAACCAGGGATGTTCGAAAGATTCACCGACCGCGCACGTCGGGTTGTCGTGTTGGCTCAAGAAGAAGCCAGGATGCTCAACCACAACTACATCGGGACCGAGCACATCCTGTTGGGGCTTATCCATGAGGGAGAAGGCGTAGCCGCCAAGTCCCTGGAGTCTCTCGGTATCTCGTTGGAGGGCGTGCGCAGCCAGGTCGAAGAGATCATCGGCCAGGGGCAGCAGGCGCCGTCCGGTCACATCCCGTTTACTCCGCGCGCCAAGAAGGTTCTTGAGCTGAGCCTGCGTGAGGCGCTGCAGCTCGGCCACAACTACATCGGGACCGAGCACATTCTCCTTGGGTTGATTCGCGAGGGTGAGGGTGTTGCGGCTCAGGTGCTGGTCAAGCTGGGGGCCGAACTGACCCGAGTGCGCCAGCAGGTCATTCAGCTGCTGAGCGGCTACCAGGGCAAGGAGACCGCAGAAGCCGGAACGGGCGGTCGGGGAGGAGAGTCAGGTTCCCCCTCCACGTCGTTGGTGCTCGACCAGTTCGGTCGCAACCTGACCGCGGCAGCCATGGAGGGCAAGCTTGACCCGGTCATCGGCCGGGAGAAAGAAATCGAGCGTGTCATGCAGGTGCTGAGCCGGCGCACCAAGAACAACCCGGTGCTCATCGGCGAGCCGGGCGTCGGTAAGACCGCTGTCGTTGAGGGCCTTGCGCAGGCGATCGTGCACGGTGATGTCCCCGAGACACTCAAAGACAAACAGCTCTACACCCTCGACCTTGGTTCGCTGGTCGCCGGCAGCCGGTATCGCGGTGACTTCGAGGAGCGCCTCAAGAAGGTGCTCAAGGAGATCAACACGCGCGGCGACATCATTCTGTTCATCGACGAGCTGCACACGCTGGTGGGGGCCGGTGCCGCCGAGGGCGCGATTGATGCGGCGTCGATCCTTAAGCCCAAGCTGGCCCGTGGTGAACTTCAGACCATTGGCGCGACCACCCTCGACGAGTACCGAAAGTACATCGAGAAGGATGCCGCCCTCGAACGTCGTTTCCAGCCGGTCCAGGTGGGCGAGCCGACTGTCGAGCACACCGTCGAGATCCTCAAGGGGCTGCGGGACCGCTACGAAGCGCACCATCGGGTGTCGATCACCGACGGCGCCGTGGTCGCCGCGGCGACACTGGCGGACCGGTACATCAACGACCGGTTCCTGCCGGATAAGGCCATCGACCTGATCGACGAAGCCGGTGCCCGGATGCGGATCCGCCGGATGACCGCACCGCCGGACCTGCGCGACTTCGACGAGAAGATCGCCGACGCGCGTCGGGAGAAGGAATCCGCGATCGATGCGCAAGATTTCGAGAAGGCGGCCAGCCTCCGGGACAGCGAAAAGCAATTGGTGGCCCAGCGCGCCGAGCGTGAGAAGCAATGGCGTTCAGGTGATCTCGATGTCGTCGCCGAAGTCGATGACGAGCAGATCGCCGAGGTTCTGGGCAACTGGACCGGTATCCCGGTGTTCAAGCTGACCGAGGAGGAGACCACTCGGCTGCTGCGCATGGAGGACGAACTACACAAACGGATCATCGGCCAGGAGGACGCCGTCAAGGCGGTATCGAAGGCGATCCGACGCACCCGTGCGGGGCTGAAAGACCCCAAGCGTCCCTCGGGCTCGTTCATCTTCGCCGGCCCGTCGGGCGTCGGAAAGACCGAGCTTTCCAAAGCGCTGGCCAACTTCCTGTTCGGCGAAGACGACGCCCTCATCCAGATCGACATGGGCGAGTTTCACGACCGGTTCACCGCCTCGCGGCTGTTCGGAGCCCCTCCGGGCTACGTCGGCTACGAGGAGGGTGGTCAGCTCACCGAGAAGGTTCGTCGCAAGCCGTTCAGCGTCGTGTTGTTCGACGAGATCGAGAAAGCGCACCAGGAGATCTACAACACACTGTTGCAGGTGCTCGAGGACGGTCGGCTCACCGACGGCCAGGGGCGCACGGTCGACTTCAAGAACACCGTGCTGATCTTCACCTCGAACCTGGGCACCTCTGACATCAGCAAGGCGGTCGGCCTCGGGTTCACCCAGGGCGGCGGTGAGAACAACTACGAGCGGATGAAGCAGAAGGTCAACGAC
Organism: Actinomycetes bacterium; assembly: GCA_022601275.1. Classification (GTDB taxonomy): domain Bacteria; phylum Actinomycetota; class Actinomycetes; order Mycobacteriales; family Mycobacteriaceae; genus Mycobacterium. Next base: position 39,529 of record JAHZIT010000031.1, read on the forward strand.
GAGCTGAAGAAACACTTCCGTCCGGAGTTCCTCAACCGCATCGACGACATCATCGTGTTCCACCAGCTGACCCGGGACGAGATCATCAAGATGGTCGATCTGATGATCGGCCGGGTGTCCCAGCAGCTCAAGGCCAAAGACATGACAATGGAGTTGACGGACAAGGCCAAGTCGTTGCTGGCGAAGCGCGGGTTCGACCCCGTGCTCGGTGCGCGGCCGCTGCGCCGCACCATCCAACGTGAGATCGAGGATCAACTTTCGGAGAAGATCCTCTTCGAGGAGGTCGGACCCGGGCAGGTCGTGACCGTCGACGTCGAGAACTGGGATGGCGAAGGTGCCGGCGAGGACGCTACGTTCACCTTCGTCGGGAGCCAGCGCGCAGCGAGCGTCGAGCCGGATCTGGCTCCGGCCAGTGCCGTCGGCACGCCGGGTGCGGCCGAGTAAGCCGACCACGACAGCCAAGCCGACCACGACGGTTAAGCCGACCACAACAGCGGGCGGCCATCCCAACGGGTGGCCGTCCGCTTTGTGATGTGCCGGCGTACTGCCGCCAAGCGTGGCTTAGGATGCGGGAGTAATTGATGGTCAGCGGAATCTGGTGAGACTCCAGAACGGTCGCGCCACTGTAGACAGTCAGACCTGATGGCCATCACACATCTGGCTGGGACGCGAAATCCCAGAAAGGAACTCGAATGACTTCTCCTGACGTGGGCAAAACACAGGCGGGCGCACTCGATTTGTCGGGCGTGAAGGCGGCCGCCTGGCTGTCGCTGACGGCTTTCCTGGCGCTCGTGGTGCTGTATTTCGTCGGCATGGACCAGGGGGCAACCTCGGTCTTCGGGAACAACACCTACATTCACGAGTTCCTGCACGACGGTCGCCACTTACTCGGCTTTCCCTGCCACTGACGCGCGGCGAGGAGTCAGTGAAATGCGCACCAATATGGAAAAGCAGATCATTTGGCGTGGCCTTCTGGCCGGCGCCGCCGCCGGAGTTCTCGCGTTCCTGTTCGCCCGGATCTTCGTGGAGCCACAGATCGAACTGGCCATTGGCTATGAGGAGGGTGTCGGCTCTGCGCACGACGCCGTAGACCATGCCGCGGGCGTGGCCGGACACAGCCACGGCGGGGAGGGTGGCGGGTTCACCCGCGCCGTCCAGATGAATATCGGGATGGGCCTGGGCGTCCTGCTGTTCAGCATGGCCATCGCAGCGCTCTTCGCGGTTGTTTTCGCGGTGACCTACGGCCGGGTCGGCGACATCTCGGCTCGTGTGCTGTCGCTCTGCATCGCGGGCGGAATGCTCCTCAGCCTCTACATCGTTCCCACGCTGAAGTATCCGGCGAGCCCCCCGGCATTGAGCCTGGACGAGTCGATTCAGCAGCGCACGCTGCTGTACCTGTTGATGGTTGTGCTGTCGGCAGCGCTTTTGGTCGGCGCGGTCTACCTCGGTCGCGAGTTGGCGGCGAGGTTCGGCGCCTGGAACGCGGGGGTGGCCGCAGCAGGTTGTTACGTGGTGGCCGTAGCGTTGGTGATGCTGGTCCTGCCGACCATCGACGAGACCCCGGGTCCGCTGGTGGACGGCACCGGCGCCATCGTCTACGAGGGGTTCCCGGCCGATGTGCTCTACGACTTCCGGTTGTACGCACTGGGGACGCAGGTCGTCATCTACGCCACCATAGGGCTGGTTTTCGCCGCGCTGGTCTCGCGGCTGCTGGGGGAGCGGAAGCCCGCACTTGCCGCGTGAGCTTCCCCGGGGCGAGTTGTCCGGACCTCAAAGGTGAGTGAGGTCGTCCGACTGACCTTCGTGTCGCACGCCATGACAGACGCGATGGCAGCCGGGCGATTTGCCACCGATGAATCGGTCAATGCCAAGGGTCGGCGGCAGATCGAGGCAGAAGCTGAACTCGGACGCATTGATCAGGTGTTCTGCGCGCCGGAGACGCGCACTCGGCAGACGGCGGAACTGCTTGGATTGCAGGCCTCTGTCGAGCCGCAGCTTGCGGACCTGGATTGCGGCCGGTGGCGCGGTGATGTGCTCGGCGGCGTAGCGCCTGCCGAATTGGCTATCTGGCTCACGGATCCGACCAGTGCACCGCACGGCGGCGAGTCGGTCGTCGAGCTGGTCGAACGGGTCGCCGGATGGCTGCATTCGCTGGCCACGCAGCGCGGCCGGGTCCTGGCGGTCACCCACCCTGCCGTCATTCGTGCCGCGATCCTCGTTGTGTTGGAAGCGCCGCCGCGATCATTCTGGCGCATCGACGTCGCCCCGGTCAGCCGGACGGTGATGCACTTCCGGGGGCAGGTATGGACCCTGCGGTCTGCACGCTGATTCAGCCGATCGGGATCAGGTCGAAGGCTTGAGTCACGATCGACATCAGCCATCCGGCCGCGGTCTGGCTGCGAAACTGCGGCCAGTTCGCTTGCAGACTGACTACCCACGGCTGCTCGTTGCGGTCAACGGCATACCAGCTGAAGGTCAGGTCACCCGGCAGGTTGCCGGCTTTGGCCCCAATATAGGGCCAGTCGGTCCGGTCGAGATCGATGCCGGCGACGGCGGACAGGATGTCCCTCACCGGCGCGGCCTCGCCCACCGCGGCTGTCTGGAGGGCAGCATGCAAACGGCAGATGTCGGCCGCGCTGCCGTACCACTCGGCGCCGATATCCGACGCAGGAGTGTGAGTTCGCTTCGGATCCGGTTCGTAGGGCCGGGAGTTCGTCTGCTGGAGCAGCTGAACACGCCCTTGCGGCGAGGCCTGCTTCCACTCGTCGCGAAGATCCGGTTTGCCCCAGCCCACCGAGAACAGTTCGTGCATGGTCGGAAACGGCGTCATGCTGGCGGGATCGTGGTGGCCGGCGGCCACCAGCGCACGCTCGATGGCGCCCGGCCCCAGTCGGGCGATCAGCAGATCGGTTGCCATGTTGTCGCTTGCCGAGATCATCTGCTGCGCGGCATCGCGTACCGAGACCTGGGCGCCTGGCTCCAGTGCATCGAAGCCCGAGGAGCCGATGGCCTTGGCTTCCTCGGTGATCGTCAGCATGTCGGTCCAGTCCACGGTGCCCGCGCTCACCGCATGCGCAACTCCAAGCAGCACATACAGTTTGAAAATAGACGCTAGTGGCAGGGACATGTCGGTGTTCGTGCCCGCGACCTTGATGCACTGGCCGTCTGTGACCTTCGCGATCTGGTAGGAGTAGCGCGCGCCGGACTTGGTCAATTGGGCGTCGATGTCTTCCCAGTTCTCGATCACGGGCGGGTCGAGCTCCACCTGGAAGCGGTCGACCATGCCTGCATCGTCGGTGTGCAGTTCGATGGTCTGCGCCACTCCGTACGAGGTGAGCACATCAAGTGTGGCGTGCCCGGCCCCGACGTCGATGTCGGTAACGGTGAACGGCCGGTCCCACCACATTCTGTCCAGCGTGACTCCAACGTGCTCGACTATCTGAGGGGCGGCCAGAGTGCGGATACCGATCGGTCCGATCGGCCAGTCGCTGTTGAGCATGTCCATGGTCTGCTTGGCGCGCAGGCCCTGTGGTGTGTTGATCTGGATGGGTGCGCCGTAGGCGGACTCCGACGGGGCAGGACGGGTCGTGGCACATCCGCAGGCCAGGGTGGCGACGAGGACGAGCCCGACCGTCAGCTTGGTCGCTCGCCGTAGAGCCTGGGCTGCCCTACGCCGGAGCGTTGGTTCCCGCAACGTCAAGTACAACTTCGAACTCCAGCAACGACGCACCAGTGGCGACCGGGTTGGCACGCTCGCCGGCGTGCGCCTCGGCTGCGGGTCCGGTCACCCACGCCTGAAATGCCTCTTCGGATTCCCACTGGGTCACCACAAAGTAGCGGTCCTCGCCCTTGATCGGGCGCAACAATTGAAAACCGAGAAAGCCGGGCTGGCTGTCGACGGCATGTGCGCGGTGGGCGAACCGCTTCTCCAATTCCGGACCGGCGTTGGGCGGGATCTCGATCGCATTGATCTTCACCACAGGTTTTTGACTGGGCATGGCGTTCAGGCTACCGCGTGCGACCGGCATGATGAGAACATGGATTCCGATCCGTACTCCAGCTCGATTCACGGCTCGGGGGCACGCGATCTGCTGGGCCGTCGCGGCGGTGCCGGCGCACCCGTGGTGCTAGTGCATGGGCTGATGGGTCGGGGCACGACATGGTCGCGCCAACTGCCCTGGCTCACCCGATGGGGGGAGGTCTTCACCTACGACGCGCCGTGGCATCGCGGCCGCGCGGTACCAGACGGGTTCCCGATCTCCACTGAGCGTTTCGTAGCCGACCTCGGCGACGCGGTGGGGGAGCTGGGCAGGCCCGCGATCATGGTCGGCCATTCGATGGGTGCGCTGCACTCCTGGTGCCTGGCCGCTGCGCGACCCGAGATGGTCGCCGCCGTCGTCGTAGAAGACATGGCTCCCGATTTTCGGGGACGAACCACCGGTCCGTGGGAGCCATGGTTGCATTCGCTGCCCGTGCAATTCGGCACAGCGCAGCAGGTGTACGACGAGTTCGGACCTGTGGCGGGGCGGTACTTCCTCGAAGCGTTCGACCGCACGCCGACCGGTTGGCGCCTGCACGGCGACCCCGCGCGCTGGATCGCGATTGCCGCCGAGTGGGGAACCCGCCACTACTGGAGCCAATGGCATTCGGTGTCGGTGCCGGCCCTGGTCATGGAAGCCGGGAACTCAGTCACACCACCCGGTCAGATGCGAACCATGGCCGAAACCGGGCCACGGTCGACCTATCTGCGCGTGCCGGAGGCCGGCCATCTCATCCACGACGACGCGCCCGGCGCATATCGGGAAGCTGTCGAGGCGTTTCTACAGACGTTCAGCGACGGTGCCTGAGCTCAAGGGTGTCGCATACACCTGCATCGTCGCCTTCGGGTGTGTCTGCTCGGCTCCTCCTCAGGCCTGGGGGCCTGCATCGTCGCCTTCGCCACAAAGCGCGAATCGGCCGTCCGCAGTCTGCTCCACCAAACCATCGACGAGCAGCGAATCCAGCGCCCGGTCGCGCTGCACGTTGTCAGTCGTCCACGCGACGTCGAGTTCCACCCGGCTGACGGGAAAAGCGCTGCCGCGCAACACATCGAGCAGCCGACCTCGCACCTGACGGTCGGTGCCCGCATATCGCTGCGCCCGGCGCGGTGGGCGGGTATTTTCCGGAAAGCCGTGCGACCGCCAATCGCAGTTGCGCAACGGACACAACCCGCACCGCGGCGCGCGTGCGGTGCACACCGTCGCGCCCAACTCCATCAGCGCAACCGAGAACTGGGGCGCACTCGCGTCGCCGGGTAGCAGGGCCGCGACATCGTCGAGGTCTCGGGCCGCCGGCGATCCCGCATCCGCGCGGCCGTGCACGGCGCGAGCAACCACGCGCCGAACATTGGTGTCGACGACAGGGACAGATTGCCGGTAGGCGAAGCAGGCGACGGCGCGCGCCGTATAGGTTCCCACGCCCGGAAGTGACAACAGGGTGGCGACTTCATGGGGTACGACGTCGCCGTGCTCGGTGGCTATGACCCTCGCGCATTCATGCAGGCGTTTGGCCCGCCGCGGATAGCCGAGCTTCCCCCATGCCCGCACGACGTCAGCCGCGCTGGCCGCCGCGGTCGCCGACGGGGTGGGCCAGCGTGCGATCCAGTCAAGCCAGATTGGTTCTACCCGCGCGACGGGCGTCTGCTGCAGCATGACTTCGCTGACCAGGATCTGCCAGGCCGAGACGCCGGGACGCCGCCACGGTAAGTCACGCTGCTCGCGTGCATACCAGGCCAGTAGCTCATCGGCGTAGATCATCGACGACGGCTCGGGCACAATGTCGTCCATGCCCAATACGAGCCCGGCGATGGCGTGGAAAGCACTCAAGGAGGGTAACGAGCGCTTCGTTGCCGGCAAACCGGAACATCCCAGCCAGAGCATCGAGCACCGAGCCCGCCTAGCCAAAGCGCAGACGCCCGCCGCGGTGCTGTTCGGTTGTGCCGACAGCCGGGTGGCAGCCGAGATCATCTTCGATCAGGGCCTTGGCGACATGTTTGTGGTTCGCACTGCGGGACACGTGATCGATGGGGCGGTGCTCGGCTCGATCGAGTACGCGGTCACCGTGCTGAAGGTGCCGTTGATCGCAATCCTCGGGCACGATAGCTGCGGGGCCGTGCAAGCGACATTGTCGGCGCTCGACGACGGGGTGCTGCCGGAGGGTTTCGTGCGCGACGTAGTGGAACGGGTAATGCCATCCATTCTGGTCGGTCGCCGCGATGGGCTCAGTCGCGTCGACGAGTTCGAGGCCAGGCACGTCACCGAGACCGGCGTGCAGTTGCTGAGCAGGTCGACGGCGATCTCAGAGGCGGTCGAATCGGGCGACCTGGCTATCGTCGGCCTTACCTATCACCTGGCCGACGGCCAGGCATGTCTGCGCGACCATATTGGCGAGATCGGCGAGTTCTGACTGGTCCTGCCCGCTTTTCGGGCTGACTTTTCGCGCCGATTCCGCGCTGTTCTTCGCGAAGGCCAACATTGGGTTTTCCACTCTTCGGGCAAGCCCGCCCAGGGTTTTCTACTCTCGGCGCAGGCCTCCCCCTCAAGCACCAGGTGCCCCACATCGGCGACACGCCGGGCAACCTCGTGCAAGGTCGCGTGACCTGGCCTTACCGTGATGTTGTGCTGGATCTAGAACCGCATGGCCCGCTGCCCACCCAGATTTACTGGCGACGCAGGGCGTTGGCGCTCGGCATCGCCGTGCTCGTCATCGGTGTGATCGCTGCCATCGTCGCGGTGGTGGTGATGAACAGCACCAGTTCCGAGCAGCCGACGGCGAACGACTCGTCGGCGCCCGCTGAGGCGGCGAGCCCGAATGCGCTGCCGGGGGAGAACCCCGATGTCAACTCGCCGATCCAGCCGCCGGCGCAGGATGCGCTGCAGCCGACCGTGACTGCGACGGCCGCGGTGGTACCGCCGCCGATCCTCCAGGAGGGAGACGACTGCCCCGATTCGGCGCTCGCGGTCAAGGGCATCACCAATGTGCCGCAGTACGTTATCGGCGATCAGCCCAAGTTCACGATGGTGGTGACCAACATCGGCCTGGTCGCCTGCCAGCGGGATGTGGGAGCCGCGGTCCTAGCCGCTTATGTGTACTCGCTGGAGAACCAGCGGCTGTGGTCGAACCTGGATTGCGCGCCATCCAACGAGACGCTGATCAGGACTTTTCAGCCCGGCGAGCAGGTGACGACCGAGGTGACCTGGACCGGGATGGGCTCGGCCCCCAACTGTCCGCTGCCGCGAGAGCCCATCGGCCCGGGCACCTACAACCTGGTCGTTCAGTTGGGCAACCTCCGCTCTGCCACCGTGCCGTTCATGTTGGCGCAGCCCGCCGCTCAGCAAGCACCCGTGGATGGTGCCCCGCATATGCCGGTGCCGGGCCCAATCGGCTGAAGCCCGCAGCTGAGCGAATCGGCCGGCGACGGCGAACGCGGCCAGCTGAGACAGAACTTGCCAGGTCTGGCGAGCCCAGGTCGCCCCGCAATTCTGCTCTCGAACTGGGTTAGTTCTCGTCCTTCTGACTGATTCTTCGCAGCACCCTCAATGCCGCGTTGATGTCGTCGGCTGACACCACCCGCATTCCAGATGGCGCGGCGGTTACTCCAGAGGGGACCACCGCACACCTGAAGCCGAGCCGGGCAGCTTCGGCAAGCCGGCGGTCCATCCCGGCCACTCGCCGCAGATCCCCGGCCAGCCCGACCTCTCCGATTGCCACCGCCGTCGCCGGCATCGCCAGGTCGACGGATGCCGAAGCGATCGCGAAGGCGACGGCGAGGTCCGACGACGGATCGGTCAGCCGCATACCGCCGACGGTGGAGAGGTAAATGTCGTTCGTTCCGACGGGCAATTTTGCACGCTTCTCCAGCACCGCGGTGATCATCGCCGCGCGCGAGGAGTCGATGCCGCTGACCGCCCGCCGGGGGCTTCCGCTCGCGGGCGAGCCGATCAGCGCCTGCACCTCGCCGATCATCGGTCGTTTGCCGTCGAGCGTGACCGTGACGGCGGTGCCTGACACCGCCTTGGGCCGCTGATCGAGAAAGAGGCCGGAGGGGTCAGAGACGCACTCGATGCCGTTGTCGTGCAACAGAAAACATCCGACCTCGTCAGCTGCGCCGAATCGGTTCTTGACGCCGCGCACCATCCGCAGTGACGACGTGCGATCGCCCTCGAAGTGCAGTACGACATCGACCAGATGTTCAAGGGAGCGGGGACCGGCGATAGCACCGTCCTTGGTGACGTGCCCGACGAGAAGTATCGCCACCGCTGGAGATGATGACGTCTTGGCCATCCCGGTCAGAGCGGCCGTCACTGCCCGAACCTGGGTGACACCTCCGGTGACGCCGTCGACCTCGGCGGTGGACATCGTCTGCACCGAGTCCACGATGACCAGTGTGGGCTGCACGGCTTCGATGTGACCGAGTGCGGTGCCCAGGTCCGATTCGGCAGCCAGGTAGACCCCATCGTGGGTGCAACCGGTACGTTCGGCCCGCAGCCGAATCTGGCCTGCCGACTCCTCTCCGGACAGATACAGGGCCCTCCGGCCGGCTTGAGCCCAGCGGTGGGCCACCTCGAGCAGCAGCGTCGACTTGCCGACACCTGGATCTCCAGCCATCAGAGTGACCGATCCGGGTACCAAGCCCCCGCCGAGCACCCGGTCCAGTTCGCTCACGCCGGTGTGAAAATGTCGGGTGGCCCCGGGGTCGATCGAGCTGATCGGCACAGCGGGAGCGGCCGGTGCGACCGCCCGCCGGGTTGCCGAAGCGGCTGCCGCCGCCAGGACGACTTCGTTTACGGTGCCCCAGGTGCCACAGTCTGGACAACGGCCGACCCACTTGGCCGCGACGTGTTGGCATTCCGAACAGCGGTACTGCGAACGTGTTTTCGAACCGGCGCGGTCACGGGTTGACCGTAACCGGCGGCACCGACAGAAACTCAGCGCCGAAGTCCGTGTCCCGGACGGATTCAGGTCACCAGATGCAACTCAGTGGCCGCCGCCCGAGTGACCAGCCGAATCCCCGGCTTCTGCGGCGGCGCCTCGGCGGGGGGACTCGCCGGCCGAGACTGGAACGTTGACGGTGGTCTCGCCGGCGTTCGCGAAGGTGAACGTGAAGTCGTAAGTGAGGCCGTTGGTGATGGGCTTCGACAGCGCCACAGTGGCCTCGGCGGAGTCTGCCACCTCGATACTCTCCAGCGGCGTGGGCTGGCCGTCGGGAGTGCCGACCACCAGCACGCCGGTGGCGGGCAGGGCGGCGTCGCCCGTCACCGTCACTTTGCCGACATCGGAGGTGATCGAGAGAAGCTTGTCGTTGATGTCGGGCGAGTTGTTGGCGGCGGTGAAGATCAACTCGACGTCGCGGCCCGGCTGGATGTAGTCGGATGTTTGATCGGCGCGCAGGTGGATGTTGCGCAGCGTGATCTCACCCGCGTAGCCGCTGGTGCCGTTGATTGCTGGTTCTTGGGTGGCGGTCTGGGAGACCTGGCCGGCGCCGCAACCGGTCAGCGCGACAGCCGCGGCGAACCCACCTGCGGCCAAAGCTGCGGGTATAGACCGGCCGGTTGCGTTAGTGCGCCGTTTGAAGGGGTTCACTGGGGCCTCCTGCTCGGCCGACTGGGCGACGTGGCGCGCCGGGTCCACTGCGGTTCCGGCGACACAACTATGCAGAGTAGTAGCTGCCGGATGCACGCGGTAGCGCAGGGGCGATGCGTTTTGCCGACGGCCCATTTCGAAGGTCGCCCTCGGCGCATTTCAGAGGTCGCCGACGGCCGCAGAGTGACTGTCCGGCGGCGGGGAAACTAGTCGCGCGTTGCACGGATTCGCCGGTCTGTCAACCCCTAGTATCCGCTCGCTGTGCCCCTGACCTGCACCGTTGATCCACCCCTTATAACGGCCCGTGTTAACATCGAGGGGTGAAAGGGGCTCGAAACTGATGATTTTTAAGGTCGGAGACACCGTCGTGTATCCACACCATGGTGCTGCGTTGATCGAAGCGATCGAAACCCGGACTATCAAGGGCGAACAAAGGGAATATCTGGTCCTGAAGGTTGCTCAGGGAGATCTCACTGTCCGGGTACCTGCTGACAATGCCGAATATGTGGGTGTGCGCGATGTCGTCGGACGGGAGGGCCTGGACAAGGTCTTTCAGGTGCTGCGCGCCCCGCATACCGAAGAGCCCACCAACTGGTCGCGACGGTACAAAGCCAATCTGGAAAAGTTGGCCTCCGGCGACGTGAACAAGGTCGCCGAGGTCGTGCGTGATCTCTGGCGTCGGGACCAGGAACGCGGGCTGTCAGCCGGTGAGAAGCGGAAGCTGGCCA
>JAHZIT010000032.1 GCA_022601275.1 Actinomycetes bacterium
CGGCAACAAGGGTGAATACAAAGACTTTGCCGACGTCGAGGCAGAACTCCCCAAGGCGCCGGTGGTGGATCCGTTCGCCCACGACCCGGTCGAACTTTCCGAAAAGGTCGTCGCGCTGCTGAAGACTTAGCCGAGTGGCCCAAGCCTAGCCGGGGTACCCCAACCAACTGGTTGGGTGTATATCTTGGTGATGCGGACGGGTATCTTTCTCAGCTATTCCGGCGGCTTTCTCGAAGACGTCGACCAGGTGGTCGAACTCGAGAAGATCGGCGTCGGCCTCGCACTTGTGGCCGAGGCCTACTCCTACGACGCGATCAGCCAACTGGGCTTCCTCGCGGCCAGGACGTCGCGGATCGAGCTCGGCACCGGCGTCGTCCCGATCTACACCCGCACGCCCGCGCTGATGGCAATGACGGCCGCTGGACTCGACTACGTCTCCGACGGCCGGTTTCGGCTCGGCCTGGGCGCGTCGGGCCCGCAGGTTATCGAGGGCTTCCACGGCGTGCCGTTCGACGCACCCCTGGGACGCACCCGCGAAGTCGTGGAAATCTGCCGTGAAGTGTGGCGTCGGAACCGCGTCACCTACAACGGAAAGTACTACCAGGTTCCCTTGCCGGCCGAACGCGGCACCGGGCTGGGCAAACCGCTGAAACTCATCAATCATCCTGTGCGGGAGCGAATCCCCATCTCCATCGCTGCCCTCGGACCGAAGAACGTCGAGCTGACCGCGGAGATAGCCGAAGGGTGGCAGCCGGTGTTCTTCTCTCCCGAGAAGGCCGATGAAGTCTGGGGCGACGCGCTGCGATCCGGTGCCGCCAAACGTGACCCGGCGTTGGGCCCGCTTGACGTCATGGTCAGCGCGAGCCTGGCGGTCGGTGACGACGTGGATGACCGATTGGCCTGGGCCAAGCCACAGTTGGCGCTCTACATCGGTGGAATGGGCGCCAGGGGACGGAACTTCTACCACAACCTGGCGACCCGATACGGATTCGGCGAGGTGGCCAATCTGATCCAGGACCTCTATCTGGCCGGCAAGAAGGCCGAAGCGATCGCTGCCGTACCCGACGAACTCGTCCGCCAGGTGTCTCTGGTGGGGCCGCGCGGATTCGTCAAGGAACGAGTCGCAGCGTTCGCCGAGGCGGGCGTGACGACGCTGCTGGTGCATCCGATGTCAGGTGACGGACGGGAAACCGTGGCATTCGTCGAGGAGTTGCAGTCGCTGCTGCCCTGATGTTGCAGTCGCTGCTGCCCCGATTAGGGACCAATGACTCCTGACGCCGAAGGCCATGGCTGGGTTAATGGAGGTAGCAGCGCAACGGACTTCTCCGCAACTGAAACTAGCCGCCACGGCATCGGTCCTAGCAGACGATCATCGAGCAGGAGGTCAGGATGTCAGCCCATACGACGGCCCACGGGATCGTAGTAGGTGTCGATGGATCGGCCCCATCGAACGCGGCGGTCGCATGGGCCGCCCGCCACGCGGCGTTGCGCAACATCCCGTTGTCAGTGGTGTGCGTCAACGCGCCGTCGGCGGCTGCCGCGTCGGCCCTTATGACGGTGCCGGTGCCCGCGGACTACACGCGTTGGCAGCACGAGCAAGCGGAACAGATCATCGAGGACGCGCGCAAGATCGCCGCGGACGCCTGTTCGCCCAACCGCTCGCCGCAGGTACACGCCCAATCTCTCGACGGGCCCCCGATCCCCACGCTCGTCGAACTCTCCAAGGATGCCGAGATGTTGGTGGCCGGGTGCCGGGGACTGGATGCGGTCGATCGCGCGTTGCTGGGCTCGGTCAGTTCCGCCCTGGTACATCACGCGCACTGCCCGGTCGCAATCATCCACGATGAGGAGCTACCGTCTGCAGACGCACCGGTTCTGGTGGGTATCGACGGTTCTCCTACTTCGGAGCGGGCGACGGAGCTCGCCTTCGACGAGGCCTCGCGCCGCGGCGTGGAGTTGTTGGCGCTACACGCGTGGACCGACATGACCGTCCTCGGTTTCCCGAGTATCAATTGGTCGCCGGCCGAAACGGAGAACATCAAGTCCAGCGAGAAGGAACTCCTGGCCGAACGTCTTGCCGGCTTTCGGGAACGCTACCCGGATACACCGGTACGTCGTGTCGTGGTGGCCGATCGGCCCGGCTATCAGCTCCTCAAGCACTCCGCATCTGCCCAGCTCGTCGTTGTCGGCAGTCACGGACGAGGCGGCTTCGCCGGCATGCTACTGGGCTCGGTCGCCACCGCCGTAGTGAATTCAGCAACTGTGCCTGTGATCGTCGTGCGCAAAGAGTAGCGGCATGACCATCTCGAAGATTCTCTGCGGCAACACTATCGGCGATCGCACCGCCGCCGGTAACAGTTGCCGTCTGTGGCCCGCTGCGCGGGACGGGCGTGGGCTTTGAGCGCCACAGTTTCGCCGGGAACTTCGTCGAGCGTGAGATGCCGCCGTGAAATGGCAGCCTGATATGCAACACAGCGTCGGCCAGGATCAGCTGGCCGGGGCGTAGTACCGTTTCTGAGATGTCGGTCGATCGCCTGCTTCCCACCGAAGAGGCACACGAGCTGGTCGAACTCGCCCGGCAGATCGCCGACAAGGTTCTCGACCCGATCGTTGATCGCCACGAGAAGCAGGCCACCTACCCCGAGGGCGTCTTCGCCACACTCGGCGACGCCGGGCTGCTCAGCCTGCCCTACCCCGAAGAGTGGGGCGGCGGAGGTCAGCCCTACGAGGTCTATCTGCAGGTACTCGAGGAACTCGGCGCCCGCTGGGCGGCGGTCGCGGTCGCGGTGAGTGTGCACAGTCTGTCCTGCCATCCCCTGATGAACTTCGGCACCGACGAGCAACGGCAGCACTGGCTTCCCGACATGCTCAGCGGCGGAGCGGTCGGCGCCTACAGCCTCTCCGAACCACAGGCCGGCTCGGACGCCGCCGCCCTGGCCTGCAAGGCCGAAGCGGTGACTGACGGCTACCGGATCGACGGGGCCAAGGCCTGGATAACCCACGGTGGAATCGCCGATTTCTACAACGTGTTTGCCCGCACGGGCGAAGGCTCCCAGGGCGTCTCCTGCTTTCTGGTTTCCAGGGACACCCCCGGCCTGACGTTCGGCAAGCCGGAGGAGAAAATGGGCCTGCACGCTGTCCCGACCACCACCGCGCACTACGACGACGCGTTCGTCGACGCGGGACGACGTATCGGAACGGAAGGGCAGGGACTCCAGATCGCTTTCAGCGCATTAGATTCCGGCCGTCTTGGCATCGCCGCGGTTGCGACAGGCCTCGCCCAGGCGGCACTCGATGACGCGGTCGCGTACAGCCAGGAGCGAAAGACTTTCGGCCGCAGAATCATCGATCACCAAGGACTGGCATTCGTTCTCGCCGACATGGCCGCCGCCGTCGATTCCGCCCGGGCTACCTATCTCGATGCCGCCCGCCGCCGCGACGCCGGGTTGGACTACTCCCGCCAAGCGTCGGTGGCCAAGCTGGTCGCCACCGACGCGGCGATGAAGGTGACGACCGACGCTGTCCAGGTGTTCGGCGGCGCCGGCTACACCCGTGACTACCGTGTCGAGCGGTACATGCGCGAAGCGAAGATCATGCAGATCTTCGAGGGCACCAACCAGATTCAGCGTCTGGTCATCAGCCGGCACCTGGCCCGCTGACCGCCGGGGTCATCTCGGCCTGCGCACCGCGCCGCGCGGCTAGCAACTCGCCGAGCAGAGCGACGACCACACCGAACGCGAAGTACAGTGGGACCAGAAACAAGCCCACCCCGATCAAGCTGTCGGATCCCGGGTTGTAGGCGAAGACACCCATCTCCACGAGGCCGATCTCCGCCACCGGTCCCATGACCGCTGCGACGGCACCGCAGATCGCGCCCGGACCGTCTCCCAGTACACACCAGATGACGATGGCCAGGACGCAGATCAGCGTTGTCGCGGGGACTACGGGTGCACCGTGCATCAACGCGGTCGTGACATACATGCCGATGACTGCGGACACCCCGGCAATACCTTGCCTGACCGTGACCGTCGTTCGCGGTTTGGGCAGGCGCAGCCGCAACTCGGCCAGCGACGCCGTCGCCGTGCCCACGAGCAGCGGAAACCAGAACGGGCTGCTCCACACAAAAGGGATGGCATCGATGTGATACCGGGTGGTTTCGGTCACCACGTGGCTGTGATCGCCGATCAGGGCGGCGAGACCTCCCAGGACGAAAAGGACGAGGAGTTCTGGAAATCGCAGCTTCACGTCGGGCACGCTACTCCGATGGGTCTCCGACCTGGGGTAGTTCTCCGGCGGCGATCGCGCAGGGCGTCTCCTCAGCTGCCGGCGGGCCCGGATTCGGCGGGCCCTGCGGTGGCAGTGGTTCAGCGGGCGGTGGCGCAGCCGGTGGGCCCGGTGCCGACTCGGCGGGTACTTCGGCAGATACGTCGGCAGGTAAGTGGGTAGGTGCGTCGGCAGGGCCATCGAATACCTCGGGGTCCTCTGTCCCACTGGCAACAATGTTCTCGGCAGACTCCTCGGCCATTGAATCGTCGGTGGCTCCATCGACATCGTCGGTGGCTCCATCGACATCGTCGGCGCCCTCATCGAGATCGGACTCATTGAGGCCCGGGGGGTCATCGAAGTCCGGTACATCAAGCTCCGGCGGTCGCGGAATCGAACTGTCAGCACTGCCAAGTAATCCGCTCAACATGTCGGCGAGTTGTTTTCCGAGACTGGACAGCCCACTGCCGACATTGGGCATTCCGGAGCCCAGGTCGCCCATTGATGACAGCGGAACCGACTGGCCCACTGGCACTTCCGGCGCTGCAAGAGGCCCGCCTGCAGGCGGCGCCGCCGACATCAGTGGGGCAGACGGCAGGGGCGAGTCAGCCGACATCAGTGGGGCAGACGCCGCCGGAGACGCACCCCACGCCGAAGGAGATGTCGCCGCCGGGGCTACTGGGGTCGTCGGGGCGGAGGGCGCGGTTTCCGGGGCGGAGGGCGCGGTTGCCGAAAGCCGCTCATCACTGCCTGGTTCCTGGCCGTTGGGAACAGGCGAAGAACTCCACATCGGGCCGAGGTCGCCCGGCAGCTCGAACACCGGTTGGTGTTCGCTCCCAATCTCAGCGGCCGCACGCCGATAGGCGTCGGTTACCGACGACGTCGCGGTGTGCATCGCCGCCAACCAATCGGAGCGGATACTGTTGTCCACAAACGGTTTCACCGTCTGATCGATCAGCTCGGTGGCGACCGCCCAGTCCCCCACACCCGTCCTCAGCGTTGCGGCGGCGGCCAACCAATCCGCACGCTGGGCCTGCGCGCGGCGCTCAATCGCCACCACCGCATCAACCTTCGTGTCAACTGTTCGCCACAAGCTCTCCCTCAGTTCATCCAGAGCTTCGGTCGCGATGCGCACCGCCCTCACAACCGACGACGACGCTTCACTGTGGCGGCGCAGAAAGTCCTGTGATGCCTGCGCCCCAGCGCCCTGCCACGCCGTCGACAACGCGGCGAGTTGCTGCTCCTGGAGGGCCAGCGCATCCTGGCTGGCGCGGGCCGTCTCCCTGAGAGCAAGCCAGTCGACCTGCAACGCCCCCAGATCCATGCCCTCCTCGCTGCCGTACCAGTCGCTCAACTGTGCCGCGTGCAACGTCAGCTCGGGATGCTGATAGCCAAGCTGATGAGATGCCCACACGTACTGCTGCAGGTTGCGGACCGCAGGCCTGCCCGCAGCCAATCGCGAGGCGACATCGAACTCCTCGGCCACGCCCCGGCCTACCCGACCCGCCCTGCGGCACGCGCGTCGGCGTCCTGGTACCGGTCTGTCGACGATCGCAGCGCCACGGCGATCTCACTGGATGCCCGTGACCACCGTCGCAGCGACGTGGCGACGTCGCCGAGCGCGGCGCGAAGTGTCGCGCCGTGCGCGACGTAAGCACGTCCCGCGGACGCGCCCCCGAACGCAAGATCGCTCAGGTGTGTTCGTAGAGCACTGTCGACGATCAGCGCCGCGGATTCATACTCGCGCGCAATCGCGCGCACTCCCCTCACATCGACGCGTGCCACGTCTGCTTGTCCCATATGAGGTTGGACGCGGTTGCGCCCGCTTTGGTTCCACCGGGTCGGCCGCGGTCTCAGCGCTGCGCGCTGACCGAATTCGCAACGCGTACAGCCATCTGTCGCGCAGTATCCTCATCGGCGGCTTCCACCATCACCCGGACCAGCTGTTCTGTTCCCGAGGGCCGCAACAGAATTCGGCCGCTATCGCCGAGTTCGGCTTGGACCTGAGCCACTGCGTCGCGCACCGACGGCGCGTCGGCCACGGTCTCCCTGTCGGAAACCTCGACATTGATCAGTACCTGCGGCAACGTCGCCATCGGCTCGGCGAGGTCGGCGAGACCTCGCCGCGTCTGAGCCATCCGGGACATCAACCGCAGGCCGGTCACAATGCCGTCGCCGGTGGTACCGAAAGCCGGCATGACCAAGTGCCCGGATTGCTCGCCGCCGATCGAGTAAGCACCGGCCCGCAGCTCCTCGAGGACATAGCGATCGCCGACGCCGGTGGTGCGCACTTCGATGCCCGCCGAGCGCATCGCCTGATGGAGCCCCAGATTGCTCATGACCGTTGCCACCAGGGTGTTGGAGGCCAGCTCGCCGGCCTCGTGCATGGCCAGGGCCAGCACCACCATGATCGCGTCGCCATCGATGACTCGGCCATGACTGTCCACCGCCAGGCAGCGGTCGGCATCGCCGTCGTGGGCCAGCCCCAAATCGGCGCCGTGGGATACCACCGCTGAGCCCAGCGTCTCCATATAGGTCGAGCCGCAGCGGTCGTTGATATTGAGCCCATCGGGCTCGGCGTGGATCGGGATGACGTTTGCACCTGCCGCCCGGTAGGCGCGGGGCGCCGCGGCCGACGCCGCACCGTGCGCACAATCGACAACCACGGTGAGGCCATCGAGCCGGGTGGTGGCAGCCTTACCGACGTGACGAAGGTAACGGTCCAACGCGTCTTCAGCGTCGACCGCGCGGCCGATGCCCGCGCCGGTCGGCCGGGCCAGGGGGCCCTGTTGCACCAGTTCCTCGATGCGGTCCTCGGTGGCGTCGTCGAGCTTGTGTCCGCCGGGCCCGAAGATCTTGATGCCATTGTCAGGCATCGGGTTGTGCGACGCCGAGATCATCACACCGAAGTCGGCATCGTAGGCGCTGGTCAGATACGCCACAGCCGGCGTGGGAAGCACGCCCACCCGTAAAGCGTCCACACCCTCGCTGGCAACTCCGGCGACGACGGCAGCTTCGAGCATCTCACCGCTGGCCCTCGGGTCGCGTCCGACCACAGCAACCCGCCGACGGGTTTCGCCGGTTCTGAGCAGCCGGCGTGCCGCCGCCGCCCCCAACGCCATCGCCAACTCCGCAGTCAGGTCCTGGTTGGCGACCCCGCGCACCCCGTCGGTGCCGAACAATCGAGCCATGTTGACAACCTCTCACAGATGCTGGTTTGAGGGCTAACCGTCGCGGGTGACGTTCGTGCCGGCACCGAATCGATATCCCGGCGAGACCGACGAAGCGGGACCGACGAAGCGCTTCGCCGCGATCGACGAACGCTTCGACTGCCGAGTCAGCCGGCGCCTGCTCGGGGTATCGCCTCAAGCGCTACCGTTGAATTCTGTTGCTCGACATAACATAAAGCCGTCTAAAGGACGGACGCCCGGCCACTCGCGGGGCGAGTGGACCGGGCGACAACCCTGGTTCGATCAGCGCTTGCTGTACTGAGGTGCCTTGCGGGCCTTCTTCAAGCCGTACTTCTTGCGCTCGATGGCACGCGGGTCACGGGTGAGGAAGCCTGCCTTCTTGAGTGCCGGCCGGTCCTCGGGCTGCACGATGATGAGCGCACGCGCGATAGCCAGGCGCAGCGCACCGGCTTGGCCGGAGGGTCCGCCGCCATGAAGGTGGGCGAAGATGTCGAAGCTCTCCAGACGGTCGGCAATCACCAGCGGAGCCTTGATGAGCTGCTGATGCACCTTGTTGGGGAAGTAGTTCTCCAATGAGCGACCGTCGAGGTTGAACTGGCCGGTGCCCGGAACCAGGCGCACCCGCACCACGGCTTCCTTGCG
Organism: Actinomycetes bacterium; assembly: GCA_022601275.1. GTDB lineage: Bacteria > Actinomycetota > Actinomycetes > Mycobacteriales > Mycobacteriaceae > Mycobacterium. The sequence continues at coordinate 8,097 of JAHZIT010000032.1, forward strand.
GCGGCCGACGGTCTGGACCGGGCGATCCATCAGGACGGGCTCACGTGGGGCCGCGTCGGTCTCCGCGACGACCACGGTCTCGGTCGTTGCCACGGGTTCAGCGGTCGTTTCGGGGGATTCACTCACTGGGCCACCTGCTTGATCTCGAACGGAATTGGCTGCTGGGCGGTGTGCGGATGCTCGGCACCCACATACACCTTCAGCTTCTTCTGGATCTGACGGCCGAGCTTGGTGTGCGGAATCATGCCCAGGATCGCCCGCTCGACGACGCGGTCGGCGTGCTTATCCATCTCTTCACCGAGCGCCCGCCTGCGCAGCCCGCCGGGATAACCCGAGTGACGGTAGGCAAACTTCTTCTGGAGTTTGTCGCCGGAAATGGCGACCTTGTCCGCGTTGATGACGATGACGAAGTCGCCACCGTCGACATTGGGCGTGTATGTCGGCTTGTGCTTGCCGCGCAGCAGCTTGGCTGCTTCCACGGCGAGCCGGCCGAGCACCACGTCGGTGGCATCGATGACGTACCACGTGCGCGTGGTGTCACCCGCCTTCGGCGTGTACGTGGGCACAGCGTCTACCTCTATCTCTTCTTCTCGGGTTGGATCCCGGTGACCCGGGTGCCGGTCCGGCGCGAGCTGCAGACAGCCTCGGCGACCGGCAGGGACCCGAGGCGACCGGCGGCCCGAAGGCCAGCGCACGCCAACGCCAGATGCTACCCGGGCCCGTCACCGCAGGTCAAAACGCGCGCGTGGCCGTTACCGCAGGTCAAAATGTGCGCGTTTCCGGCTCGTCAGAAGAATCCCTGGGCCTTGTCGCCATAGCTCACCAGCAGGTTCTTGGTCTGCTGGTAATGATCGAGCATCATCTTGTGATTCTCCCGGCCGATACCCGATTGCTTGTAACCGCCGAACGCGGCGTGCGCCGGATAGTGGTGGTAGCAGTTCGTCCACACCCGCCCGGCCTTGATGTCGCGGCCCGCGCGGTAGGCGGTATTGCCGTCACGGCTCCACACGCCGGCCCCGAGCCCGTAGAGGGTGTCGTTGGCGATGCTGATCGCGTCGTCATAGTCGGTGAACGATGTGACCGTGACAACCGGTCCGAAGATCTCCTCCTGGAAGATCCTCATCTTGTTGTTACCCGTGAAAATCGTTGGTGCAACGTAATATCCGCCGTTGAGGTCACCACCGAGCTGTGCACGCTCACCGCCGGTAACCACCTTGGCGCCCTCGCTCTTGCCGATCTCGATGTAGGACAGGACCTTCTCGAGCTGGTCGTTTGACGCTTGCGCACCGATCATCGTCTCGGTGTCCAGCGGATCACCCTGGCGAACCGCCTTGGTGCGGATCGCAGCCAACGCCAGGAACTCGTCGTAGATCTCTGCCTGGATCAGCGAACGCGACGGGCAGGTACACACTTCGCCCTGATTGAGCGCGAACATCGTGAAGCCCTCCAACGCCTTGTCTTGATAGTTGTCCTCGGCTGCGAGCACATCGTTGAAGAAGATGTTGGGACTCTTGCCACCCAACTCCAACGTGACCGGGATCAGATTCTGCGACGCATACTGCATGATCAATCGGCCAGTGGTCGTCTCACCGGTGAACGCAATCTTGGCGATCCGGTTGCTCGAGGCCAGCGGCTTGCCCGCCTCGACGCCGAATCCGTTGACCACGTTGAGCACGCCCGCCGGCAGCAGGTCACCGATGATCTCCAGCAGATAGAGGATGGAGGCAGGGGTCTGCTCAGCGGGCTTGAGCACGATCGCGTTACCGGCAGCCAGCGCGGGGGCCAGCTTCCATACAGCCATCAGGATGGGGAAGTTCCACGGAATGATCTGCCCGACCACACCGAGTGGCTCGTGGAAGTGGTAGGCGACGGTGTCGTCGTCGATCTCCGACAGCGCGCCCTCCTGCGCACGGATCGCTCCCGCGAAGTACCGGAAATGATCCACGGCCAGTGGCATATCTGCGTTCAGCGTCTCGCGGATCGGCTTGCCGTTGTCCCAGCACTCGGCGAGCGCCAGCGATTCGAGGTTCTCCTCGATCCGGTCGGCTACTTTGTTGAGTACCAGGGCGCGCTCAGCCGCTGACGTCTTACCCCAGGCGGGCGCGGCTGCATGGGCGGCGTCGAGAGCTTTCTCGATATCGGCTGCGTCGGACCGGGCGACCTCGCAGAAAACCTCGCCCGTGACCGGTGTCGGGTTCTCGAAATAGCGGCCGGCGCTCGGCGGCACCCACTGGCCACCGATGAAGTTCTCGTAGCGCGGCTTGAATGACATCAGCGAGCCATCAGCTCCGGGGCGGGCATACACGGTCATGGTGAGCCTCCTGCTCTTCGTCGCGTTCATCCATCAAGCTACGCGACAGCGAGGCGCTGATCACCACGCTCAACCGGCCTGCGCCACCGCAATCACGATTTCCGACATTGTTTCCCGCAGCTGCCCCACACCCGGCTCTTCGATGGGGTAGTGCCCGCAGTTCTCCAGCATGACGAGGCGGGTTGGTGCTGAAATACGATGCAGGAAGCCAGCGCTGAGTTCCGGTGGGGTCCAGGTGTCGGCCGCCGGCGCGACGAGTGTGACCGGCGCAGCGTCGAATGACTCGGGTGGGCTGTGGCGATAGTTCATCCAACTGGACAGGAATCCGAGCGGAACGCTGGCACCGCCACCGCGCGGATCGGAGGCGCACAGCCGCGACAACCGCGGTTCGGAGCTCATGTTCGCCATATCGGCAAGCCAACGGATTGGCAGCCGGACCCGACCCAGGGCAGGGTCGATCGCGCGCAACAACACCGGGGCGGGCCCTCCCATCCAAGCGAATCGGGTAACGGCTGCGCGGGCTTTGGGATCGGACATGTCCAGCAGGCAGGTTGCCACCACGGCAGCAACTTGGCGGGTGCGCGCGGCGACCTCGTAAGCCAGCATGCCGCCCATGCTGGCGCCGAACAGGATCAGCGGCCTCGGATCTGTTGCCTTTTCGGCGTCGACGAGTTCGCACAACAGGTCGATCCAGTCGTCGTAGCGCACAGTCGACGGGTGGGGCTCCCGCGTGTAGCCGTAGAGCGGCAGATCAGGCGCGAGCACATCGACGCCGCTACCGGCGGCGACAGCTGCCGCGGGCCAGAGTGCGCCGCTGTATCCACCGCCACCGTGAATGACCATGGCGCGCACTGCGGCGTCGGGCACGACGGCACGGGCGATGTGCACGCGCGTTTCTCGCCACTGCCACCACGTGCGGGTCGGCTCAGCCATTTCGGCGGTGTACTTCGCGGGGACGAACTCCGAGTAAGGGGCGACGTCCATGACTCCTATCGTGGATCGGTGAAGGGCCCTTGACAACTCGCGGCCTGAATATCCTGTGCGGCCCCCGATCGGCTCTCCTCCTCCCGGGGGCCGCACAGAGTCTGGCGGGGCGTCCTCAGCGGCCCCAAGCACCGGCGGCGCTGCGATCAGTGGCGGCGACCTCGTCGGCCCCGTCGCGCACCGCGTTACCCAGTCGGAACAGAATGTCGTTGAGCGCCCCAGCCGCCTGCTCCCAGCGCGCCTGCTCCACGCGGTAGGCTTCGGCCGCTTCCCGCGTCCAGGTGGCCTGCAGCGGGGCGACTTGGGCGCGAAGCTCGTCGAGCGCCGCATTCAGTCGCGTTGAAGTGGCATTGATCTCCAGGCGAACGGTGTACTCGATTTCGCCGAAGTTGTACGACAGGGTGGGGTCCATGACAGATGGTCCTTACAGGGTGGCGGCGACGGAACCGATGCGCTGCGAGTGACCATCGGCGGCCTCCCGCAGGATTCGCTCGTTGTCCCGGATCGTCTCCGCGATCCGCTGCAGCGCTGCAGTCAGCCTGAGCGACTCGGCATTCCAGCGCTCGACGACATCGCGGAACCGCGCTGCTGCTCCCCCACCCCACACCGAGGGCGGCACGCTGCTCATCCTGCCGATGAAAGACTGCAGCATCGCCCGGATTTCCTCGTTGCTGGCCTCGGTCCTGCCCGCTACCGAGATCATGAGGTCGAAGTCGGTGGTGAGGGTGGAGCCCGTCGGGCCCGATGGAGTCGTCATCGCGATCCTTTCGTGTCGTGGAGAAGCGATACATAGGTTTGGACGCAGCGGAAGCCGATTCGGTTCCCTGCGGTAGGTCGGGAGTGGGCACAGACCGGCGTAAAGCGGTCACCGCAGCACGTGAGCAGACTCGACGGCGCGCACGCACGCATCGCGTATGACCTCGCGCCGTTCGGGTGGGCCCTGACACCCGATCGCGACTCGGACCGCACCGTCGATCACCACCGCCCATCTGGTCTCACTGCCTGGCCGCAGCTCGCGATAGGTCACCGCCGGTCTGCCTCCCACGCTGCCTTCGGGATCCATGTCGGCGAAAACCCCCGGCGGTTCGGATTCCAGCGCGTGCCGAAGAGTTGCGGCGACCTCGGCAATCGTGCTCGTTGCCGCACCGACGGACTGCGTGAGGTGCAGGGCAGTCGAGTCGCCGGTAGGCGCCGAGACCCGCAGACGCGCCGATCCGGGTCCGGAGAGTATGCGCTGGACCGCCCACTGGGCCGGTACCCGGATCGCGACGCGGCCCTCCACCAGCAGCACTGTCGAAGGATCAGCCGGCGGCTGAACCGACAACCCCTGTGTCGCCCAACCGCCCCCGACTGCTGCCAACGCCAACGTGGTGCCGCACAGCACCGCGGCCACACGACGGCGGGAACATGCTGGACCGCCCGCCGGCTCGGGCAGCGCATCGTCGCCCAGCCCCGCACTCGCCGAGCTCATCATGCGGCCCCGGTCGCTGTAGGACACCGGGACCCCGTCGGCGCGCAGCTGAGCGGCGAACGCGGGCGGCGGCGCTGACACCCCGGCGGGCACGTCGATCAGCACCTCAGCCGCCACGCTGAGATTCCCGGCGGCGAGAAGCCCGGCGCTGTCTCGCTTCCCGCGGGGCAGTACCTCGACCTCGAAGCCGGGCGCCGCGATCACGACGAACTCCTCGGAGAGTTCGACCACCACGGCTGCGCCGTCGGCATCCAGTGTCGATGCCCGCTGCCGCACAACAACTTCACCGGCACGCCCCCCGGCAGCCCGGGTGATGAGGTCGACGCGGGCTGCCGACCACCAGGTCGGGAAGACCAGCACCAGCGTCTCTGAGTGCTCGCCCGCGGCAACTTCCAGCAGGTCGCTCCACAGCCGCGGCACCTCGACGAGCCGGCCGTCGAGCAACGCCAGCTTGTCATCGACGCAGTCGATGGCCACCGAGATCCATTCTGCTGGAGCGCAATAGCGGCCACGGACGCTCTGTGGGCCGACCTCGACGACAGCGGTGTTCACGGTGGGTCGGTCCAGCCGACCTGGAGTAGCTCGTCAGGCCTGCCCCGCACACTGAGCGTTCCGCGCCCCGGGGGCAACTGAGTGGGCCGGATGTTCCCGAGCAGCACGCCCTCGTCCGGGGCGGTGCTCATCACCAGCCCGGAGCAGCCCATGTCACGCAGTCGGGCCAGGACCGGATCGAACATCGCCCGCGCAGCCCCGCCGGAGCGACGCGCCACGACGACATGCAATCCCAGATCCTTTGCGTGTGGCAGGAAGTCGGCGAGCGGCGTGAGCGGATTGCCGGTGGCACCCGCGACCAAGTCGTAGTCATCGACAACGACATAGATGTCCGGGCCATCCCACCAGGAACGGTTCCGCAACTGCTGCTGGGTGATGTTCTCGTCGGGCATTCTGGAGTGCAGCCGTTCGGTCAGCGCCGACATTCGCGAACTGAGCGCCCGGACCGACACCGAATAACCGGCGAGGTGGTCGGACTCGACGACACCCAGCATCGTCCGGCGGAAGTCGACGATGTCCAGCTCAGCCTCGCGCGGGCTGCGGGTCCGCACGATCTCGGTGCAGAGCAGGCGCAGCACCGCGGTCTTTCCACATTCGCCCTCGCCGAGAACCAGAAGATGAGGATGTTCGCTGAAGTCCAGCGCGACCGGCGTCAGAGCGCGCTCACCGAGTCCCAGCAGCACTTCATCCCGGCGGCGGGGTGCGGGTCTGGCAATGACCGCCCGGTGATCGACCCGGTCGGGCAGCAGTTCGACGGGCGGTGCCGCGCAGCCCTCCTCGCGACGGGCCGTGTCGAGATCGGGCAGAGCGATCGCCATCTCGCGCCCCTCCCGGGTGATCCCCCGGCCTGGTGGACCGTCGGCCAGTTCACGGGCTCGCCGACGGTCCATCTCGGAATCGGCGGGATCGCCGAGCCGCAGCTCGATCCGGGTTCCGATCTGGTCTTTCAGGGCCGGCCGCAGGTCCGCCCAGCGGGCGGCGCCGATCATCACGTGGATGCCGTAGGACAATCCCTGCCCCGCAAGGGCGGTGATCGGGGCCTCCAGTCCGTCGAACTCCTGGCGGAGCGTCGTCCACCCGTCGATCACGAGGAACACCTCCCCGTATGGATCGGCGACATCCGGGTCATCTGGAGCTGGCTTGGCGCCCCGCAGCAGGCGGTACTCAGCGAAACAGCCAACACCAAGACGACGGAAGGCCGACTCCCGTCGGCGCAGCACCGACTCCAGCGCTGCGACCGTGCGCCGGCACAAATCCGCGTCCTGGCGGCCGGCGACCGACCCCACGTGTGGGAGTTCGGCGAGGGCGGCCAAGGCACCTCCGCCAAAGTCCAGGCAGTAAAACTGGACGGCACCGGCGTCGTGAGTGGCGGCAAGGGCGCTTACCACCGTCTGAATCGTCGTCGACTTGCCCGACCGGGGCGCGCCGACGACCGCGACATTGCCTGCTGCGCCGGACAATTCGATGATGAGACGTTCGTGCCGCTGCTCGAAGGGGCGGTCCACCAGACCGATCGCCACCCGTAGATGCGCCGCGCCCTCGGCCCTCAGCAGTGCATCGAGGCGAGGAGGGCGATCGAGCGGGGGTAACCAGACCTGATGTGCGGGGACTCCACGGCCTGCCAGCTTACCCATCACGGTGTCCAGCAAGGACCGCTGCCGGATCGTTGCGGGCCGCGGCGGCGAGGCTTCCTCGGTACGCGGCACGAGCGTGAACAGTTCAGCTTCAGGTGGTACATCGTGCTCGGTTGGGCGCGGCCGTGGTGTGTATCCGCCTGAAACGAACACCGTCTGAAATCGGGTCACCGCACCGCCGGCGGTCTTGAGATATCCCGCTCCAGGCTGCACCGGAAGGTGATAGGCGTCGGCGACACCCAGAACCGCCCGTGACTCACTCGCCGAGAAAGTCTTCAGGCAGACCCGGTAGGACAGGTGGGTTTCCAGTCCCCGCAGCCTGCCCTCGTCGAGACGCTGGCTGGCCAGCAGCAGATGCATACCCAGTGAGCGGCCCAGCCGTCCGATCGCCACGAACAGCTCGGCGAAGTCGGGATGCTGGCTGAGCAATTCAGAGAACTCGTCGACGACGATGAACAGCGCCGGCATCGGCGTCAGCGTCGGGTCGCCGGCTCGGGCGCGACCGTACTCGGCGATATTGAGGTAATTGCCTGCAGCCCTGAGCATCTCCTGCCTGCGATGCACCTCACCGGAGAGTGCCTCACGCATCCGCGATACCAGCTGCGCTTCGTCGGCGAGATTGGTGATGACGGCGGACACATGCCGAGCCTTCTCCAGTCCCAGGAAGGTGGCACCGCCTTTGAAGTCGACCAGAACGAGATTGAGCGCCTCGGGGGAATGCGCGGCGATCATGCCCAGCGTGAGCGTGCGAAGGAGCTCCGACTTGCCGGAACCTGTCGCGCCCACGCACAATCCGTGCGGACCCATCCCGCCCGCGGCGGCCTCTTTGATGTCCAGATCGACGACGGCGCCGCCTTCCTCAACGCCAATCGGCACCCGCAGCAATTCGCCCCGGTTCCCGGCGGCCCACAGGTGATCCACCTCGATCAGCTCGGGGTCCTCGATCTCCATCAGCTCCGGCCATTCCGCCGCCTTCTCCCGGTGCAGCCACGTTTCCGACGCGGGCCGGTATCGCGCCAGCCGCCGGGCGCACGCAAGAGCCGCGGGAAGGGTCAGCTCATCGAATTCGGCGGCCAACTGCACAGCTCCGGCCTGCACCGTGACCGGCGCCCCCGGGTCCTCAGCGCGAATCTCGATGACGGACATCCCCTCGGCAGCCGGCGGCCCATCACCTCCGTCGACGATCACCACACGGTGCAGGGCTGCATCGAAATCCGTCTGGTGCGGCAGCCATTTCAACCAATCCCAGGCGAGCCCCGATGCTGGCCCGGGCCGGGCGTCGATGCCGATCAGCGCGGGGTGGTGAAGCATGGCGAGCTGGCACACCAGGGCGCGCACTACCGCACGGGCCGCCCCGTGGTCGCCCGCGACGGTGCCCACCGCCGCCCGGACGGGCAGCACTACCGGCACTCCGGCGACGACTTTTCGGCGGTCCACCAACCTGCGGGCGGCCGCGGCGGTGACGGGGTCGGCGACGTCGTCGGACTCCAGCGCGGGCGCCACCACAACTGTGGCCGAGGGCTGCTCTCCCACGCCGATCCGCACTGAGCAGAAGTGCGGATGGTCTAGGCCACGTTCCCACATGCGGTCGCCGCCGGCCAGCGTCCACAGGGCGGCGGGATCCGGGTGAGCCCAGTGCGACGCCTCTTGTTGCTGACCGGAACATTCCACCAGCGAATCATCGAGAGCCTCGAGGTAGCGCAGATAGCCCGCGCGCTGTTCATTGACCTCAGCGATTCGGCCGGTACCGCGGCCACCGTAGACCAACGTGCCAATGACCGAAACCAGCATCATGGCGGGGAAGAACAAAAACATGGAATTGCGGGAGGATGCGCCGCCAGAGGTCAGGTAGAGCGCGCCCATCCCGGCCATAGCGGCGATCATGGCCACCGGCATCAGCCGGGCCAGAGGGCTCACCACCGCCGGGTTCGCCGGCTCCGGAGGTGCGTCGACAACGATCGTGCCCTCCGGCATGACCGGGGGCCGACCAGAGGATCGAGCGCGTAGTTCCATTGGTGAGTAGACGCAGCGGCCGCCGAGTTCGTTCCCTCCGAAGCCGGGAGAACTTCTGCACGGAGGTCGCTGCGGACCGAGTTACGGTCGTTGGGTGCCGGATACGTTGTGCCGTTTGGCCATCCACGCCACCGAAACCATAGCGTCCCCGGGACGTTCAGCACCCACCGGGGTTTCAGGCGCTTCGGTTGCCGAAGCCATTTCGACGGTCGACCTGATCCTGCCCAGGGATTGTCCGGTGGCCACGCTGATTCCATCGATCGTCGACGTCGTCCTGGGCGGACCGGCCGGACGAGACGGGTCTCTCGCCGGGACCCGCCCGCGGCGCTGGTGCCTGACCCTGATCGGAGGCGAACCCCTCGACAGCTCGATGACATTGCGGGAGAGCGCTGTTCATGATGGCGAGCTGATCCTGCTCACGAGAGCGCCGCTGCCCGCATCACCATCAAGGCCCGGTGATGCCAGCGGTGTCGTGGCCGGGGTGGCGCACCAAAAGCCGTCAGCAGCGCTGCACGGCGCGGTGACCGCCGCCGCCGTCGCCGTCACGACGGTCAGCGCCGCAACCCTGGCGTGGTCTGGCGCCGAAGCCGGGAGCGCGACACACCTGTGGAGCGCAGCGGCAGTGGGCACAGCCAGCGCAGTGGGCGCTGTGGCGATCCCGCGCGCGGCTCACCGGCTGTCGGTCGCGTTGAGCCTGGCCGCAGTCCTCTTCGCGATGGTCACCGGCTTCCTGGCCGGGACTCACTCCTTTTGGGCGCCCGCATTTCTGCTCGCCACCTCGGCTGGGTTCGCGGTGTCGATCCTGATGCTGCACATGACAGATGGCAACACCGCAGTGCTGACCGCTGCCGCGGCGGTGACGGGTGCGATCGCCACGGTGAGCATGATCGGGTTGGCCGTCCGACTGCCCTTTGGGGCGGCCGGCGCCATCCTGACCGTGCTGTCGCTTGCCGCACTGTCCGCGAGCCCGAAGCTGGCGGTGGCAGCGGCCGGACTTGGTCCGTCACGGCCGGAGACGCGAGGCCGCCGCGCCGCCTTCGCTCACACCGTGCTGACCGGTTTGGTGACGGGCTGGTCGGCGGCGGCGACCCTGGGAGTCACTGCGGTTGCCGCGGTCGCCATCATCGCGGCACCGACGTCCGCGCCGCCGGGGTCCGGCCCGACGGCAGTGACAGCCATCTTCGTCGCCGACGTCGGGCTCCTACTCCTGCTGCGTCAACGAACTCACATCGACGGGCACCGCCGGGTCGGGCTGGGCGCCGCGGGTATCTGCGCTCTGACGGCCGCCCACATCGTCGCTGTCGGTGCGACTCCCGAGCATGCACCCTGGCTGTGCGCAGCCACGATCATCGCCAGTATGGCTGCCGTGAGTTGGGCATCGAGGGCGAAGCCGCCGAATCCCGTTGTCCGTCAATCCTTACAGATGCTCGAATACCTCGCGCTGGCCGCGGTGATTCCGCTGGCCGCCTGGGTGACGGGCGTGTACGGACTGGTCCGAGACCTGAGCCTGCCGTGAGGACCCGGCACCGGTCATCTCGGCTGATCGCCGTCACGGTGCTGGCCGTCGCGCCGGTCTGCGCAGCGCCAACCAGCGCGGCAGTGACGCCGCCCCCGCTGGACGAATCACAGCTTCCCGCAGCCGCTCCGCCGGCGCCCCCCAATCCCACCGTCCAGCGCGCCGACTGTGTCGCCGCGCCGGTGCCGCCCGATGCCACATCTGTCCCCACCCAGCTAGCGGGGATCGACCTGACCTCCGTGTGGGCATTGACCCGGGGAGCCGGCCAGGTGGTCGCGGTGATCGATACCGGCGTGGCCCGTCACCGGCGTCTGCCGCATCTGGTAGCTGGAGGTGACTACGTCTCGATGGGAGACGGCGCGGCCGACTGCGATGGGCACGGGACGATCGTCGCCGGGATCATCGGAGCCGGGGACGATACCAGCGACGCCGCCGGCCGGGCTGGAGCGAACGCGCCGTTCACCGGGATCGCGCCCGATGTAACTATTCTTGGAATCCGGCAGTCCAGCAACAAGTTCCGTGCTGTTGACGAGCCCGCAGGGGCCGGCTTCGGCGATGTCCTTACATTGGCAGCAGCGGTGCGCAGCGCTGCCGACCTCGGCGCAACGGTCATCAACATCTCGTCGGTGGCGTGTCTGCCCGCCGAAACCGGGCTCGACGACCGCGCGCTGGGGGCTGCCCTGGCCTACGCAGTGGATGTGAAGAACGTCGTCGTGGTGACCGCGGCAGGCAACGTGGGTGGCACCGGCCAATGTCCCGGACCCAATCCCGCCGACGGGGTCGCCTGGGACGACGTCAGTGTGGTGGTGAGCCCGGCCTGGTACGACGACTACGTTCTCACCGTTGGCTCGGTGGGCGCCGACGGAGCCGGTTCGGAGTTCAGCCTGGCCGGGCCATGGGTCGACGTTGCCGCACCGGGCGAGAACGCCGTGTCCCTCGCACCGGCTTTCGAAGGCTTGGTGGACGCCACGCCCGATGGATCACCTCTCTCCGGGACCAGCTATGCCGCGCCGGTGGTGAGCGCAATCGCCGCCCTGGTCCGCGCCCGCTCCCCCGAACTGACCCCGCGCCAGGTCATGCGGCGCATCGAGGACACTGCGCGCCGTCCCGCCGGCGGGTGGGACGCCACCGTCGGCCACGGCCTCGTCGATGCACTGGCAGCGGTCAGCGACCCCGGTTCCCCCGGGCTGGGGAAACGAGATGCTCTCCGGGCGACCGACACGTCCGCGTTCGCGCCAGGGGTCGAACAGGCCCCCGCCGGGACAGCTGTTCGGGGAGCCGTCATCTGCTTTGCGCTGACGGCCGGGACAATCCTGGCTTCGGTGGCTGTGGGGCGACTACGGCGCCGCGACGATGACATCCCTGGTGACTGAAGCACCGCTCCGGCTGAGCTCAGGTCCCTGCGGCAGCAACGCCAGCATTGGCCATGGGGCTGGTTGCGGGGCATCTGTCAGGCCGAGAATACTGGCGGCCTCGCTGTCCCGGATTCCATATCGCACACCCGAATCGGTCACCAGGAACAACGATCCCGTGCTCTGTCCGCTGCCGGTGAGCCCGACAGAACGGACGAATGCGCTGCGCCCCGAAGGCATCGACACCGCATCGACGGCTGAACCTTCCGCATCCGCTTGCGCCAGCTCGACCGAGCGGCTGATCAGCGGAGGTGCGTCACCGACAAGAACTGCAGTGGAAGACGCGCGTCCGGCCGGATCGGCGCGCCAGTGCGCGCAGATCACCGGAACACGGTTGACTCCACCACGTCCGGCGAGCTGCTGTTGAGGGTACGGGGGTATCCGGGACATCCGTTCGGGAAACGTAGTCACCGGCAGGCTATCGATGATCGGCAGCGCGCCGATGACGCTGGGCGCCACCGCGGGGATCTGCTCTCCGACGCGCGAATCCGTGTACCGGATCAAGTCGGCGGTGACTTCGCCGATACGTTGCACGCCTTCGGCGAGAACCACGAAATAGTCTGCCGAACCGTCGGATTCACCCGTCGAGCGATGCACCTTCAAGACCGCACCTACCGGGTGCTGGCTAATTGTCCGGGGTCCAGGCGAGCCGGCTTCGGGTATGTGTGGCGGCATGATCTCCGGCGCTTCGGGTATCGCCGCCAAGACTGCGCCCGAGATCGGCCGCGGGACGCTACCCTCCAAGCGCAGTGCACGCACCACCGCGGGGTGCCGCAGGTCGACCTGGGCCCGCCGGCCGCCATAGAGCAGGTACGTCGTTGCACCACTCACATCCCGCGGTGTCACCAGCACGCCGGCTCCGGGCGCCACGGTGCCGTCGGCGATCCGGCCGGCGACGACAATCGTTTCACCCCGTGCGTCGTCGCACACCGTCCAGGCCGAATCCTCAGCTGACAGCGGCGTCGCGATCTGTTGCGGCGCACCGGGTATGCCCACCTGAGTTCCCCGACGGGCGCTGTCTACAGCCTGCTGGCCGACGACGTGCGGATCGGCCGGCGTCCCGGCGATCAACCGCGCGGAGGCCAGGTTGAACACCGGATGGAGAACCACGCCGATCCTGACATACATCGCGCCGGTATCGCGCACCACGACGATGGGTGCATCCCCGAGTTCGCCAGCGGGCCTCAGGAGGGCCAGGACTGTGCAGACAACCACCGCGATGGACGCCAACACCGCACCCGCGGCCAATGAAATTGATTGGGCACGAAGCGGATCGTCGAGCATGCGCGTGTCACCGCGCACCAGCGCATGCTCCATTCGGCGCACCAGAAACCGATATCCACTGACATGCAGGCGCGTTGTCGGTTGCAACAGTTCAAGACCCCTCCGCCAGGGTACTGGCGGCGGGGTCGCACTCACGTCACCTATTTGAGCGGCTTCACTTGTTGGAGCGGCTTCACCTGTTGGAGCGGCGCTCGCGATAGGCCGCGACGTGCAGACGGTTTCCACAGTTGCCGGTGTCACAGAATTTTCCCGACCGATTTCGCGACAGGTCGACCAACACCGCCTCGCAGTCAGGTGCGGCGCATACCTTGAGCCGACGCAACTCGCCCGAGCGGATCAGGTCAGCCAGCGCCATCGCCATTTCGGCACCCATGCGCTGCCACAGCGGGTCATGGATGGAGGCGAGGTGCAGATGCCACTCGGGCATCTCGGCATGCCTCGTCAGCCAGGGCGAGGCTTGGGTATCGCTGAGCAACGCATTGACCTGCCCGACAGCGCGAACCTCGTCGTGGGCGGCCTCCCAGATCCTGCCCAGCCGTTCCCTCAACTGGTGAACGGACGTCAGCTCGGCAGCGTCGTGATCGCGCCGGCCCGTCCAGCCGAAACCATCCAGATACTCATCGAGGGCAGCGAGGCCCGCGAGCCGCTCACCATCGACCCGGTCGCTGTTGACCAGCACACATGCCGCCCGCAAGGTGAGGTCGGTGTCATGATTGAAAAGCATTTGACTCATGACTCCTCTCGGGGATAGCGTCACGACCAAAGTTAAGTTTACTCATTACATTCCTCGCCGACAGTCTGGAGGTGTACCCATGGCCGCTGATCTCAGCAACACCGCACATCTCACCCCCACGGAGAACCAGCGTGCCGTCGCCGACCAGTCCCACCATTCCCGCCATTTTCGTACGGGCCTACTTTTCGCGATCGGCTCGGCGCTCGCCTTCGGGTCCTCGGGACCGTTCGCGAAGTCTCTGATGGAGGCCGGTTGGAGCCCGACCGCAGCCGTCACGGCCCGATTGGCCGGCGGCGCGCTGGCCATGGCTGTTTTCGCCTCCATCGTGCGCCCCGGCTGGATCCGCGAAGCACGTACTCACGCAAGCACCGTCGTGCTCTACGGTGTCGTGCCGATCGCAGGAGCTCAGCTTTTCTACTTCAACGCGGTCGCCCATCTGTCGGTGGGCGTCGCGTTGCTGCTCGAGTACACCGCCCCGATCCTCGTGGTGAGCTGGTTGTGGGTGACTACCCGCAGCCGACCCACCAACCTGACGTTTCTGGGCGCGGCGCTCGCGGTCTCGGGAATCATGCTGGTCCTCGGAGTCCTTGGACCCAGCGGGCCGGCGGGCACCGATATCAGCCTCGTCGGTGTCGGGTGGGGCCTGGCGGCGGCGGTCTGCGCAGCCTGCTACTTCCTGATGTCGGACAAGGTCGGCGGGCGAGGACCCGACGGCCAGCCCGGGTTACACCCGATCACGCTTGCCGCCGCGGGTCTCGTCGCCGGCAGTGCGGCGGTCGGCCTACTCGGCTTCTCCGGGACGATGCCGCTGACATTCACCGCCACCGACACTGTGATCGCCGGCTGGACCACCACATGGCTTGTGCCCGTGATCGCGCTGGCGCTCATTCCCACGGCGATCGCGTACACGCTGGGAATCGTCGGAATAGCACGACTCCGGCCACGATTCGCTTCGCTGGTCGGCCTGTCCGAGGTGCTGTTTGCGGTACTGGCCGCATGGGTGCTGGTCGGCGAGGCCGTCACGTTGACCCAGGCTCTCGGTGGCGCGATCGTGCTGATCGGGCTGGCGGTGGCCCGCCACGGGGACCGCAGCGAACAGCTCAGGCTCGTAGACACAGCCACCCAGCCAGACGCGCCGGCTGTCGAGTTGAACGCGGCGGAAGGGCGCATTCTCGATGAGTCGACGCGACCTGTGGGCATCAGCTAGCCCGGCTGACTAACATGACTCGGGTGACCACCGATCTTGATGCCCGCCGGATTGCCCGCATCCCGTCCTTGGCGGCGGCACTGCTCCTTGCCGCCGCACTGCTGCTGGCGCCGGCCGTCACCGGCCCGGCTACCCTGCCCAGCGCGCACGCGCAGGGCTGCCCGGACATCGAGGTGGTGTTCGCCCGCGGCACCGACGAACCGCCCGGCCTCGGCCGGGTAGGCGGCGCCTTCGTCGACTCGTTGCGCGGTCAGGTCGGGGGCCGTTCCGTCGGCGCCTACGCCGTCAACTACCCCGCCACCTTCAACTTCCTTGCGGCCGCCGGCGGCGCCAACGATGCCAGCGCGCACATCCAGTACATGATGGCCAACTGCCCCGGCACCCGGCTGGTGCTCGGCGGCTACTCGCAGGGCGCTGCGGTGATCGACATCATTTCGGCAGTGCCGTTCCCGGCTGTCGGGTTCAACAATCCGCTGCCTCCCAACGCCCCCGATTTCGTCGCCGCCATCGCCGTGTTCGGCAACCCGACCGCCAAGGCGGGCCTGCCACTGACGGTCAGCCCGGTATGGGGGGGCCGCGCCATCGATCTGTGCACGCTCAATGACCCGATTTGCTCGTCCGGCGACAATGTCGCCGCTCACAGCAATTACGTGCCCGGCATGACCAACCAGGCCGCCGCTTTCGTGGCGCAACGGGTTTAACTGCAAACGGCGCGAAACCACTCCAAGCGCGACCAGCCCAACCAAGACGGCTCCGGGTGGGCCGTGCGATACCGTGTCTTGTGATTTTTTACCGCATGAGCCGCCGCATGCTGGCGGCGATCTGTGCCGCCGTGACCGTCCCGATGGCCGCCACGCTCCTGACACTCGCCCCGACGGCGGCCGCCCAGCCGTGCCCCGACGTGGAGGTGGTGTTCGCCCGCGGCACGAGCGAGGCCCCCGGACTCGGCCGGGTGGGCCAGGCGTTCGTGAACGCACTGACACCGCAGCTCGGAGGGCGCAGCGTGGCTTCGTACGGCGTCGACTATCCAGCCAGTTATGACTTCCTCTACACCGCCGACGGCGCCACCGATGCCACCAATCGGATCGCCACAATGGCCGAGCAGTGCCCCGGAACCCGGATCGTGCTCGGCGGTTACTCGCAGGGCGCGGCGGTCGTCGACATGCTGGCAGGCGTGCCGCCTCTGGGGAACAAGGTGGGCGACATCGGATCGGCCCCGCCGCTGCCCGGTAGCCTCAGCAGCAACGTCGCGGCGGTCGCGGTGTTCGGCAATCCTGCCACGAAGTTCGGCAACCCGGTCTCATCCTCCGGCTCGTTCGCGGGAAAGGCGATCGATCTATGCGCCGACGGGGACCCGATCTGCTCGAGCGGCCGAAATCCTTTTGCACACACGAACTACGAATCCTCACAATCCATCGCGCAAGCCGCAGGCTTTGCGGCGAGTCGAATCTGACTTCAACAGCGGCCACCGCCCCGCTATGATCGGCGGCGTGATTCGTAAATTGACGGTGGCGGTGGTTCTCGCCGCAGCAGCGATGGTCACTCCCGCGGCGCTTCCGGGCGGCGCGTCGGCTCTCCTTCCGGTGGCATCCGCAGCCTGCCCCCAGGCGGAACTGATCTTCGCGCGTGGGCGCATCGAGCCGCCCGGCGCCGGCCAGATCGGCAATGCGCTGATCAGCCAGCTTCGCAGCAAGACCGGCAAGAACATCAATCTGTACCCCGTGCGATACCCGGCCGACACCGAGATCGACGAGGGCGCCAACGACATGAGCCAGCGCGTCCAGTACATGGCCTCCAGCTGCCCCGACACCCGGCTGATCCTGGGCGGCTACTCACTCGGTGCCGCGGCAACCGACATCGTGATCGCAGCGCCGATCGCCGCCTTCGGCTTCGATTACCCGCTGCCGCCGGGTACCGATCAGCACATCGCGGCGGTCACGTTGTTCGGCAACGGCAGCCAGTGGGTCGGCCCGATCGCCAACTTCACCAACCCCGCGCTACGCGACCGGATCATCGAGCTGTGCCACGGTGAGGATCCGATCTGCAATCCCACCGCGCCGGAGAACTGGCAGGACGCCTGGCCCGCTCACCTGGCCTCGTCTTACATCAGCGGAGGAATGGTCAACCAGGCCGCCGATTTCGTTGTGAGCAGGCTCTGAGCGATCAGCCGATCTCCTCGGGGGTACGTAGGTCTCGGGTGACGAGGTTGCGCGCGGCGAGCTCGCCGTCGGGCGGGTAATCGACCCCTACCAGGGTCAGCCCCCGGGCCGGCGCTGCGGCGAAGTCGCTGGACCGCCTCGGAGCGGCCAACAGCGCCGCACACCAACGTGCGTCACGGCGGTGTTCTCCAACCGCGAGCAACGCCCCGACCAGTGAACGCACCATGCTCCAGCAGAACGCGTCGGCGCTGACATGCACCGCGATCTGGTGCGCATCGCGAACGCAGTCCAGGCGTTGCAACTCCCGGATGGTGGTGGCGCCATCCCGGTGCCGGCAGAACGCGGCGAAATCGTGCAGTCCGACCAGTTCCCGTGCCGCCGCAGCCATAGCCTCGACGTCCAGTGGACGTGGCCACGGAGCCACAAAGCGCGCGTCGTGGGGTTCGACGCCAAAAGGGGCCGTCGACAACCGATAGACGTAGTGGCGGCGCAGCGCGGAAAACCGCGCATCGAAGCCGGCTGCCGCGCGGGTGATTTCACGGACCCGAACGTCTTCAGCCAATAGCTTGGCAAGCCGACGCACCAGCGCGCCGAACTCGCCCTCGCCCGGGCGCGGCACGCGGGAGTATGCCCTGGGCAATGATTCGACCGGGACGTCCACGTGAGCGACCTGTCCGGTTGCATGAACTCCCGAGTCGGTCCGGCCCGCCGCGCGCACCTGCACCGGCACCTGAAACACCGTCGACAAGGCCTCATCGAGGATGCCGGCGACTGTGCGATGCCCCACCTGTGCTGCCCACCCGGCGAATTCGGTTCCGTCGTAGGCGATGTCCAACCTGAGTCGGACCAGGGCGGCAGAGTGAACGGGAAGTGCACCAGGCCCGGGAAGTGCGATGTGCCCGCCATCGGATTCGATGGCGGGCACCTCGTCTTTCATTCGATGTCGTTCACGCAATCAGGACTTGTCGGCATCCCCGGCGCCGGCTGCATCCTCCGCGGCTTCGGCGTCGGCGTCGGCTTCGGACTCGGCCTCGGCTGCCTGCGCCTCCTCCATCGCGCCGTCTTCCGACTTGGCTTCGTCCACCGACTCGAGGTCCGGTGAACCCTCCGCGATCGACTCCTCGGCGCTGGTCTGCTCCTCGGCCGAGGACTCACCGGGGACCGGCGGCGGCGAGGCCGCGGTGTCGGGCTGCCCAGACTGTTTGGCCGTGGACGAAGCTGCCCTGGATCCACCGTCGCTGCTGGAGCGGCTCCGACGGGCCCGGTCCGCCTCCGACGTCACGGTCTTCTCCCGGACCAGTTCGATGACCGCCATCGGTGCGTTGTCACCCTTGCGGTTCTCGACCTTGATGATCCGGGTGTAGCCACCGACGCGGTCTGAATAGAACGGGCCGATCTCGGCGAACAGGACGTGCACGATGTCCTTGTCGCGGATCTTCTTCATCACCTCACGCCGATTGTGCAGCGTGCCCTTCTTGGCGTGGGTGATGAGTTTCTCCGCGTACGGGCGCAACGCCCGGGCCTTCGGCTCGGTGGTTGTGATGCGGCCATGCTCGAAGAGCGACGTGGCCAGGTTGGCCAGCAGCGCCTTCTGGTGCGAGGACGACCCGCCGAGGCGAGGGCCCTTGGTGGGCTTGGGCATTGGAGACTCCCTAGAAGCAGTCGGGCAACGATAGGTTTGGAAAGAGCGGTACTAAAGCTGTTCGGTCTCGGCGAAGTCCTGCTCGGCGTCCGTGTCGTAGCCGGCGTCGCTGTTCCAGGTGCCGGTGGCCACGTCGTAGCCGGCAACCTCGGAAGGATCGAAGCTGGCCGGGCTGTCCTTGAGCGACAGACCCAGCTGGTGCAGTTTGATCTTCACCTCGTCGATGGACTTCTGACCGAAGTTCCGGATGTCCAACAGGTCGGACTCCGTACGGGCGACGAGCTCGCCGACAGTGTGCACACCCTCACGCTTGAGGCAGTTGTAGGAGCGGACCGTCAGGTCGAGGTCATCTATGGGCAACGCGAAGGACGCGATGTGGTCGGCCTCGGCGGGTGACGGACCGATCTCGATACCTTCGGCTTCGACGTTGAGTTCCCTTGCCAGACCGAATAATTCGACCAGCGTCTTGCCGGCCGATGCCAGCGCGTCGCGGGCGCCGATCGAGGCCTTGGTTTCGACGTCGAGGATCAGCTTGTCGAAGTCGGTGCGCTGCTCGACGCGGGTGGCCTCCACCTTGTAGGTGACCTTGAGCACCGGTGAGTAGATGGAATCGACCGGGATCCGGCCGATCTCGGCACCGGAGGCCTTGTTCTGGACCGCCGGAACATAGCCGCGGCCGCGTTCGACAACCAGCTCGACTTCGAGCTTGCCCTTGTCGTTGAGGGTGGCGATGCGCATGTCGGGGTTGTGCACAGTGACACCGGCCGGCGGGACGATATCGCCCGCGGTGACCTCACCTGGACCCTGCTTGCGCAGGTACATCGTGACCGGCTCGTCCTCCTCGGAGGACACCACCAGACCCTTGAGGTTCAGGATGATGTCGGTGACGTCTTCTTTTACACCGGGAACGGTGGTGAACTCGTGCAGCACACCGTCGATGCGGATGCTGGTGACCGCCGCGCCGGGGATCGATGACAGGAGCGTGCGACGCAGCGAATTGCCCAGGGTGTATCCGAATCCGGGCTCCAGCGGCTCGATGACGAACTGGGAGCGGTTCTCGGCGACAACTTCTTCGCTCAGGGTGGGGCGCTGGGAAATCAGCATGTTGTTCTCTTTCTCCTTCTCGGCAACCGCTATTTGATGCCGTCAAGTGGTCCTGTTCCGCCGGGCAGCGAAACTTCCGGACGGGTATTACTTCGAGTAGAGCTCGACGATCAGCTGCTCGGTGAGCGGGATGTCAATTTGGGCGCGCTCGGGCAGCTGGTGCACGAGGATGCGCTGCCGCTCGCCGACGACCTGCAGCCATGCCGGAATCGGCCGCTCGCCGACCGTCTGCCGCGCGATCTCGAACGGCAGCAGGTTGATCGACTTGTCCTTGACATCGATGATGTCGTACTGCGACACCCGGTAGCTGGGGATGTCGACCTTGACGCCGTTGACGGTGAAGTGGCCGTGGCTTACCAGCTGCCGTGCCATCCGACGGGTGCGGGCCAGGCCGGCGCGGTACACGACATTGTCCAGCCGGCTCTCCAGGATGCGCAGCAGGTTGTCGCCGGTTTTACCGGGCTGACGGTTGGCTTCCTCGTAGTAGCGACGGAACTGCTTCTCCATCACGCCGTAGGAGAAGCGTGCCTTCTGCTTCTCCTGCAGCTGCTGGCGGTACTCGCTCTCCTTGATGCGCGCGCGGCCGTGTTGACCGGGCGGATAGGGGCGCTTCTCAAAGGACTGATCTCCGCCGACCAGGTCGACGCCGAGGCGGCGCGACTTGCGGGTGGCGGGTCCGGTGTAACGAGCCATTGTCTGTTCCTCTCCTGACTCTGCTAGACCCGGCGCCGCTTGGGCGGACGGCAACCGTTGTGCGGCTGTGGGGTGACATCGGAAATGGCGCCGACCTCGAGCCCGGCGGCCTGCAGCGATCGGATCGCGGTCTCCCGGCCAGACCCGGGGCCCTTGACGAATACGTCGACCTTCTTGACACCGTGCTCCTGCGCTTTGCGCGCGGCGCTCTCGGCGGCCAGCTGCGCGGCGAACGGTGTCGACTTGCGGGAGCCCTTGAAACCGACGTGTCCGGACGAGGCCCAGGCGATCACATTGCCCAGCGGATCGCTGATTGTCACGATCGTGTTGTTGAACGTGCTCTTGATGTGCGC
>JAHZIT010000033.1 GCA_022601275.1 Actinomycetes bacterium
GCCAGACCGAACCGAAGCTGCTGCCTGCCAGCGAGCGATCTATCTGCGCGGGATCGACATGCGCGTCGAAGACGGTCTTCACACTGCGCAGACTACGGTCTGGCTGAACGTGCCGGTGTGGTTCGGGGCGGTGTCGCTAGGGGGCGCTGTCGCTAGGGGCGCTGTCGTTGGGGGCGCTGTCGTTGGGGGCGCTGTCGTTGGGGGCACCCCGCGCTAGTACGCCCGCGCGGGGTCGTCGATTCTCGGAGCGCCGGTCGGCGCCCAGCCGGGTGGGCCGAAGATGAAACCCAGTTTTTCCCGCACGCCCCGGGCAGCGCGCACATCACGGCCGATCGCGGCGTATTCGCGGGTTTGCAGTTTCCAGATGTTGAACGTGTCGACGGGCTTGGTCAATCCATAGTGCGGCCGGAACCGCTCAGGCTGGAAAGTGCCAAATAGGCGGTCCCACACGATGAGGATTCCACCGTAGTTCTTGTCCAAGTACTCGGGGTCCATGCCATGGTGCACCCGATGATGAGAAGGTGTGTTGAAGACGAATTCGATTGGCCACCAGAGCTTGTCGATGTGTTCGGTATGAACCCAGAACTGATAGACCAGATTGATCGAGAATCCGGCGAACACCATCCAGGGCGGAACGCCTAACAATGGCAACGGAATCCATATCAGGATCTCCCCGCTGTTATTCCATTTCTGCCGCAGAGCAGTCGCGAAGTTGAAGTACTGGCTGGAGTGATGGGCCTGATGGGTAGCCCAGATCAACCGTACCCGGTGCGCGGTGCGGTGATATACGTAGAACAGTAGATCGACCCCGATAATCGCGATCAGCCATGTGTACCACTGGTTGGCGGGCAGATGCCACGGAGCAACATAGGCGTAGATCGCCGCATAACCCAACAGCGCCAGGAACTTCCATGCCGCCAGCGTGAAAATCGATACCAAGCCCATCGAGATGCTGGCCAGGGAGTCGGGCGTGAGGTAGGCGCCCCGCCTCGGGCGCACGGTGTCCGCAGAATTTTCAAGCCGCTCGAGCTTGCGTGCTGCCGTCCACTCGATGATCAGCAGAAGCAGAAAGAACGGAACGGCGAAGAGGACGGGGTCGATCATCTGCGGCGGCAGGAACTCCACGGCGGCACCTCCGGGGATATCTACGGTCGTTACAGGAAGCTGAGTACTTCGTCGCCCCAGGCGCGGCGCACCTCGGCATCAAGGTCGTCGACCACCGAATCCTTCTTGTCGATGACCAGGGTGGCGCGATCTTCGGCATCGTAAGGGCGCCAACTCGGTTCGCCGCTCAGTCCGGCTGGGTCGCCGCGTTTCGCGAAGTTGGTCCACCTGCTGCGCACTCGCTGGGACACCGCCGCACCGAGCTTGCGGCCACCCAGAGCAAACATCGGGTCCCGGGGTATGGCGCCGAGATTGCCCCACACGAAGGGAAGTTCGGTGGCATGGGCGGCATGCAGACGCAACACCCGCAGCATCGGGGTGGCGAAGTCGAAACGATAGAGGTAGACCGGCGCGACCGTGCGGTGGCCGTCGGCGAACCAAATCGAGGGCATACGGAAGCCGAGGTCGCTGGCCACACCCAGATGCCTGACCTTGCCGCGGCCGCGGTATGTGCCGCCCAGTTCAGCCTCGCTGGGTAACTGCAGGCTCGGCTGTTCGGCCGCGATCTCGGCGAACATCGCCTTGATGGTTTCGGGTTTGATGGGCATCAGCGGTGATTTCATCCATCGGAACAACGCGGCTTCGTTTCGGTTGGTGCCGATGATCAGCGGCACCGGATGGGTCAAACCCTGCCTGGCCAGGGTTACCGGGTAGTCCGGCACGATGTCTGCGTCAACGATCGGCGCGAAGGCCAGCCTGCCCGGGGTGCGCAGAGGTACCTCGTCGAACACCGTCCTGGATGCTTCCACGATTGCTTCGATCGGTAGGCCGGCCAGGCGTCCGAGATCCTGTCGTCCGATCTCGAGTACCTCAAGGAAGCGCTCGGCTACCCGACGGCCACCGTCCGCGTGGTACGAGGACGTGACCGGCGAACTCTGAGCGATCGCGGCGCTGAACAGCCCAGCCGCTGCGGGGCTGCCCAGCAGCGCGGTCACCACGCCTGCCCCGGCCGACTCGCCGAATAGCGTGACTCGGCTTGGGTCGCCACCGAATGCGGCGATGTTGTCGCGCACCCAGCGCAGCGCCGCGATCACGTCGCGGAGGCCGACATTGGTCGCGAACTGATCGGTGTCGGCGCCCAGGGTGGCCAGTTCTAGAAACCCCAGAGCGCCGAGTCGATAGTTGACCGTCACGACCACGACATCGCCGCCGGCGGCCAACGCGCCCCCGTGGTAGAGCGGCTGGCTGGCCGAACCGAGGATGTAGGCGCCGCCGTGTACCCACACCATCACCGCTTTGTTGGCGCCTGGCTGGCTGTCCGAAGGCGCCCAGACGTTGAGCGTGAGGAAGTCGTCGCCTTGCGGGGCGCCGAGATCGATCGGGATGCTGGGGTCGGCCGGCTGCGGACATACCGGGCCTACCCGCCCGGCATCGGCGGGCTCTGACCATGCTTTCGGCGGCTCGGGCGCCCGCCAACGCAGATCCCCGACTGGTGCTGCGGCGTAACGAACCGCCTTCCAGGCCTTGATGGTTCCGTCGTCGACGCCGCGGACGGGGCCGTGGGTGGTGTCCACCACGGGTCGCCCACCTGCACTATTGCGGGTCGTCGCCTCCGCGGTCATGCCGAGCTCCTTCGGTCAGGCCTGGTACGGCAGGGTACCACGATGCCGGTCCCCTAGTTCCGAGGCGGGTCGGGGTCGCCGCGTAGGAGTTCGTCGGGGTGGTGGGCGTGGTTGATCTGTGGTTCTCGTTCTGGGTTTGGGTGTGGGTGGTTGTTGGTCCAGGCGAGGCGTCCGGTGTTGGTGACTGTGGCGCTGTGGTGGCCGTCGGTGAGGAGTTTGTGGTCGGGTCCGCAGGCGAAGAACGGGGTGTCGGCGACCCCGACCCGCCTCGGAACTAGGGGACCGGCATCGTGGTACCCTGCCGTACCAGGCCTGA
>JAHZIT010000034.1 GCA_022601275.1 Actinomycetes bacterium
CGATCGTGCCCTCGAAATCGTCGGCGTCCTCACCATCCACCAGATAAGTGGCCTTGCCCGAATGGAACCACTCACGAGTCAGCCGGTTGCGGTCCAGGGGAAACACACCATTCAAATGAGTGTCCCACTGCTGAATGGTCAGGGTCCGCCCCTGACCGTCGACCAGGCTCAGCTCATTGTCCAGCCCTGCGTGAGAGGTGCCAGTGCTCACGAACGCAGCCGCCACGGCCGCAACCATCGCGATCAGCACCCGACTGATTGGCTTCATGATCTCCCTAGATCTATTGATCTGTAGCCGGAACCCCGAGGCGGGGGTACCGAGTTGTTCGTGCCTGGCCTAACCGTAAAAAACACACACCTCGCAAGTCCAACATGTGAGTGGAATCAAAAAACCCACCTGTCGGCTTCACGCTTCGCTCATCGTTGCCATGAGGAACATAACGGGGACGCACCGTACCGGCAACGCGAACACTGACCGCCGACTATCAGGCGGCAAGGTTAGCGCAGTTTGCTGAAGTCGCTCAGCGCGCACACAACCTCCTGACAGCGACGGCGGGTGCTCCGATTCGGACAACGTCGCAGTTTCTGGCCCCGCATCAGAGTGTTCGCTTCGGCAGCCGTCATCGTTACAGGTGCACTTTCGGGGGGTTACTGCGAAACCACAGTTCAGTCGTGGTGAGGCGGAACATTCTCATTCAGCCACCGGTCATGGTCGGCATCATCTTCCGGCGATGGCTTGTCCCGCTCGTCAAAAGGCATCTCCGGCAAGGCATCTCCGAAGATCTCGTCGAGCACATTCTCGGAGCGCTTCGGCGGGCGCATCACCGGCGCAATCCACTGTGACGAACATCACATTCGGCGGTCAACAGCTGTTCATCTGCGGTTAACCTTGCAGCGTTTGCGTCGGGATGGGCCAGCAACGGCGCACCGGCGCCCAACTCCCGGTTCAGCACCGCATGGCCAAATCGGTGGACGGCCAAACTCCTCAGATCTCCAAGCTGGACAGCTGCGCGATGATCTGTGCCGCCAGTGGCCCCAGAGTGGCCATACCATCGCGCACCGCCGCACGCGATCCCGCGAGGTTCACCACGAGGGTGCTGCCGGAGATACCGGCAAGCCCACGCGAGAGTCCTGCGTCGGCGATACCTGCCGACAGGCCCGAACCTCGAAGCGCCTCGGCTATCCCCAACAGTTCCCTATCGAGGAGATCGACGGTCGACTCGGGGGTGACGTCGCGGGGAGTCACCCCGGTCCCCCCAACGGATACCACCAAGTCGACGCCGCCGATGACCGCGGTGTTCAGCGCGTTGCGAATCTCGACTTCATCCGAGGACACCAGCACAACGCCGTCGACCACGAAGCCCGCCTCACCGAGAAGCTCAGCGACCAGGGGTCCGCTGTGGTCCGCTTCGTCGCCGTGGGCAGTGCGGTCGTCGACTACCACCACAAGCGCGCGGCCCGTCAACGCATGAGGCTGTTCCATGCGCTCAACCGTATATCTCGGCTGCGACATCAGTGCAGTCACACTGGGGTCCGGGCGCGTCTGGGCGATGACCAGCTTCACTGACCGGCCTTGCCGAGCGTGACCTCCACCGTTTTTGGCTTGCCGGCGGAGTCCAGATAAGTCAACGTCACGGTGTCGCCGGGCGCCTTGGACCGCACGGCCGCGACCAACGCGTCGGCGCTGTCGATCACCCGGTCGTTGAGCCTGGTGATCAGGACTCCATCTGGCAGACCCGCAGTCGCGGCGGCTCCCCCCGAGGTCACCTCGACGATCTTGGCGCCGTCCACGCCCGCTTCATTGCCAACCTGGACACCCAGCGACGCCCGAGAAGCGGATCCCGTCTGGATCAATTCGTCGGCGATCCGCTTGGCCTGGTCCACTGGGATCGCGAAGCCCAACCCGATGGACCCACCCCGCGGCCCACCCGCGTCCGCGCCCATGGTGGCGATCGCAGAGTTGATGCCCACGAGTTCACCACTCATGTTGACCAGTGCACCGCCGGAGTTTCCCGGGTTGATCGCGGCATCGGTCTGAATTGCGTCAAGAACGGTGTTCTGATTCTTCGCGTCCCCACCGGCAGCCACGGGACGGTTCAGGGCGCTGATGATGCCGGTGGTCACCGTGCCCTCGAGCCCGAGCGGGGATCCGATAGCCACCACATCCTGGCCGACCCGCAAGTCCTCCGACGAACCGACCGCGATCGGCGTCAGGCCCGAGACGTTCTTGGCCTGAACCACCGCAATATCGCTACCGGGGTCCATGCCAACCACGCTGAACGACGTCGTTCTGCCATTCGCGAGCGTCACCTTGGTCCGAGGGCCATCAGCTCCGCCCGAGCCGTCGCCGGCTCCGGCGACCACGTGGTTGTTCGTCAGGATCAATCCATCCGTCGACAGGACGACGCCAGAGCCCTCTTCTGATTGTCGTCCGATATCGACTTCCAATTTCACGACACTGGGCAGCACCTTGGCCGCCACCTGCTCGACAGAGCCGACCGGCGCGCTGGCGGCCGGCATGCTGGGAGCTGCGCCGGAAGCGATGCCCCCGCCGGCACCGTGGTCGGGGTGGGCCAGCACTGCGACCCCGCCGCCAATGCCCGCTGAAACGATCGCGATTGCGACCGCGCCGGCAGTCACCCCCGCTGCGCGGGAGCGTCTCTGGGGCTGGGGAACCCCCGGCATCTCCGGTCGTGGGTACTGGCCGGGTCGCGCCGGCATGGGCGCACCTCGGTAGGGGTCATACGGCGCGCGAAAAGCTTGCCGCTGTTGCTCTGTCGCGTAGCGCCAATCGTAGGGCTGCTGTTCGTAGCCGCCCGATGTTTGCGAACCGGGTGGCACCCGGCCATGATTGCCGGATTGACGACCTGGCGGCGGGGTCGGCGAGTACCTCGGGTGGTTCGTCAATGTCGCTCCGATGCTCTTCCTGGATAAGTTCCGTCGCCTTGATCAACGAAGGACGAACCCCCAGGGTGCCCAAATGTGCTGAGAATCCCCTTAGAGGTCATCTGGCACAGCGATAACATCGGCACCATTCGGGCACACCAGGCGCTATACCACCATCCTCGCCTGTGAGTGAGCTCACCGCATCCATCAGGACCCGCGTGTCGCGACTTCTCGCACCGCCTCATCCTCATCGGCGGAAGAAACGGAGGGACGGCCCGGCAGCACTACGTGCATCGACGTACCCGGCGGGTGGCCACCGGGCACCGTCTCGCGGACTTGAAGAGTGCCCCCGTGCTTGAGTACCACCTGCTTGACGATCGCCAGACCCAGACCTGACCCGGGCATCGCTCTCGCCGCGGTTGACCTGAAGAACCTTTCGAAGACGAGACCCCTTTCTTGCGAGGGGATTCCGGGGCCGTAATCGGACACCACCAGCTCCGCGTGAATGGCATCGACCGGGGCGAGCCGGACCTCCACCCGGCCGTCGGGCGGGCTCCATTTGGCGGCGTTGTCCAGAAGGTTGAGCACCGCGCGGGCCAGACCGGCCCCATCGCCATACACCTGCCACGGAGTGACCGATAGGTCGAACTCGATGTCATTGCGGCGCCTGCGAACTCGCTCCAGCGACCTATCGATCACCTCAGCCAGCTCGACCGTCTCGTGGATGACGCCGCCGGCCTCCTCCCGGGTGAGGTCAACCAGATCCCCAACCAGTGTTGACAATTCCTCGATCTGCGCGATGACGTCAGCCCGCAGCCCGCTCATCTCCTCTTCGGGCAGGCGTGGCGCACCCGGCGCCATGGATGCCATCAGAAGCTCCACATTGGTGCGCAACGAGGTTAGGGGTGTGCGCAACTCGTGCCCGGCATCGGTGACCAACCGCGCCTGCCGCTCACGGGACTCGGCCAACGCCCGCAGCATCATGTTGAAGGCCTCGGTGAGGCGGGCGAGTTCATCGCTGCCATGCACCGGGATCGGACGCAGGTCATCGGTTCGGGCGACCCGCTCGGCGGCCTCGGTGAGGCGGGCCACCGGACGCAGTCCGGCGCGCGCCACCATTCCGCCGGAGATGGCGGCCACGACCACTCCTATGCCGCCAACGAGAAGTAGCACCGTGCCCAACCGTTGGAGTACCTGCCCGGTCGGTTTGAGGCTCTTGGAGATCAGCAGCGCGCTGCCGTTGTTGAGGTGCAAGGCGAGCACTCGCTGGTGGCTGACCGTGCGCAGTGACATCAGTAGTTTGCCCTGGATGACGTCCTTTTCGGGCCCGCCGAGCGGCAACGTCTGCCCACGCTGGTTGGCGGTGTAGATCGCCCGGGGAGTGAACAGCATGGCGTTGACTTCGGAGTAGGCGGTGCCCTCGATGGCCTTGCCGGGATCGGCTGCCAACGATCCGCTCTCGATGAGCAACTCGGAGCGGCTGCGCAGTTGGGTGTCGATATCGTCGTAGAGGGCCCGAGACACGACCGCGTAGACGGCGACGCCCATCAACACCACGACCATCGCCACCATCGACATCGCCAGCAGCATGACGCGCCACCGCAGTGACACCGAACTGACGGGTTGCGGTGCCGGCGCTGGGTGGCCCGGACCCGGGCCGGGCTGCTGCATACCCATCAGGGCGGTGTCTCGCGCAGCACGTAACCCACCCCTCGCACGGTGTGGATCAGCCGCGGCTCGCCTTCGGCCTCGGTCTTACGCCGCAGGTAGCCCACATAGACCTCGAGCGCGTTTCCCGACGTCGGGAAGTCGAAACCCCACACTTCCTCGAGGATGCGGCTGCGCGTCAGGACCCGGCGCGGGTTGGCTATCAGCATCTCAAGCAGGGAGAACTCGGTCCGGGTGAGACTGATCGGCCGGTCACCGCGGGTGACCTCGCGTGTCACCGGATCCAGTGTCAGGTCCGTAAAGCTCATCGCCGCCGATTCGTTTCCGTCTTCGGGGTTGGTGCGACGCAGCAGTGCGCGCATCCGCGCCAGCAACTCCTCCAATGCGAACGGCTTGGGCAGGTAGTCGTCGGCTCCGGCGTCCAGGCCGGCGACCCGTTCGGACACCGAGTCCCGTGCGGTGAGCACCAGGATCGGAAGGTCGTCGCCGGTGCTCCTCAGCTGGCGACAGACCTCCAGCCCGTCCAACCTCGGCATCATCACATCGAGCACCAGGGCGTCTGGTCGGCTGCTGTCGATCATATCGAGAGCTTCCCGGCCGTCCTGGGCCAGCTCAACCGAGTAACCGTTGAAGGAAAGGGACCGTCGCAGGGATTCGCGCACCGCGCGATCGTCGTCAACGACAAGTATGCGCACTGACACAGTGTCGACCCCGTGTCTGAGAGTGACCTGAGAGGCGCGCCGGGGAAGCGGTCACTTCCTGCAAATTAGCGCCGGTCGAGGTCGATCAGTCCGAGCCGCGCGGCCTTGAGCAGGCGGCGCGGAACCTTGTGTTGCTGACCCGCGACGGTGACGCTGACAAGTTCGGTGCGGGTCGCCTTCCACTGCGCGCGCCTGCTGCGGGTGTTCGCACGCGACATCCTGCGCTTGGGCACAGCCATGATCGAGCTCTCCATCTATTTGGGGCGGTATTCCGTGATAGCACTGCCAGCCAGCCCTGGACCTGCCTGGCGCCGACAATTGCTGATCAGGATAGCCGGTGAGCTGGACGGGTTCCAAACTCCGGGGATCACAGCACAGTGCCGGGAACCCCCTGAACGACTAATCGCGAGCATCGTGATTACTCGACCGGGCTGACTACCTACAGGTCGGGGACTTGACTCAGTACCGCCGGTAACCAGTAACCTACCGGTTGGTTGGTCGACGGTTCGGCGACGACAGGAGTGCCAGTGACGTCCTCGGGTATCGATCCGACACGAACCCCGGTCCGCATCGGAAACTGCTCGGGCTTCTACGGTGATCGCCTCTCCGCCATGCGCGAGATGCTGACCGGTGGCGAGCTCGACTACCTGACCGGCGACTACCTTGCCGAGCTGACGATGCTCATCCTGGGCCGCGACCGAATGAAGAACCCCGACAAGGGCTACGCGAAGACGTTCCTCCGTCAACTCGAGGAATGCCTGGGCATCGCCAGCGACCGAGGCGTCCGGATCGTCACAAATGCGGGCGGCCTCAACCCCGCAGGGCTGGCAGCTGCGGTCCGCGCGTTGGCCGACAAACTCGGCATCGGGGTCTCCGTCGCTCACGTCGAAGGCGACGACGTGCTGGCGCGGGCCGACGAGTTCGGGTTCGCGGGTCCGCCTCTCACAGCCAACGTGTATCTGGGGGCCTGGGGCATAGTCGAGTGTCTGGGCGCCGGTGCCGACATTGTCGTCACCGGTCGGGTCACCGATGCATCGGTCATCGTGGGTCCTGCGGCGGCACACTTCGGTTGGAGCCGGGACGACCACACCGCGATCGCGGGAGCGATCGCGGCGGGACACATCATCGAATGCGGCACCCAGGCCACCGGCGGCAACTACTCCTTCTTCACTCGCGATTTCCCCGATCTGGGCGCCTTGATGCATCCAGGGTTTCCGATCGCGGAGATCGACTCAGATGGATCCTCAGTGATCACCAAACATCCGGGGACCGGTGGCGCGGTGAACAGCGATACCGTGACCGCACAGCTGCTCTACGAAATCTCGGGTCCCCGCTATGCCAATCCTGATGCGACCCTTCGAGTGGACTCGATCGAGTTGTCCGAAGAAGGTCCGGACCGGGTGCGGGTCTTCGGGGTCATCGGCGAGCCGCCGCCGCCCACACTGAAGGTGTCGCTGAACAGCATCGGCGGTTTCCGCAACGAGATGACCTTCATCCTCACCGGGCTGGACATCGAGGCGAAGGCCGAACTGGTGCGCCGGCAACTTGAGGCGAGCCTCATCGTCACGCCGTCGGAGCTGGAATGGACGCTGGCCCGCACCGACCATCCCGACGCCGACACCGAACAAGCGGCCAGCGCGTTGCTCCGATGCGTGGCGCGTGATTCCGACCCCGGCACGGTCGGACGTCAGTTCTCCTCGGCTGCAGTACAATTGGCGTTGGCCAGCTATCCTGGCTTCACTAGCACGACGCCACCCGGTGACGGTCAGGTATACGGTGTGTTCACCGCCGCCTACCTCCCCGCCGATCAGGTCGACCACATCGCGGTCAGCCCCGACGGCACCCGCACCGTCATCCCGCCCGCCGGCCAGACGATGGAACTGGACTCGTTGTCCTCCAACGGCGTGCCGATCAACGGCATGTCCTCCAACGGCGTGTCCAGCAACGGCGTGTCGATCGGCGGCCTGCCCGAACCCCTGCCGGCCGGCCCCACGCGGCGGGTACCGCTGGGCACCATCGCCGGGGCGCGCAGCGGAGATAAGGGCGGCAGCGCGAACATC
>JAHZIT010000035.1 GCA_022601275.1 Actinomycetes bacterium
GGGCTGAACGGTTTCGACTTCGCGCATCGAATCAAGGGAAGCGTGCCGGTGCAGGCAACTGACCACCGTAAGCGTCGTTGCAACCAATTAAGCGCCGATTCCAATCAGCGCGACTTCGCTCTCGCTGCCTAAGCGACGGTGAGTCTGTCAGACCGGGAGTGCCCTCGGCCCGGACCCTGGCATCAGCTAGAGGGCTAAACCGATACGTCCGGTCGCGGGATGTATCGGGACATCAAACAGCGACTGGGATCGTCATCCTGACTTGTTCGCGTGAGCAGGAGATCCGAGTAGAGACCTAGCGAACTGCGCACGGAGAAGCCTCGAGGGAATGCCGTAGGACCCGGGTTCAATTCCCGGCAGCTCCACCGTTTTCACAACAAAATCACAGGTCAGGCCCCCCAGAGATGGGGGGCCTTTCTTGTGTCAAAGGCCGTGTCAAAGAAAATTTGGAGTAGCCCGCTCGATCGTGAATCATCTGCTCGGCGCGCGCTGACACGTCGATTTCGTCCACACTGATGGCGATGTCGACTCCCACTTCTGAGGGCGCTGAGTCGGTGACAGTACAGATGAGACCCAACCTCGACTACGACTTTGCCCACCGGGAACTGCTGCGCCGCAGCCCAAGCGGTCACCGGCGCGACCTGCCGATCCAAATCCGCCTCCTGATCGGCCGACGACACCCACGCATGCAACGCTGGACGCAAACGAGGATCACCGTTCCCGCTCGGCCCAACCAAAATCAGCCGGCCCACTTTCCAGGCCGGGACCAGCAACAACCCGGCGTGAAACCAGCGACAGGCCGCCACCGGCGACACACCGTTACGCCCAGCCCACCCCGCCAGATCCATACCCTTGTTCCCACGGCACACCACCGACTACCGACCACTCACACCGCAACAGCTCGCAACCCCTTTGTCGGTGGGCACGGTCGCATCTGGTCTACTGGTTCGGTTGAGGGGGTTCCTGAACGGATATTTCGGTTTCGCCAAAGCCGAGGGCAATTTGTCGAAGAATCCATTCTGAGTCAAAGAAAGGTTCTGATAGTGGTGACCAAAAAGCGGACGGCATCAATTGTTTTATTGTCGATGACGGCTGTTTTTCCCGCAATAACACCTTCGCCACCAACCGCTGAAGCCGAATATTGCGAGTATCCCGCTGTCGGTGTTTCTGCGAACGTGATTGCCGGGAGTGGTTTCTTCTGCAATTTTCCCACCGAGATCAATGGCAGCCACTTGCACTGTGAGGGCGGTGGTTTCGGTTTCGGCGAAGGGAGCTCAGCCGGCCTGGACGTCAGCGGCTTGGGCGTTGGTGGAGCGAGTTGTTCCTGGCGATGCCCTGACAACACCCCCGCACCCGCACCGAATCCTCCTGGCGCGTGGAAGGAATACATGGTCCCTCAGCCGAATGCCTGTGCAGACCATATGGAACCGGCTGGGCCTTTTTCTGAGCCGGTGCGCCTCGACGAGGGGGTTCCGCCCGAGGGGGGTAGCCCGGCTCTCCCGGGACCGCCGGAATTGCCGGAAACTGCACAAATGGACGTAGCGCCGGCGGAACCCGATTCATTAGAGCCGAACGCCCCCAATCCATAAAAGCTGGTAATTGCACTTCTTAATGGTTGAACATGATGCGGCGCTGGTGCGTGTCGGTTGTTTTGTTGGCGCGGTTTCGCAAGGAGCAGATGTTAGCGACGTCCGTTCCTCCGGGTAATGTTTGCGCCATGTCGGAACTCAAAGCACGGCTGCGTGCAGATCTCACCGCGGCGATGAAGTCGCAGGACAGGTTGCGAACTGCGACGTTGCGCATGCTGTTGTCGGCGATCCAGACCGAAGAGGTTTCCGGCAAGTCCGCGCGTGACCTGTCCGACGACGAAATTGTCAAAGTGCTCGCTCGGGAATCGAAGAAGCGGGTCGAGTCGGCCGAGATCTACACCCAGAACGGCCGCGGTGAGCTGGCCGCCACCGAACACGCCGAGATGCGGGTCATCGACGAGTACCTGCCGACTCCGCTCACTGACGCCGAAGTGGCGGATGTGGCCGACACGGCGATCGCCGAGGTCGCCGAGGACATCGGTGAACGGCCGAGTATGCGACAGATGGGGCAGGTGATGAAGGCGGCCACGGCGATCGCGGCCGGCAAGGCTGACGGCGCCCGCCTGTCCGCGGCGGTCAAGGAGAGGCTTTAGCCGGTCCGCCGCACAGCTATAACCGCCAGAGGGCTTCCTGGGTGGTGCTGGCGATCAGCGAACCTGAGGAGGAGTAGATTGCGCCGGCGACCAGGCCGCGGGAGTCGCTGGAGTTGAGTTGGTGCACCTCGTAGCGGTGCCAGTCGTGCGGCACAAACGGACGGTGAAACCACACGGAGTGATCCAGGCTGGCGGCGAAACCGAGGTTGGGCCGCATGGGTGTGCCCGGCGGCCGTGCGACGGGCACCGGCCCGAAGTCGGACATGAACGTCAGCGCGCAGGCCCGCATCAGGGCGTCGTCCTCGATGTGTTCGCGGGTCCTGATCCAGAACGGCGGTACTACGAAGGCCGACGTGTCGGCGGGCTCGGTGCGGACGTCGAACAGGGCGGCGAATTCGCTGGCCGGGGGCTTTGACTTCGCGTCGTCGAACGACACGCTCGGTGCGACGTCGGGGTGCTGGTCGGCACCTGGCTCAGGTCGGTGAAAGGACGCGATCATCTCGAGTATTGCCGCGCCGTGCTGGGTAGCGGTCACCCGCCGGGTGTCGAACGATCGGCCGTCGCGGGTCCGTTCCACCTGCAGTTCGACGTCGACGCCGTACTTCCCGCCGCGAACGAAGTAGAGGTGCAACGACTGCGGCAGCTTGTCGGAGTCGACCGTTGCACCCGCGGCCGCCAGTGCCTGTGCGGCGATCAGCCCCCCGAACAATCGATCGCCGGGACCGCCGGTGGGTTGGGGCACCACGAACGCATCGCCGTCGCGCCGGAACTGCAACAGCTCCGCTATCCAGGACATCGGTCGAGATCCTATCCATCGGGGGGACGGTTCCGGCGCCTCGAGACATGGTTCCGGCGCCTCGAGACATAGAGAAGCCCAACAACGCCGCACCTCTGCGAGGAACGCCGTAGCGTCTGAGAGCATGTGCCGCCTATTTGGCCTACATGCGGGCCGCAATGTGGTGACGGCGAGCTTCTGGCTGCTGGATGCCGCCGATAGTCTCGCTGCTCAGAGCAAGCGCAACCCGGACGGTGCCGGGATCGGGGTTTTCGAAGCCACCGGTGAGCCGGTGCTGGACAAGCAACCGATCGCGGCCTGGAAGGACGCCCAGTTCGCAGCCGAGGCGAAGAGCCTGGTCGGTACGACTTTCCTGGCTCATGTGCGGTATGCGACGACCGGCAATCTCGACGTCCGCAATACCCACCCCTTCCTGCAGGATGGCCGGCTATTCGCGCACAACGGTGTGGTGGAGGGGATGGACACGTTGGACGCGCGGCTCGCCCAGCTGGGCGTGGCGGGCCTGGTGGCCGGCCAGACCGACAGCGAACGGGTGTTCGCCCTGGTAACCGCGGCAATCAAGGCGCGCGGCGGCGACGTGGGGGCGGGGCTTACCGACGCCGTGAAGTGGTTGGCCGCCAATGTTCCCGTCTTCGCCCTGAACGTTCTGCTCGCCGATGCCACCGATATGTGGGCCCTGCGTTACCCGGATGCCCATGAGCTCTATGTTCTGAATCGGGACCGGGGCCTGACCGCATTCGAGATGCAGACCCACCGAATCCGCGCCAGCTCCGGGCAACTGAACAAGCGGCCATCGGTGGTGTTCGCCAGTGAGCCAATGGATGACGACCCCGGCTGGCAGCTGCTGGACCCCGGTGTGCTTGTTCACGTGGATGCGTCGCTGACGGTGCGGAAATCGATGGTCCTGCCGGATCCGCCCTCGCATCAGCTGACGCTGGCGGACCTGTCGGGGCGGGCGGCCGCGGCGCAGGGCGCTGAAACACGATGATCTGCTCTGCGGGCCAGCACCCGGATCCTGGCACACGGCACATTTCGGGCGTACCGCACAGCACCCAATAGGTAAGGACGTCTCAGTCAGTCCGCAGCCGGTGCTGGTTCCCCGATCAGATATCCCTGCACCTGGTCGACCCCCAGTTCGATGAGACGGGTCAGAGTCTCGGCATTCTCGACACCCTCTGCCGTGGTGACCAGCCCGAACTCCTTGGCGATGCGCACGATCATCTTCACCACCGATTCGTCGCGCTTGTTCGCCAGAAGGCCGCGCACGAAACTGATATCGATCTTCAGGCTGTGTAGAGCTATCCTCCGCAGTTCGGTGAATGTGCCGAACCCGGTGCCGAAATCATCAAGGGCCACTTGACATCCCAACAATTTCATTTCGTCTGAGAAGCGTTCAGCTATGTCCAGAGATGCCAGCGCAGCGTGTTCGGTGATCTCGAAGGAAACCCGCCCGCTGAGATCGCCTGCCCGCCGGAGTTCGCGGGTGATGGCGTCCATTGTCGACCGATCGCCGATGGAGTTGGCCGAAAGATTGACTGCGACATGACGGCCGGCCTGTGCCAACTCGATGCCCCGAGCCACCATGAACCTGTCGATGAGGGGCATCATGCCGAACTGCTGCGCTTGTGGGAGGAAGCTGTCGGGAGCCATCACTTCGCCGTCGGGTCCCACTAGTCGAACGAGCAGTTCCTCTTCGATCAGCGTCGCCGTGCGCGCGTCGACGATCGGCTGGGAGTACGCGACAAGGCGCCCATCACTCATCGCCCGCGAAATGAAATCTTCGAACTCGAGTTGTTCACGCAAGCGGTCTTCCAGGCGCTTACGCTCAGTGATGTCGGTGCTGATCATGCCGATCCCGGTGATCTGGCCATGCCCGCTGTCGACCGGGAACACCTGGGCATCGACGGTCAGCCGTTTACCGTCCACGGTCGCTTCGTGCTCGAACCTCGTGCTCTGTCCGCCCAACGCACGCGTGTCGGCGCCCCGCAATTCCGCCAGCACATCTGAGGGAAGCAACGCGTCGGCGGTTCGGCCCAGGGCTTGGTCCGGTTCAGCGAGGCCGAAGAGGTCGCAGAACGCTTGGTTGACGAGTTCGTAATGGTGTTCGCGGTTGCGTATCGAGATAGAGCTCGGCGCATTGGTGACGATCAGCCGGATTCGCTCTTGGGCTTCCAGCAGACGTTTCTGCTCGAGCTGGCTCAGGTAGAAGGTGGCCGCGCCGACGACGATGGTGCTCAACGAAATTGACAGGACCCAAGCCGCATCATCGCGCAGGCCCAGGTTCAGCAGCACCGGTCGCGATAACCCGATGAGGATGGGAGGCACCGCCAGAATGCCGACCATCCGAACCAGCGCCCACCGGTCGGGCCGAGCGAGCAGCCAGGCGAGCGGATTTCGGTCGGTGCGAACCGCAAACGTCGCAGTGACCAGCAGTGCCAGGGCGGCGGCCGTGGAGAAGCCCATGCCGGTTGATCGGCTGGCACTCACAAGCCAAATGGATTCGAACACATAGCCCACGACGATGAAGATGGGCAGGGCCGTCGCGGCCACGAGGCTGAACGCCCATGCCCTCGGAGTCCAGCGGCGATCCATGCGGGTCAGCCCGGCGCCCAGCGACAGCAGCAACGCTGACGACGCCGTCTGCGGACTGGGGCGGTCCAGCGAACGTGGTTGTTCCGCTCCCATTGCCGCGGGAAGCCACACCTGGTCCAGGCCGAAGGAATGACCGCTCACGTATTCGGCCAGGAATACGACGGCCAAAGCGCCGGCAACCGCTGCGGCGCCGCACCCCAGGAGAACCCGGGCGCGTGACGGACGTCCCGACTGAGCCAGGACCGCAACTCCCAGGACCGCGACGAGGACGGCGGACCACGGCGTCATCGGCGGCCACGACGGGAAGAACCGCGTCAACCGGTCGATTCCCAGCGCCCAGCCCAGCCAGTTCGCTACCGCAATGACGAACACCGCGGCAACGGCGGCGCGTGGCCACCAGGCCAACATCGCTTCCAGCCGCCCAGCAGGGTGATGCGGCACAGTATCGACCACGCCATCCCCTCCTCGCCGTCTCGCCAAAGGTACTGCGAGGGCGGTTACTGCGTCGTTCCTTTCCGATCACCGGGGGACTGTCGGTGCTGCAGGGGCATCTAACCGTTCTGGTTTTGCCTTACTGCGAGGCTATTTTGGCTTCGCGTTCCGCGGCGTGGTCCTCGATCGCCTTGCCGATCGCATGAGCGGCGCGGTCGATGAACTCGGTCCCGCTTGCGGTCACCCAATCGCTGGAGGCGGCCGGAGCCGTGAGTTGGCCGGTGAAATGTGGCATCACGTATTGCGCGAAGAGTTCGTAACTGCGCAGTTTCGCGGCGGGCGGGGCCCAGTCGTGGTCGAAGAGAAGAAAGGCTCCGAAGCCGCCGTCGCTGGCCTCGACCAGTTCGGAGATCTTGGCGACCGCGTCCTCCGGGGTGCCGATCACCGCGAAACCGGATGCCCGGTTGTTCGCGATGATCTCGGCCGGTGTGTCTCCCTGTACCGGCCCTGCGGGCAGGATGTGGCTGAAATAGCGGGAGAATTCCGCGATGCCGTACTCAACATCGCGTTCGGCTTGCTCGCGGGTTTCGGCAATGTGCATCGGACCGACGAGCCGCCACTTCGACCGGTCGGCGACGTGGCCGTGGTCGCGGGCGACCTCGTCCCACGTCTTCCAATGCTGGGCAAGCAGATCCATTCCCTGTTTCGCAGTCGCCGCGATCGACAACATGCCGACGCCGTGGGTGCCCGCTCCCCGCGGCCCGGTGGGGGAGAACGAGGCGGCGACGGCCACGTCGAAACACGGTTGGCTGTAGGGCTTCAGCTGCAGGCGGGCGTCCTGGAGGGTGAACCCGTCGGTGTGCATGGTGACCGTCTCGCCGCGCAGCAGTCGCATGATCGCGTCGAGGCATTGCTCCATACGCGGCCTCTGTTCGTCGGCGGGGATCCCCAGCATGTGCGCATCGGAGGTGAGTTGTCCTGGCCCGCAACCGAGCATGGCCCGGCCGCGGGTGAGGTGGTCGAGCAGAACCATGCGATCGGCGAGCATCAAGGGGTTGTGGTAGGGCAGGGAGCTCACCCCCGTACCGAGCTTGATGTGCTTGGTGCGCTCTGCTGCCACGGCTATGACGACCTCCGGCGAAGCGATGATCTCGAACCCGGCGGAGTGGTGTTCGCCGATCCACGCTTCGTCGAAGCCCAGGCGGTCCATCGCAACGATCAGTTCCAGATCTCGCTCGATGGCCAGTGTTGGGTTCTGTCCGACCGGGTGAAAGGGAGCAATGAAGTTTCCGAAGCGCATCCGCCACATCCTGCCCCCAGATTGCTGCTATCGGGTCATTTTGCCCGGATGAGCGGCGGAGCGGTGAATTATTTTCTGTGAGAACGTATCCCGCGTTGCGAGCATTTTACGCAGCAGGTATTCCACGCCCCTAATCGCGCAGCCGCACCAGTCGTGTCGTCGAGCTCTCATCCAGTTCCACCACGTCGGATCGGGAACGCAGGAAATCGCTGAAGGACTTGAAGCCCAGAGACTTTTCGCTGAACGATGGGTCCATCCGCTTCATTTGCGCCTTCACCGCGGAGTTGTGCAGCCAGTCCGCGTCGTCTTTCTCCAGGCCGATTCGCAGTGCGCGGGTGAGCAGGCCGGTCGCGGCGGCCTGCGGATCGGGCGGCTCGGGCTCGCCGGTGGTTTCGGGCTCTGCGGCCTTGGCCCGGCTGGAACGTCTTCTTGGTGTGGGCTTCTCCTCGGCTGCGTCGCCGCGGCCGGGAATGGGCTCGAACACCGGGACGCCGGGGAGCGCATCGTAGGTGACGAATTCGTCGCACGCGGCCGCCAGCATGCGGCTCGATGATCCAGCCACCCCGATACCCACCACGTAGCGGCCGAGGCGCTTGCACCGCTGGGCCAGCGCAATGTAGTCGGAGTCGCCGGCGACGATCACCACATGCGTCAGGTCGGGCAACCGGAACATGTCCTCGACCGCATCGACGGCCAGCCGGATATCGGCCCCGTTCTTGCCATATGCCGCCGCCGGAAACAGCTGCACCAGGTCGACCGCACGCCCCACCAGTTGCCCGCGGTATCCGGCATTGACCTCCGCTGACCAGTCGGCATAGGCGCGAGTCAGCACCAACGTGCCGAACGACGACGCAAAGTCGATGATCGCTCCGACATCGACGGTGGCGGCAGCGAGCCGGCCCGGGTCGTCGGCCAAGCCCTTGGCTTTGTCTTTCTGGAAGGAGTTCCGGCCGTGCACCTGGTCGTACCGCGAGATCACGATGTTGTCGAAGTCGAGGTACACCGCAACGAGGGTCGCGCCGGATTCCGTCATGACCATAGTTTGGTCGATCAGCGCCCCGATAGGCCTCGGTCGGCCGCGATTCCCTGAAGTCAGCCCGCGCTGTTGCCGGTCGGCGCAACATGGGAACCGACACCGCAGTCACGTGGAGAGGTGTGTTGGCAGGGTGAGCAGTGCTCCGACAGGTCTCGAGCCGACCAGACATACCGTGCTGGCCGAGGCGGACAGCGGCGCCTATCACTCGCTGCGGCAGCGGCCGGTTACCCGCGCCGAGCGGTACGCGCTCGGCAAGGGCCTGCGAAAGCGGGTGCCGCGGCGATCTCTGGCGCAGTGGGCGCCGCCGCCGAACCGGCCGGATCCCATCGATCTCATCAACCTCAGCCATCGCGGTCGGCTGGACCGTCTGATCCCGGTTCGGGTAGGACGAATGGTCGCCTCCCCGTACGGCTTTCTGCGGGGCACCGCGGTGGTGATGGCCGACGATGTGGCGCGCCTGCCGTCGACCGGGATCACGCCGGTGGTTTGCGGTGATTCACACTTGGGCAACTTCGGCTTTTACGCATCGCCGCAACGTGACCTGGTGATCGACCTCAACGACTTCGACGAAGCGCACCCCGGTGGTTGGGAGTGGGACCTGCGCCGATTGGTGGCCAGCATCTGGGTTGCGGGGCGCCAGAACGGCGCAGGCGAGCACGAGTGCGCGGAGGCGGTGCGCTCCTGCGTCTCGGCGTACCGGATCGAAGTCCGACGGCTGGCCGAAGAGCCGCTGTTTTCGCGCTCCTTCACCCGGCTGGACGTCGACCGGCTAGCCGGTGAGACGGCGGGGCCGCTGGCCGACGAAGTGCGGCGGTCGGCCAAGCGTGCCCGCAACCGCACCAGCGACCGAGCGTTGCCCAGATTCACCCAGGAGGTCGACGGCATCCGCAGGATCGTCGAAGAGCCGCCCTTGATCACCCGGGTGCCTTGGCGCGAAGCCGACGCGCTGGCCGAGGCGCTCGACGACTATCTGCAGACACTGTCCACGCACTGGCGCCGTGTGCTGGGCGGCTACACCCTGCTCGATGTCGCGCACAAGGTGGTCGGGGTGGGCAGCGTCGGTCTGCGCGCGTATGTGGCTCTGCTGGAGGGCTCTTCGGCTGAGGATGTGGTTTTCCTGCAACTCAAGCAAGCCCGCCGCTCGGTGCTGGCCCGCTATGTGCACGGCGAGTCCGCCTTGCACGCGCATCAAGGCCAGCGGGTTGTTGAGTACCAACAAGCGCTGCAGACGGTCAGCGACCCGCTGTTGGGTTGGACGACCGTGGATGGGCTGCAGTACTACGTGCGGCAGTTCCGCAACATGAAGGGCACCATCCCGCTGGATGCCATGGACCCCAAAGCACTGATCGACTACGCGGGCGTGGTCGGTCAGCTGCTGGCCAAGGGTCATGCGCGGACCAGCGGCGCCTCGATGATCGCCGGTTATCTCGGCCACTCAGAGCGGGTGGACGACGCACTGTGCCTGTTCGCCCGTCGTTACGCCGACCAAACCGAAGCTGACCACGCGGCGTTGGTAGCGGCCGTCGATATCGGGAGGCTGCCTGTCGAGCGTGGTGTTTAGCTCCGGGCGCCCTCACAGCGCACCCTTACAGCGCACCCACACGCCACGCCGCTTCATGGGCTCGGGAGCCGCGCGGCTGTCCGCTACATTTCAACAATGGCGACTTCAACAACGGCTGCTGACGGCACCTTCGTTGGATACGCGCGCTGTTCCCTGGACCCGCAGGATCTTGCCGAGCAGCAGCAACGACTTCGCGAACTGGGCGTCGCGGACGATCAAATCCATGTCGACCAGGGACTCACCGGCACCGACACAGAACGTCCGGGCCTGGACCGGGCGCTGGCGGCAGTGCGGGAGGGTGACACGCTGGTGTCGCCGAAGCTCGACCGGCTCGCTCGATCGGTACCCGATGCTTGCGCCATCGGCGAGGGACTTGCCAAGCGCGGCATCAGTTTGTCACTGGGCGGACAGGTCTACGACCCAAACCAACCGATGGGCAAGATGTTCTTCGACGTTCTGGACGCCGTCGCCGAATTCGAGGTCGACCTGCTCCGAACGCGCTCGCTGGAAGGTCTCAGCGGACTGACGACCATGACCGAGACGCGCGCACGTCTCGAGTTCGCACTCAACAGCCCCCGGCGTCATGGACCTCACCTGGGCGTCTTGCTCTGTAGCATCGACGATTTCTGGACGATCGTCGAAACCTGGGGCGAGGCCTTCGGAAACGTCGTGCTCGCCACCCTGGCCATGAGGTTCCGGCAATGCGTGCGCCAAGGCGACACGGTTGGGCGCTTCGGCTGGGACGAAGCATTGGTGCTGCTTCCCGGCGTCCACAGCCTGGACAATGTCGCTCAGGTTGCGGAGAAGATTCGTGGCCGTGCTGAAGAACCGATTCATCATGCGGGCGTGACGATTAACGCCACGCTGAGCATCGGTGCCACCCTGGCTATTCCGGGTGAGTCGGTGTCGACGCTCAAGACGCGGGCGGAGTCAGCGATGAATTCCGCCAAGCAGGCCGGCGGGAATGCCGCCAGCTGCACCTGAACGATCAGCCGGGCAATCCCGCGAGTACCAGCCGCGATTGCCGAATGCCGTTGTCAACTGCAACAGTTGGGATTCAACACCGCGTACAGGGCGCCGACTGCATCGGGGGCCGGTCGATGGTAGACGTGCATACCCCGTCGATCGGAGTCGACGAAGCCGGCCCGACGGAGTTGTGCCACATGGTGACTCACGGTGGATTCGCTCAGTCCCAGCGCGGCTGCGAGGTCGCCGCTGTTCTCCGCGCCGGCCGAGGAACTGAACAGCAACGACATGATCTTCACCCTCGCCGGGTCCGCGAGTGCCTTGAGCCGCAGCGCCACCTGGAGCGCATCGCCGTCACTCATGGGTCCGGCAGCCAAGGGCGCGCAGCACACCGGCGCGGAGATGTCGATCGTCGGCAAGGTCTTGGGCACGGCCCCATTCTGCCACGGTGTTGACATATATCAAAAAGGTGGCATGGTGGCGGTAGTACGCCAATTCGATATAAGTCTCACAGGTCCGGAGGTTCCCATGTCCAGAGTTCAACTCGC
This sequence comes from Actinomycetes bacterium, assembly GCA_022601275.1. Lineage (GTDB taxonomy): Bacteria > Actinomycetota > Actinomycetes > Mycobacteriales > Mycobacteriaceae > Mycobacterium. The sequence goes on from JAHZIT010000035.1 coordinate 11,414, forward strand.
CCTCAACGTCGATGACCTCGACCAGGCCATCACGTTCTACTCCAAGCTCTTCAACGCCGCGCCTGCGAAGGTCAAGGACGGGTATGCCAACTTCGCCGTTGCCGAACCGCCCCTCAAGCTGGTGCTCATCGAAAATCCGGGCAAGGGCGGCACCCTCAACCATCTCGGCGTCGAGGTGGCCAAAACGGAGACCGTGCATGCCGAGATCGATCGGCTGAGCGCCGCGGGCCTGTTCACCGAGGAGGAGATGAACACCACGTGTTGCTTCGCCACCCAGGACAA
>JAHZIT010000036.1 GCA_022601275.1 Actinomycetes bacterium
GCTTCACGAAGTGACTCTCCCGAACACACTCGATCGAAGAAGTCTCGCCGCATCGAATGCGGATATGCCACCTGCAACCTCCCTCACAATGGAAATTGCGTTGACCATATGAATCTGCCAAGCCTCAAATCTCCCTAGCGTTACCCAGTTCGGTTGCTGAGCCAGCCCTTGCCCGTCATGACCGGGTCGCAAGATAGACAGTGTTGGCCGAGCGGCCGCCAGTGAGCGGGTTGTCGAACCACACTCGCTCGACCTCGACGTCACTGAATACGGATTCGAGTACCGCTGTGAAATCCTCGTCCGGGCCATCGTCGGACCACATGGCGAAAGTGCCGCCTGGGACGATACGAGCCGACGCCCTAACGAGACCGTCATGGGTGTAGAAGTCAGCGTGTGGCTCGTGCAGCAGGTGGCGCGGCGAGTGGTCGATGTCGAGCAGCATCGCGTCATAGGATCGGCACTGGTGCTCCGGATCGAACCCCGCCACGGCCGCGAAAAAATCCCCCCGCATCAGGGCAACGCGGCTATCGGCGGCCAGACCAGTCGTATCCGGTAGCAAGTCGCGTTCGTGCCAATCGATGACCGCATCGGAGTACTCGATGACAGTCAGTGTTTGAATCCGATTGCATGCCAACGCTTCTTGAGCGGTATACCCGAGGCCGAGACCACCGACGATCACATCCAGGCCCGACCCCGGCGTTCTCGCCAGAGCTAGCCGCGCCAGTTCCCGCTCGGCTTCAGTGAACAGGCTCGACATCAGATACTCGTCATCGAGCTTGACCTCATACACATCGGCGCACACCGCGAGATCGAATCTGCGGCGCAAGCTGATCACACCCATCGGAGTCTGTCGCCAGCCCAACTCCTCAAAGTGCGCGCTCATCGACAGCGATGATAGCCCGCCATTGCGCTGTGCCGAGTATGCGCCCGCCTAGCTCATCACCGCGTTCGTGGGCGGCGGACAACTCGCCGGGGTCACCGCTGTCAGCTCGAGGCGCCCAGGATTTTGATCGCAAAGATCAGCGAGTCGCCTGGCAGGATTCCGGCGCCGGGCTGACCGGCGGGGTAGCCGTCGGCCGAGGTCATTGCGACAGCGACAGCGGATCCGACCGTCTGTCCTGCGATCGCCTTCTGGAAGCCCGGCACGACTCCGTCGAGTGGGAATTCAGCCGGGGTGCCCCGTGCGTAGCTGCTGTCGAACACAGATCCGTCACGTCCGTTGACGCCCAGGTAGCAGACCGAGGCGGTTGCCGTGTCTGCGACGACAGGCCCGTCACCGGCCTGCAGCGTATGCACTTGGGTCTCAGCCACACTGAAAGGCGCGTCAACGCTGATGCTCGGCGCCGTCGTATCCGTGGGCGCGGTGACCGCAACACTGCCAACGGTTCCAGGCAAGGTCCAGTCCGGTGTGCCACCGCTCTCCGGCGCTGCCGTCGGGCATGAATTGGCTGCGGTTGCGGTTTCGGTGGCCGAACCGCATGCGGCGAGCATCAATGCGAGCGACGTGGCACCGGCTGCGAGCACGACCGGGGGAGACAAACGAGAGGAGTTCACGGTGGCCACGCTACATCCTGCATTCCATAACCCAACGGTCGACCCGGACGAGTTCGCCGGAGCGTCCGACGGCTGAGCCCCGACGAGAAAGTTTCGTGTCGGCGGCGGTACTGATCGCCCTGAATCAAATAGCGCTGCAACGCCTTCGCAAGCAGAAGTAATGTAAACCGTCGAGATCATCAGAGGTCCAATCAGCAGCGATCACCGCCGACTACTCGCTAGATTGGACCCCACCCCGAAGAACCGCGAATGAGGCACCGTGCGCCAATCCGAAGCCATGCCCGCGTCCGACCGAGCGTGGATGGTCAACACACTGCTGGCACTACTGCAGACCCCGAGCCCGACCGGCCGCACCGACGCGGTGATGCAATTGATCGGCGGGATCTTCGATGAATGTGGTGTGCCGTTCTCGCTGACCCGCCGCGGGGCCCTGATCGCTGAACTCCCGGGCGAATCGGCAACCACCGACCGAGCGTTGGTGGTTCACGCCGACACCATCGGCTGCATGGTGCGCGGACTCAAGGAGAACGGCCGCCTCGCGATTACTTCCGTGGGCACCTTCTCGGCGAGATTCGCCGCGGGTGCTCGTGTCCGCGTCTTTTGCGACGACCCTGAGCAATTCATCACCGGCACGATTCTGCCGCTGAAGGCCAGCGGGCACGCGTTCGGCGACGAGGTTGATACCCAACCCACGGACTGGGACCACGTCGAGATCAGGGTGGATCGCAAGGTGTCCACACCGGAGGATCTGGCCCGTGTGGGTATCAAGGTCGGTGACTTCGTCGCCCTGGTCACCAGCCCGGTTCTCACCGAAGATGGTTTCATTGTTTCCCGTCACCTCGATGACCAGGCCGGCGTCGCGGTAGCACTCACGTTGATCAAGCACATCGCCGAGAAAAAAATGGTGTTGCCGCACCGCACCACGGTCATGGTGACCATCGCCGAGGAAGTCGGCTACGGCGCCAGCTCCGGTCTGCCGCCGGGCATCGCGGAGATGATCGCGGTGGACAACGCGGTATGTGCGCCCGGCCAGCATTCCATCGAAGATGGCGTGACGGTGCCGATGTCCGATCTGCACGGCCCGTATGACTATCACCTGACCCGGAAACTGTGCCGCCTCGCCGAAGAGCGGGGGATTCCTTTCGCGCGGGATGTTCTCCGCTACTACCGTTCCGACGCCGCGGCTGCGATCGAGGCGGGGGCAAGCACTCGGGCTGCCCTGGTCGGTTTCGGCGTCGACGGTAGCCACGGCTGGGAACGTACCCATCTCGATTCGCTCGAGGCCACGTACAACCTGCTGTACGCATGGCTGCAGACACCACTGACATTCGCCGGGTGGGACGCCAAGCCGTCGGGCAGCCTCAGAGATTTCCCGTCGTCGAAACAGCCCGCACCGAGCGAACGGTGGGTGCCGCTGTCCCGCGGCGACCAGACCGACCCCAGCGATGCCTCGCCGGGGTCGGCGTGGCCGCCGACCGGGCGTTGACGTGGCGGCCGAACGGGCGCAAACCGATCGAAGTGCGGGCACTTGTTCGACAAGTCCTGCGGCGAGACGCTGGAACCACTGGAGGTAGTAATGAGCCGTGATCGTCTGTCCCCCGAAGAGCTTGCTGCGATCGCCGAGGAGGCCTACATCTTCTCGTTCCCGATGCTGATGGGCTACCGCTACTGCTTTGCGACGTTCTTGACGCCGTCGCTGCCGTCCTACCGCGGCCCGATGAACAAGATGCACGGTGATCCGGTGACGCTCGATCACAACTTCAAAGACGTCATCACACCGAACGCCGACACGCCCTACTCGATGGCAGCGCTAGACCTACGGGCCGAGCCGATGGTGCTCGACGTGCCAGCGGTGACCGACCGCTACTACGTGATGCAACTCGAGGACCTGTTTGGCACGAATCCGCACTACGTGGGCTCCCGGGCAACCGGTTCGGAGCCCGGAACCTACCTGCTGGTTGGGCCCAGGTTCACTGGCGTTGCCCCCGAGGGTTTCTCCGACGTCCTGCGATTCGAGACCGATCTGGTGTTCGTGATCGGACGAACTCAACTCCTCGGTCCCGACGATGTTGAGACCCTGCGTCCGGTCATGAACGCGTACCGCCTCGAGCCGCTCTCGGCGCGTCTCGGCACCGCAGCA
>JAHZIT010000037.1 GCA_022601275.1 Actinomycetes bacterium
GGTCGTGCTGACCCCACCCGGGACGGTGGGTGCGGTCGACTGCCGCGGGGGCGCTCCCGGAACCCGGGAGACCGACCTGCTGGATCCGAGCAACTCGGTGCGCAGTGTCGACGCGGTGGTGCTCTCCGGCGGCAGTGCGTTCGGGCTGGCCGCAGCTGATGGCGCGATGACCTGGCTCGAACAGCATGAACGCGGTGTTGCGATGGATGGCGGGGTGGTCCCGATCGTCCCCGCCGCGGTGATCTTCGACCTGCCGGTCGGGGGCTGGCAGTGTCGCCCGAACGCGGAGTTCGGCTATCTCGCGATCGAGGGTGCCGGCACCGATGTCGGGATCGGGACTATCGGAGCGGGCGTCGGCGCGCGGGCCGGGGTGCTCAAGGGCGGGGTGGGGACTGCCTCGGTAAGGCTCGATTCCGGTGTCACCGTCGGTGCGCTGGTCGTGGTCAACTCCGCCGGCGACGTTGTCGATCGCGACACCGGACTGCCTTGGCTTGCCTATCAGATCGAGGAGTTCGGGCTGGTCCGACCGCCCGCGGATCAGCTGGCCGCCTACGACGAGCGCCGTGGCGAGCTGAGCCCGTTGAACACCACCATCGCCGTGGTAGCCACCGATGCCGCACTCAGCCCGTCTGGCTGTCGCCGGGTGGCGATGGCCGCACACGACGGGCTGGCCCGCACTATTCGCCCGTGCCATACACCGGTGGACGGCGATACCGTGTTCGCGCTGGCCACCGGTGCACTCGAGGTGAACCCGGGCCCGAACACCCCGGCGTCCATGTCACCAGAAGTGCCGCTCATAACCGCTGTTGGCGCGGCTGCCGCGGACTGTCTGGCCCAGGCGGTGCTCATCGGAGTGCTGGCCGCTGACGAGGTTGCCGGAATACCGACATACCGTGGCCTGTTGCCGGGAGCGTTCCCGTGACCGGTGGCGGTCCCCGACGGAAGGGATTTGGGCGGTGCTCGTGATCCGAGCTGACTTGGTGGAGGCGATGGTCAGCCATGCGCGCGCCGACCATCCGGACGAGGCCTGCGGCGTCATTGCGGGACCCGAGGGCTCCGACCGTCCCGAGAGGTTCATCGCCATGCTCAACGCGGAGCGTTCGCCGACGTTCTACCGGTTCGACTCCGGGGAGCAGCTGAAGGTGTGGCGCGGTTTCGAGGCAGCAGCGGAAGAGCCCATTGTGATCTATCACTCGCATACGGCGACCGAGGCCTACCCGAGCCGCACCGATATTTCCTATGCCTCCGAACCCGATGCCCACTACGTGGTGGTATCCACCCGCGACGTCGACGAACACGAGTTGCGCAGTTACCGCATCGTGGACGGCGTCGTCACCGAAGAGCCCGTCAAGATCGTCGAGCAGTACTGATAAGAGAGAACCTGTGTCTGATTCAGCCAATGTCACCGTGTCGATCCCGACCATCCTGCGCGTCCATACCGGCGGGGAGAAACGAGTCACCGCGTCCGGTGCCACGTTGCAGGAGGTCATCACAGACCTGAACGAAAACTACTCAGGCATCGCCGAACGGTTGGTCGACTCCGCCAATCCGGGCAAGCTGCAGCGCTTCGTCAACATCTACGTCAACGACGAGGATGTGCGGTTCTCCGGTGGTCTGCAGACTGAGATATCCGAAGGAGACTCGGTCACGATCCTGCCCGCCGTCGCGGGAGGGTGAGTGCGCCGGTAGGTGGGTATGGAGTCCGATGACTAGGTACGACTCGCTGCTGGAGGCGCTGGGTGACACCCCGCTGGTCGGGCTGCAGCGGCTCTCGCCCTCCTGGAACGGAGGCGGTGACGGCGCACCTCACGTCCGGTTGTGGGCCAAGCTGGAGGACCGAAACCCGACCGGGTCCATCAAAGACCGGCCCGCCCTGCGGATGATCGAGGATGCCGAACGCAGCGGACTATTGCAGACCGGGGCCACGATCCTGGAACCTACCAGCGGTAATACCGGCATCTCCTTGGCGATGGCCGCGCTCCTCAAGGGTTACCAACTGGTCTGCGTCATGCCGGAGAACACCTCGATCGAACGGCGCCAACTGTTGGAACTCTATGGTGCCCGGATCATCTTCTCGCCGGCAGAGGGCGGCTCCAATACGGCAGTGGCCCAGGCCAAAGAGATTGCCGCAGAACATCCTTCGTGGGTCATGCTGTATCAGTACGGCAACGAGTCCAATGCCGCAGCGCACTACGACGGTACCGGGCCGGAGTTGCTGGCCGACCTGCCTGAGATCACGCATTTCGTCGCAGGCCTGGGCACCACCGGCACCCTGATGGGCACGGGGCGCTACCTGCGCGAGCACGTCCCCGGGGTCCAGATCGTCGCGGCCGAACCCCGGTACGGGGAGGGTGTGTACGCGCTGCGCAACATCGATGAGGGCTTCATCCCCGAGCTCTACGACCCGGACGTCCTGACCACCCGCTACTCGGTCGGTTCGTTCGAAGCGATCAAGCGCACCCGTGAGCTTGTCCAGGTCGAGGGCATCTTCGCCGGCATCTCGACCGGGGCCATTCTGCACGCCGCGTTGGCGATGGCCGATAAGTCGGCCAGGGCCGGAAAGCGGGCCGACATCGCGTTCGTGGTGTGCGATGCGGGATGGAAGTACCTGTCGACCGGTGCATACGCCGGTAGCCTGGATGACGCGGAGGATGCGCTGGAAGGGCAGCTATGGGCATGAGGTGTCGCGTATGGGCATGAGGTGTCGCGCATGAGTCTGCCGGGTGGCCATCCCGGCATGGTCGGGCCGCCAGCGGAGCCGAAGAAGCGCCCGGCCTGGGTCGTGGGCGCTGCGACGGTCGCCTCGTTCGTCGTCCTGCTCTGGCTGATCGAACTCTTCGATGCCCTTACCGGACATCAACTCGACAGCAACGGAATACGTCCGCTGGAGACCGATGGCCTCAGCGGCATCCTGGTGGCGCCGTTGTTGCACTCGAATTGGGAACATCTGATCGCCAACACCGGTCCGGCTCTGGTACTCGGGTTTCTGATGACCCTGGCGGGCTTGTCCCGATTCATCTATGCCACCGCGATAATCTGGATTCTCGGCGGCTTCGGCACTTGGCTGATCGGCAACGTCGGAGCGCCCAGCTACAACGGAGTTGTGGTCGAGACGAACCACATCGGTGCTTCCGGCCTGATCTTCGGCTGGTTGACGTTCCTGATCGTGTTCGGATTCTTCACCCGCAAGGTCTGGGAGATCGTCGTCGGCGTGGTCGTGCTGGTGATCTACGGAAGCATTCTGCTCGGCGTGCTGCCGGGGACGTTCGGCGTCTCATGGCAGGGCCACCTCTGCGGCGCGATCGCCGGCGTTCTGGCCGCCTACGTGCTGTCGGGGCCCGAGCGCAAGGCTCGGGAGTCCAGGCGGGGCCCGGGTACGGCCGGGCCGGGCAACTCAATTCCGCCGTACCTGGGTTCGTGACCCCGGAGGCGAACTCGCTGCGGGCTCCGATCGGGATCTTCGACTCCGGTGTGGGCGGGCTGACAGTCGCGCGGGCCGTAATCGACCAGTTGCCCGACGAGGACATCATCTACGTCGGTGACACTGGCAACGGACCGTACGGGCCACTGACCGTTCCGGAGATCCGGGCCCATGCCCTGGCGATCGGTGACGACCTCGCCGGCCGCGGGATCAAGGCGTTGGTGATTGCCTGCAATACGGCGTCCTCGGCCTGTCTGCGCGACGCCCGAGAGCGGTACGCGCCGGTGCCGGTCGTGGAGGTGATCCTGCCGGCGGTGCGGCGCGCGGTCCGATCTACCCGCAACGGGCGGGTCGGGGTGATCGGAACGGCTGCCACGATCGCCTCCGGTACCTACCAGGACGCCTTCGCCGCCGCGCGGGACATCGAGGTGTTCGCGGTGGCTTGCCCGCGCTTCGTGGACTTCGTGGAGCGGGGTGTCACCAGCGGCCGACAGGTGCTGGGGTTGGCCGAGGGATACCTGGAACCCTTGCAACGCGCCGGGGTAGACACCCTGGTGCTCGGCTGCACGCACTATCCGATGCTGTCGGGTCTGATCCAGCTGGCGATGGGCGACGAGGTGAGTTTGGTGTCCAGCGCTGAGGAGACCGCGAAGGACTTGCTGCGTGTTCTCACCGAGAACGACCTGCTGAGGCAGCATCCCGGTCCGGCGGCGTCGCCGCCGAAGCGGGTGTTCGAGGCCACCGGCGACCCCGAGGCGTTCCCCGCTCTGGCAGCACGATTCCTCGGCCCTGGTCTGGACGGTATTCGACCTGTTCAGCGTCATCGGGGCGGGCAACCCTGATGTTGGTCCCCGAAACCGGCCATGTCATTCTCATGTTTTTGCTGGGCATGGCAAGCTAGGGGCGTGCGAATCACCGTACTAGGTTGCTCCGGCAGTGTGGTCGGGCCGGATTCGCCTGCGTCGGGCTATCTGGTAACCGCCCCCGACACGCCGCCACTGGTCGTCGACTTCGGCGGCGGCGTCCTTGGAGCCCTTCAGCGTCACGCCAACCCGAACTCGGTGCACGTGTTGCTCTCGCATCTGCACGCCGATCACTGCCTGGATTTGCCCGGACTCTTCGTTTGGCGGCGCTATCATCCGACGCCGGCGCGGGAGCGCGGAGTCGTCTACGGCCCGGCCAACACCTGGGCGCGACTGGGCGCGGCGTCGTCGCCGGAGGGCGGCGAGATCGACGACTTCACCGACATCTTCGAGATTCGGCACTGGGTGGACGAGCAGCCCGTGGAGATCGGCTCGTTGACGGTGTCGCCGCGGCTGGTGCTCCATCCGACCGAGTCCTACGGAATGCGCATCACCGACCCCTCCGGCGCGACGCTCGTCTACAGCGGCGACAGCGGTTACTGCGACGCTCTGATCGAACTCGCCACCGGCGCCGATGTCTTTCTGTGCGAAGCATCGTGGACACATTCGCCGGCGCGGCCCCCCAATCTGCACCTTTCGGGAACCGAAGCCGGGCGGGTCGCCGCCCGCGCCGGTGTCTCCGAACTCCTGCTGACCCACATCCCGCCGTGGACGTCGCGCGAGGATGTGATCAGCGAGGCGAAGGCCGAATTCGACGGTCCTGTGCATGCCGTGGTCTGCAACGAGGCTTTCGAGGTCACGCGGTCCTGAGCGCGCCGGCCAACCGCGCCCGGAGCATGACGGGTTACCCGTTAGTGTTGGCCCGTGTCCAGACGAGAAGACGGCAGGCTCGACGACGAACTGCGCCCGGTCACCATCACGCGCGGCTTCACCTCTCACCCCGCGGGGTCGGTGCTGGTGGAGTTCGGCCAGACCCGGGTGATGTGCACCGCGAGCGTCACCGAGGGTGTGCCCCGCTGGCGTAAAGGCTCCGGGCAGGGCTGGCTGACCGCCGAGTACGCGATGCTGCCGGCCGCCACGCACGAGCGCTCGGGCCGAGAATCGGTCAAGGGACGCGTGGGTGGGCGGACCCAGGAGATCAGTCGATTGGTCGGCAGGTCGCTTCGCGCCTGCATCGATCTGGCCGCGCTGGGAGAGAACACCATCGCGGTCGATTGCGACGTGCTGCAGGCAGACGGTGGCACCCGCACCGCGGCCATCACCGGCGCCTACGTGGCGCTGGCCGACGCCGTGACCTACCTGGCGGCGGTCGGCCGCCTCTCGGATCCTCGCCCGCTGTCCTGCGCTATCGCCGCGGTGAGCGTCGGTGTCGTCGACGGCCGCATCCGGGTCGATCTGCCCTACACCGAGGACTCCAGGGCCGAGGTCGACATGAACGTAGTCGCCACCGATACTGGCACGTTCGTCGAGATTCAGGGCACCGGAGAAGGCGCGACGTTCCCGCGGTCGACGCTGGACAAAATGCTCGATGCCGCAATGGCGTCGTGCGATCTGTTGTTCGAGGTTCAGCGTCAGGCATTGGAGTTGCCCTACCCGGGCGAGCTGCCCGAGTCGGGTGAGCCCGCGAAGAAGGCGTTCGGAAGCTGACGTCGATGTCCACGCTGCTAGTGGCCAGCCGCAACCCGAAGAAGTTGGCCGAACTGCGCCGGGTACTGGACACTGCGCGAGCATCGGCGCTGACATTGGTGTCGCTCGACGATGTGGCGCCGTTCGACGAGGCGCCCGAAACAGGGTTGACGTTCGAGGAGAACGCTCTGGCCAAAGCCCGCGACGCTTTCGCGGCCACCGGCCTGCCCGCGGTGGCCGACGATTCCGGGCTCCAGGTCGACGCTCTCAACGGAATGCCGGGGGTGCTCAGCGCGCGTTGGTCAGGACGGCACGGCGACGACGCCGCGAATACCGCGTTGCTACTGGCGCAGCTGCGCGATGTTGCCGACGAGCACCGCGGCGCCGCTTTCGTGTCGGCGTGCGCGCTCGTCTACGGTCCATCACGGACTGAGTCGGTTGTGGTCCGCGGTGAGTGGCCCGGCAGCATCGTGCGCGAACCTCGCGGTGACGCAGGATTCGGTTACGACCCGGTGTTCCTGCCGACAGGCTCGGCGAGGACCGCGGCAGAGCTCAGCTCGCAGGAGAAGGATGCGGCATCGCATCGGGGGCGCGCACTGGCGGCACTGGTGCCGTCGCTGCGGGCGGTCCTCTGAGGCCTCGTCACCCGGTGCAGCGCCCACGCGGCCGGAATAGTCAGGACCAGTGTTGCTGCGATCAGCACGGGCATCGACCCGGTGAACAATGGCCAGCCCAGCACAAGATGCATCGCCAGCGCCATGGCGACGGAGTGCAGCAGAAAGATCTCATAGGAGATTTCGCCCAGCCAGACCATCGCGGGGCTGGCCAGTAGCCGCCGATACCAGCCCCGGTCGCCCAGTGCCAGCGGCGCGACCGCCAACGTCGCGATCGCCGCGTACAGTAGCGACTTCGCCACCGGCACCCACGCCGGGTCCGGGCCGAGAATGGCTCCTCCGATCGGCGTCGACACCACCAGATACAGGGCCACTGCCAGGGGGATCGCCACTGCTGCAGCGCACCGGGCGCCGAGCGTCTGCAGCACCGCCAGGGCCATCCCGCCGGCGAACCAGGCGATATGGGCGGGCAGCCACATGCCCGCCGAGTTGGGCAGTACAGCATCGGACGCGGTGGTGATGACCAGGATGAGCCAGACGGGAGTCACCGCGGCGAGCGCGGCCAGCCCCGCAAGGATGCGTCCGGGCCGCCACCGACCGCGGCACAGCAGATAGGCCAGTGCGGGGAGGGTCGCGTAGAAAGCCACCTCGACCGCCATGCTCCACATCTGTGAGAGGCCGGGGTGCAGCATCGTCGTCAAGTAGTTGTCGGTGTAGATCTGGGTGAAGCTCAGATAGCGGAGCAAACCGTGCCAGGTCTGTCCGGGGTTCGGTCCCGGCGTGAAGACCGTGTAGATCGCGAACGTCGCCAGCACCGCCAGCAGGTAGGCCGGTAGCACGCGTCGACAACGGTGTCGGGCGTAGCGGCTCAACGAGGGAGGCGGATCACCGTTCGCTTTCGCGCGCACCCATGGCCGGAACAACAGGAAACCGGACAGCACGAAGAAAATCGCGACGCCGATCTCCAGGCGCGCGTAGACCGCACCGAGGTATCCGTGGTTGAGGTAGCCAGTCGCGAACGCCGCGTGGGTGGCGACGACCAGAAGCGCGGCGACGGCGCGAAGACCGGTGAGAGCAGGGACCCGGGACGGTGTCGCGGTCAGATCGGCAGCCCGCGCAGCGCTGCGACGTACCCCGGGACCTGGTGACACCGAGCCAAGTATAGCGAGCTCACAGGCCGAACTGCGTCTTGATGTTCTGGGTCTGGAAGTGCTCGACGATGATGCCTACCAGCGGGATGGTTCCGGCGAGCAGCACGCCGACGGTCTTGGCGATCGGCCAGCGGACCTTGACCGCGAGGTTGGCGGTGAACAACAGATAGACGAAGTACACCCACCCGTGCACGACCGCTATCCAGCCCAGCGAATCATCGTTGAAGGCGTACTTCATCACCATCTCGTAGCAGAGGGCGATCAACCACAGACCCGTCGCCCAGGCCAGCACCCGGTAGCCCAGTAACGCCTTGCGGATGTTCTCGAGGGGTGTGACGGGCGAGGGGGAGTCAGGTGAGCTCATGTACCGCTGCCTTTCGGTTTCATGTCAGTCTTGCTTCGCCCCGGAATCATCACCGTCAGGCTTGGCAAGTTCAGCCAGGTAGGCGTTGTACTCACGCAATGTCTGGTCGCCGGTATCGGTTGCCGGTCTTGGCCGTTCGGGAAGCAACCCCGCGGGGATCTCGCTGATGGTCTGCTGCGAACGAGGCTCGGGTGGGGTTTCTTCATAGCGGACGAACTTGTAGTAGGCGTACACGCAGAAACCGGCGAACAGCGGCCACTGGAAGGCGTAGCCGAGATTCTGGAAACTGCCTGATGTCGATTCGAATCGTTCCCACTGCCACCAAGCCAGGGCGAGGCAGCCGCCGGTGGCGCCGGCCACCAACAGGATGAGCGCCGGCCTCCTACGCCGTGTAGTGGACACCGCTCAACGGTACCGCGTCGCGATGGGGCGGGATCGACACCGATGCGTCCAGGTATCGCTTGGGCCGGTATGGCTCTGGACGAAATTTCAACTCCTGTCCCGAAATTTCAACTCCGGGAAGGGAAGAAGCGTAACTTGGGCGAAGGACTGCAGGTGCGCCTTCACGGTGCGTCGCCAACGTGCAGCTCGGCGCACCTGCCAGGGACACGAACCCCGGGTAGGCAGTGAGGGGTAGGCAGTGAGGGGTAGGTACTGATGAGCACCGCCGCGGAACGGGCTGAGCAGCTGGCGCTGGTTTCCAGACTCAAGGTCACCTATCCCGAGGTTGCGGAATGGCCGATGCCCGATGAGGTGACCCACGATCATTATTTGGCCTACCTGAAGACCAGCCACGACGTCGGTGGTGAGTTGGATGTGCCCAATACCTATGAGAACAAGGAAGAAGAGCAGTGGGAGCTGATGACCTACGTGCTCTGCGAGGCTCTCGGCTGGCGAGGAATCTGGGTTTCCGAGGAACGCCGGCGCCTGGGCAACGTCGATGTCGGGCGAGCGATTTACCTGGGCCTTCCCTACTACACCCGCTGGCTGTGGGCGGTGGGCCGGCTGCTCATCGAGAAGGGGCACATCAGCTGGGGCGAGCTGACCGATCGGTTGGCCGAGGTTCAGGCGCGCTATGCCGGCGGACTCGAGGGACGGACTCCGGAGGCTGAGCCCAAGTTCGAAGGTGACGGCTCGAAGGTCAAACGCAACAACCACCACCTCGACGCGGTCGGAATCGGTGATCCGCAGATCTTCGCCGGCAAGGCCGGCCCAGCGAAATTCAAGGTCGGCGATCGGGTGAAGGTCCGTGAGCTGCCCGCGCTGTATTACACCCGGACCCCTGAGTACGCCCGCGGGGCTGAAGGCGTGATCGCCGAGGTTACCTATGAGAGTCCGGCGCCGGAGGACGAGACCTGGGATCATGAGGGAGCCAAGCCGGAGTGGTTCTACATTGTTCGGTTCAACCAGGCCGAACTGTGGGACTCCTACACCGGACCCGACAACGACACCCTGCAGACCGAGATCCCCGAGCGCTGGCTGGATTTCGCCGGCTGATTCCGACGGCCACCTTCTAGTCTCGAAAGGAAGCCCAACCAGCAATGCCTGATCGCGACCACGACCACGAGCACGGCCATGACCATGACCAAGACCATGACCATGACCATGACCATGATCGCACCGTCAAGCCGATGGTCGAAGAGATCACCGACTTCGAGGTTCTCGAGATCGCGCTGCGCGAGTTGTGCATCGAGAAGGGCCTTTTCACCGCCGACGAGCACCGGGTGTTCACCGAGTACGCAGAGCAGATCGGCCAGACGCCCGCGGCCCGACTGGTGGCCAAGGCATGGCTGGACCCGGAGTTCAAGGAACTGGCGCTCTCCGATGCGAACGCCGCCAGCAAGGAAGTAGGGGTCGACTGGCTGGACCCCACCGGCTTCGGCACACCTAGTGACTTCGTCGCATTCAAGATCCTGGAGAACACCCCGAAGATTCACCATGTGATCGTCTGCGCGCTGTGCTCGTGTTATCCGCGGCCCATTCTCGGCAACTCACCGGAGTGGTACCGAACCCCCAATTATCGGCGTCGGATCGTGCGGTGGCCGCGGCAGGTGCTCTCCGAGTTCGGTCTCGCCCTGCCAGAGGGCGTCGAAGTTCGGGTGGAGGACTCCAACCAGAAGCACCGTTTCATGGTCATGCCGATGCGGCCTGAGGGCACTGAGGGCTGGACCGAGGAACAGTTGGCCGAGATCATCACCCGTGACTGCCTGATCGGTGTGGCGCTGCCCAAGCCCGGCGTGACGAGCAACATCATCACCAAGACCCGTCCGGCCATCCGACCGATCGCCGAGTGACTGACGTGGAGAGCCGGGACCCCAGCGCCCCAAAGGAATCGCGCTCGGCGCAGCGCTTCAGCACCGGTGTGCTCGAGCAGATCGTGGAGCGCAATCAAGTGTGGCCGGTCATGGCGGCGAAGTACGGTGTCGAGAACCCGCTGCCGCCGTGGAAGACCAGCCTGGACGGTGTATGCGATGCTCTCGACCGCTCCTGCAGCGGCCAAGAGATCAACTTCACGTTCAAAGAACGCCGTGATGAGGAAGATGCGCTGTCAGCGACCAAGTACGCCGGACTGCCCTATCCGGAGAGTCAGTTGGTGGCACTGGCGCACTCGCTGCTGGACCGGGGTGTCATCGACGAGGAAGAGCTGCTTGCACGGCTTACCAGCATCCGGGCCAGGCTAGAAGCCTGACGAAGGAGTTCAGAAGGCAATGAACGACCAGAACGTGAAAGTCGCAGTCGTTCAAGCAGGCTCGATTTTTGGTGATACCACCGCAACGATCGACAAACTCGAAGCGTTCACCGCCGAGGCCGCCGCAGCAGGTGCGCGGCTGGTCCTCTTCCCGGAAGCTTTTCTGGGCGGATACCCTCGCGGCGAGACTTTCGGAGCCAAGATCGGTTCACGGACCGCCGAAGGGCGCGAGGCCTACCGTAAGTATTGGGAAGGTGCCATCGACGTTCCCGGCGAGGAGGTTCGGCGCCTGGCGGAGATCGCTTCGGCCCATCGGCTCTACCTGATCACCGGTGTGCTGGAGCGGGATGGAGGAACGATCTACTGCACCGTGCTGTTCCTCGGCCCGGACGGTGCGCTACTCGGTAAGCACCGCAAGCTCATGCCCACCGCTGCGGAGCGGGTCATCTGGGGGTACGGCGACGGTTCCACGATGCCGGTATTCGACACCGGCATCGGCAAGGTCGGCGCCGTCATCTGCTGGGAGAACTACATGCCTCTCCTGCGATTTCACATGTATGCCCAAGGAATTCAGATCTACCTGGCGCCGACAGCCGACAATCGCCCCGAGTGGGCGCCTTCAATGCAGCACATCGCGCAGGAAGGACGCTGTTTCGTGCTGGCTTGCAACCAGTTCACGAAGTTGGCTGATTACCCGGAATCTCATCCAAGGCCCGGGGGCGCGGGCCCAGAGACCGTGATGTCCAACGGCGGAAGTTGTATCGTCGCACCGAGCGGCCAGTTCTTGGTTCCCCCCGCCGGAGACGGCGAGCAGATTCTCTACGCCGATCTCGACCTGGGCGAGATCACCCGTTGGAAATTCGATTTCGATGTTGTCGGCCACTACTCCCGCCCGGACATCTTCCAGCTTCATGTCGACACCGACCCCAAGCCGGTACTCCAGCCCACCTCGCCGCCGGCCGGGGTGTCCTACGCACTGCCGGCGCCAGGCCCGGATGGCATCAGGGATGGCGGATGTGAATGAACCACCGGGGCAACCGGTTCCACACCTGGTCCTGATCTCAGTTGCTCGCCCCGCAACGAACACGGGGCCCAGGAGTTGGCGATGAAGGTATTCCACCCGACATACGAGCGGGTCCTCAGGGCCCGACGACCAGATGACTTCGCCCCGCCGTCGGTGCGCTACTCGCTTCGGTGGCGCCGCCCGGTTCCCGCACTGGTTGCTGACTGGTTCGGCCTGCAAGGCCCACAGCCCGGCGCCGCCGCGTCACAACACTTCGTGGCTCACATGCGCGACGCGTTTTCGGATGCGTGCCCGCCGGAGGCATTCGAGGTAATGGTCTGCTCACAAGACGAGGCGGGTCAGGCCGCGACGATCGTGGTCGGCTACTGGACCTCGACTCTGGCGCACGCCACCTGGTCGCACAACTCCCGGTGGGCTCGCTGGTGGCATTCGCAGGACCCGGGCGCCGACGGTGTCGGTTACTGGCGTGAGACGCTCATCTGTCCTTACGATCGCCATGAAACCATCTACTCCCAAGACAGCTATCGAATTGGTCTGGGACGCACCCCCGGCACCGAAATCGTTCAGATCACCGATAACGGGTACTCCGGGGCGGCCCGCGATCGTTTCCCCATCACCGCCGTCGAGGACATTGCATCGCCGCTGGGCGTGGCTGTTCGCTACGACGAATCGATCAACCCGCGGGGGCGTCGCGTCTTCGTGTTGAATCCGCTCAATACGCTGGTGATGCGATCGGGGCAGTTCTGGCATGACTCCGAACCCGAACAAGCCGAGGACTACGAGTCGGCGCTGCGCCCAAAACTCGACCGTGGAATGGACCATCTCGCCGCGCATCCCGATACCGGGTGCATCTACCTTCGGCAAATGACCAACGTCGACACAGACTTCAGGCAGCGGCGTGAGACATCGGTGTACGCCGCCTTCCAGGACTACGCGGGCCTGGAGTCGTGGGCGGCCGACCACCCGACCCATCACGCGATCTACGGGCACCAAGTCGCCATGGGACACAAGTATGGCGCGCGCCGCGATGTCATCACCTGGCACGAGGCGTTCGCTCTTCCGGCCAACAATCGCTTCGAATACATCAACTGTGCGCCGGGTACCGGGATGACCCGTGTCGGTCCGATCTGTCGATGACGCCTGGCAGCAGAACCTACCGGCATCCGCTGGCCGACCACTGAACCGCCAACAGTTGGCAACCCCGACGATCCGGCCATGTTTGTCCTTGAGTTGTTTATCCTGACCTTGACCAGAGCAATGCCGAGATCCTGAGACGTACCCCAGACTGAAGTACCCCGGACTACTGAACCTGAGGTGGCCGCCACCGTGGCGAGGCGCAGATCGACCCCGCATCGGATCCAGCGGATACTGACGCTCATCAGCGGCCGACTGCCAGACGCACCTGAGTTCGGATCTCGGCTGTGGGACTCCGCGGCAGAAGGCCGCCGCCGCCGACGCATACTCGCCGGATTCATCGCGTTCATAGCTCTCGGTGACGTGATCGGCATTGCGGTGTTCTGGCTCATCGTCGCCGTGGCCGTCCCAGAACCCAATGTCTTCAACCAGGCACCGGCGTGGCTGACCTTCGGCGTTGCACCCGGCTACGCAGTGGGTGCTATCGCCGTAGGCGTCGTATGGGTCAAACGAACGGTGTCCGAAGCCGTGGGCTGGTCAATCCAGGGACGCCCGCCCACCCGCGCAGATCAGAGCAACACCCTCCTGGCGCCTTGGCGCCTGGCCCGAATTCACCTTCTCCTCTGGGGCATCGGCGCCGTTCTGCTGACAACGCTCTACGGGTTGGTAGATACCAACTTCATCCCAAAAGTGTTGTTGAGCATAGGGTTTACCGGGGTTATGACGGCGACGAACTGCTATCTGATCACCGAGTTCGCGCTAAGACCGGCCGCTGCGCAAGCCATCGCGGCCGGGCACCCGCCGGGGTGGTTGACCATCGGCGTCATGGGCCGACTCATGACGGTGTGGATCCTGGGCTCGGGGATACCCGTTTTGGGAATCGCGCTGTCCAGTGTGGTCAGCCTGAATTTACATATCGACACCCGCCAGCAATTCGTCGTCGGGCAGCTGGTCCTGGCCACCGTCGCGCTGATCTTCGGGTTCACCCTGATGTGGATTGTCACCTGGCTCACCACCAGCCCCCTCCAAGGGGTCCGGGCAGCGTTGAAACGGGTGGAACAAGGCGATCTGAGCACCGATCTGGTGGTGTTCGACGGAACCGAACTCGGCGAATTGCAGCACGGCTTCAACTCCATGGTGCAGGGCCTTAGAGAACGCGAACGAGTGCGCGACCTGTTCGGACGCCATGTCGGGCGCAAGGTAGCCGCCGACGCCGAGCAACAACGCATCTCGTTAGGTGGAGAGGAGTGCCATACGGCGGTGTTGTTCGTCGATGTGGAGGGCTCCACCACGTTGGCCGCCACCCATCCACCGTTGGAGGTGGTGGAACTGCTGAACCGATTTTTCGCGGTCATCGTCGACGAGGTTGACCGTCATCAGGGATCACTCAACAAATTCGTCGGTGATGCTGCACTTGCGGTCTTCGGCGCACCGACGCACCTGCAACAGCCCGAGGAAAACGCGCTCGCGGCAGCGCGGACCATTTCGCGCCGCCTCAGCGAAGAGGTCCCCGAGTGCGCCGCCGGGGTAGGTGTGGCGGCGGGCACCGTCGTGGCCGGAAACGTCGGCGCGCGGGAGCGCTTCGAGTACACCGTCATCGGCGATCCGGTCAACGAAGCGGCACGGCTGAGCGACATGGCCAAACTCACGCTCGGTCGGCTACTCGCCTCCGAGACTGCTGTCAATGCCGCCAGTGAGGACGAGCGCGAGCAATGGGAACTAGGCGACGAGGTCGTGCTGCTCGGTCGCCCTACTCCGACGCGACTAGCCGCCCCGGCCGTCCCCGGTTGGGGAAAGACCGGCCCGAAGAGTTTTCTTGGGCGCAAACTTGAAGAGATGATCAGATACGCAACGCCCTGACATGCCACATCTGACATGCCACATACTGAAATGCCGAGCACTGCTATGTCGGCGCTATCGATTGCGCGCTACGATCAGCACGCTGCGGGCGTGGCGAAATTGGCGATACGCGCGGGCTTTAGGTGCCCGTGTTCGAAAGAACGTGTGGGTTCGAGTCCCACCGCCCGCACCATCGCGCCAGTTCGCGCATGCGCAGGCATGTGATCCCGCTCACTGTTCGCCGTTCGGAACGGCCTGCCCACAGCACGTCAATTTCGGGGCCGCCGTCTGCAACCATGGGGCAACCAATCCGCCGGAACCGGGGAGCCCCCAAAGCATGAGCGATATGAAGTTTCTGGAGTTGCACGGCGACCGCGTCGCCTACCGCGATGTCGGCAACGGCGACGAAGTCGTGTTGCTGATTCACGGGATGGCGGGAAGTTCCGAGACGTGGCGAGCGGTGATACCCCAGCTGTCGCGGAAATACCGCGTGGTCGCGCCGGACCTGCTGGGGCACGGTCAATCCGCCAAGCCAAGGAGCGATTACTCCCTCGGCGCATTCGCGGTGTGGTTGCGGGACTTGCTCGACGAGCTCGGCATCACGCGCGTGACAATCGTCGGCCAATCGCTCGGTGGCGGCGTAGCCATGCAGTTCGTCTACCAACACCCCGATTATTGCGGGCGACTGGTGTTGGTCAGCAGCGGCGGCCTCGGTCCGGACGTGGGCCGGATTCTTCGCCTGCTGTCGGCCCCGGGAGCTGAGCTGATCATGCCGATCATTGCGCCGCAATCGGTGGTGCGGGCCGGCAATAAGCTTCGCGCCTGGCTGTCGGCGGCCAGCATTCAATCTCCGCGCGGCGCCGAGATGTGGAGTTCCTACTCATCGCTGGCAGATCGGCAGACCCGCCAAGCCTTCCTGCGCACACTTCGGTCAGTGGTCGACTACCACGGGCAGGCGGTGAGCGCCTTGAATCGTCTGCACCTGACCTCCGAGCTGCCCACCATGGTCATCTGGGGCGACCAGGATCGCATCATCCCTGTCGAGCACGGCTACGCCCTCAGCGAGGCACGCCCAGAATGCCGGCTCGAGGTGCTCCCCGGCGTAGGCCATTTCCCGCAAGTCGAACGGTCCAGCGACGTCGTGGACCTTCTCGACGACTTCATCTTCACCACGAGGCATCCGACCCTCGCGGCCTCGCCGATTGCCGCCGGTAACGGGCATTGACCGGGGCCCGGTAACGGGCGTTCACCGCTGACGCGCGTCAGTCCTCCGACAGCGGGCGATGCTCGATGAGTTCGCGCAGCCCGCCGGTGCCGAGTCGCTCACGGAATGCCTGCACGGTGTAGCCGATCAGCGTCGCGTCGGTTCGTGCCCGCACCGTCGCGTTGCGCGGCAGGTGAAACAGCGGACCGATTTCGCCGAAGTAGTCACCTTCGCTGGCTACCTTGAGTAGGTCCTCTTCGCCGTCGGCCAATTCGCGCACCATCTCGACCTCGCCGTCGGCCACGACATAGATCAGGTCGCCCATCGTGCCCTGCTCGAAGAGCACTTCTTCGGCCTCCAACTTCACCGTCTCGGGCTCGCGGTCGGTGGACGCAAACTCTGGTACCAGCTCGACGATGCGATCGGCCAACGGCAGGATCCGGCTGTCGTGAGTGGCGACGACGACCATCCGGTCACCGGTGGCGAGTTCGCGGATCAAGCGAAGCACCTCTTCGACCTGGATGAAGTCCAGATGCGCCGTCGGCTCGTCGGCGAGCACGAGGGGCGGGTCCAGGGCTATGGCTCGTGCGACCGCGACGCGCTGTTGCTGGCCTCCACTCAGATCGCCTGGATGGTGGGCCATCCGTTCCTTCAGGCCGACACGCGTCAGCAGTTCCTCGGCCTTTTTCCGTGCCTCGCGGCGGGGGATACCGGCCGCAGTCATCGGCACCAGCACGTTTTCCAGCGCGGTGAGGCTGGGGACCAGGTTGAACGCCTGAAATACGATGCCCACCGTGTCGCGCCGGTAGGTGGAGAGCTCGGCGGTGTCCAACGCGGTGACCTCGACGTCGCCGAACTTGATCGCCCCCGCGTGCGGATGCAGGATTCCGCCCAGACAGGACAGCAATGTGGTCTTCCCGCAACCACTGGGGCCCAGCAGAATCACCAGCGAACCAGCGGCCACGTCGAGGTTGAAGTCGTCGATCGGCCGGACTTTTTGTCCGCCCATGGTGTACTCGACCACCAGATTCTGGATGGACAGATCGCCCACGATTAGGGACCTCCGAACGCTAGCGCGGGATCGACGGATACCGCGCGGTGAAGTCCGGTGGCGCTGGCCGCCAGACCGATCACGACGGCGATCACGGGTAGCGCCACGAAGGCCTCCCCGGGGACGATGACCTGCATCGGGAACAGCGGTGCCAGCAGCTTCGACAACCCGACGCCGACGAGGGCGGCCAGCAGTGCCACTATGACCGACTGCATGGCCAGACCTGCGGCGACGTTGCGGGTGGGGACTCCTATCGCCTTGAAAACCGCAAAGTCGCGTAACCGCTCGAGCGCGGAGAGATAAATCACCGAACCCACGATCAACGCTGCCACGATCCACAGTAGAACCGCCACGATCGTGATGGCATCGACGGCGACCTTGAGCGGCCGCAGGAGATCGGCGATCGCACCGTCGCGGTCGAAGGCCTGATAGCCCTCGGGAACCTCAGCGAGGTTGCCGCGGATACCGATCGAGGAGACCAGCGGTTGGCCGCCGTACACCAATTCCTGGGCGCCGGCTGTGGTCAAGAAGATGTTGGGCAGGTTGGCCAG
Source organism: Actinomycetes bacterium (assembly GCA_022601275.1). Lineage (GTDB taxonomy): Bacteria > Actinomycetota > Actinomycetes > Mycobacteriales > Mycobacteriaceae > Mycobacterium. Next base: position 17,532 of record JAHZIT010000037.1, read on the forward strand.
CGCGGTGGAGTTCTCGACGATACCCACGACGCGCAGCTTGGTCGACGCGATTTCGATGTCCTCGCCCACTTGGCGTCCGAGCGTACTCGAGACTGCGACCTCGTCAGGTGTTGACGGCGCCCGCCCCTCCGAAGTGACCGGCATGCCCGGGCCGCGCTCGGGTGCGCCGAACAAGTCGGCATTGCGCGTCTTGTCACCCTCGGTGATGGTGCCGCCGGCGTAGGCCAACGGAGCTGCCGCGACGACGCCGGGGGCGGCGACGATCCGCCCGAGTTCGGTCGGCGCGAACGGCGTAGCTCCGACGAACGGGCCGGACGCACCTTCTTTGACCAGGTACATGTCGACGCCAATCGCGTCGACGGTCCGTTCGGCCTCCACCCGGAAGCCGTTCGCCAGCCCGGTGAGTACCAGCGTCATCGCGAAAATGATGGCAGTGCTGAGGACGGCTATCACAAAGCGCCGTTTGCGCCACTGCATGTCGCGCAGCGCGGCGATGAGCATGCCCGCGAGATTACCTGACCTGCGGGCCGCGGCGACGGGGTGGTGGTGGCTGCCGGGTTCTGGGCGGAGAACCGGCTTGCCGAGCCCGGATTCAGTCCGGCCGCCGGCTTTGCCCCAATAGTTCCCGCACCGCGCGCATCGGCGCCCATCGTGTCGACGTGCGCGGGGGCCGGCGGACCGCGTACGGCCAGGGTTGGTTCCGCTCGGGAACAGATTCCGCGCGTACGGATTTGAGTTGTGTTCTCAGGTGCGCGCGTAGATCGTGGAGGTCAGGATCGGCCCAGCGGTTCACCGATTCAACCGCGTCGTCGGTGAGATCGTAGAGCTCCCACTGGTCGTCGAGCGGGTCGCTGCGGTATGTCTGGCCGCCCATCCCGTCGGCGGCCAGATGCCGCACTCCCGGCTCGGTCCATGTGCCGGGGTCGTCGAATGTGCGCACCAGCTTCCACAGATGCCCGGCGCCGCCCGCGGCAGCGGATTCGTCCACGCGCAGTATCAATCCCTCGAAATTGGCTGCCGTGTGGGCTGGAATTCGGATCCGCAGCGGTGCAGGTGGATTCGAAGTCAGCTTCAGCGCGCGTGCCAGTCCGGAGGCGCCGGTATCGCCTTCCAGCATGTTGTCGCGGGTCATCAAGTACACCGCGCGTCTGTCGTCGGCGGGTGAGCCGTCGATCACCGGCATCAGGTCGCGCCCAGGCAGCGGGTGCACCTCCGAGAACGACTTGCCCAGCTCGGCCGCAACGGCGTCGACGTCCACGCCCGCGGCCGACAACAGTGTCGGCACCAGGTCGACATGTGAGGTTGGCGCCGTCACCGTGCGTGCCGGCGTCGGGTTTTGTCCGACTCTTGCGATGACGAAGGGCACCCTGGTCGCCTCGTCGTAGAGGTTGAACCACTTCTGATGGAGCCCGCCATGGGCGCCGAGCAGGTCGCCGTGGTCGGCAGTGCGCACCAGGACCGTGTCATCGGGCCCGCCGTCTGCTCCGCTGTTCGTCGCGCCCTCGGTGACCGCACGGCGCACGCGGTCGATCGGGGAGTCGACTTCGGCGTGCAACCGGTAGTAGAGATCCCGGTACCGCTGAGCGTTGCGTTTGTAGGTACGGGCAACCGCCCGTGCCGGTCCGTAACCGGAGTAGTAAGCCTCCCGGAAGGCGATCTGGGCGGCCGGCTTGGTGGAGAGATCCTCTTCCTCGGTAGGCGCGGGCGGGATCGGGGGCGGGTCGAGGGGCGACGGCTGCATCGGGTTACGCCGCACCCAGGCCGGGAACAGCACGATGTCATGCGGGTTGACGAAGCTGGCCACCAACAGGAACGGGCGCAGCGCGCTGGGATCCCCAGCCCGGCGCCGCGCATATCGGTCCTCGAGCCAGGTAACCACGCGGTCGGCGATCAGCGGGTCGCGACGGATTCCGGCGTCGGCGAGCTTTGCTCCGTGCGGCTCCGGGCCCACCCAGCCCGAGAAGCCATAGGGGTCAAGCGGATCGGCGTTCAGGTAGCGGCGCACCGCATCAGCATCGACGGCGCCGTGTTCGTCGTTGGTGGCCAGGGACTCTCCGGTGGCCGGGTCGGTGAGATCGGCGTGGGTGATGTGCCACTTACCGTCATAGTGGGTGTCATAGCCGGCCGCGCGAAACCAGTTGCCGAGCGTGGGAACCTCGCCGCGGCGTAGCCAGCGCAGCCGAGAGTCGTCGTAGGCCTTGCCGATGCCGTCTGTCTGGGTGACGCCGTGCACATCCGGATATTGACCGGTGAAGATCGTCGGGCGGCTGGGCACGCAGGCCAGCGAGCCGGTGTAGTGACGAACGAAACTGACGCCGTGCTCGTCAAACCACCGTCTGCCGCCCAGCGTTTCCGCACGCCACGCGCTGATCGGCTCGGTCTCGTAGGGTGGCGCGGCGCGTTCCTCATCGGTCATCACGATGACGATGTCGGGTTGGTCAGCGCTCATGTCTTCCTCTCAACGTGTCTTCCCCTCAACGTAGGTCGCCAGCGAGTTCAGCAGGGGCTCGGATCGCTTCGCGATCAAGCGCGCGCCGACACGTTCGACGACGGGGCGGAGTGCACGGGGCCGGATCCGGACGGTGCTGGTGAGCGTCACGGTGGTCCGGCCATGTTCGTCGGGACCCAGATTCCACCGGTTCGACGCCGACAGCATCGGGGGCAAGCCGGAGATGTCGTAGGCGAGCAGTCGTTGTGGGGCGAACGCCGTGATCGTTTCGACCAAGGTGTCTCGGCCCACCTGCACCCGCCGGGTCATCCCGATCGGGTCCGTGTCTTGGCCGGTGTTGATTACGCAGGAGTGGTCGATGCCCTCGGCCCAAGAGCTCAGTGATCCGAAATCGGCCAGTACCGCCCAGATGGATTCAGGGCTGGCGGCGATCGTTCGGGAGCGGCTGACATCGGCCATCACCCCATCCAACTCTGTCTAGCTCCGGGCCGCCAGGTCAGGTCCGTCGCACGCCGGCCCCGTCGCCATCATCGGCTATCCGAAGTGGGCGGCGACCGAGAGCCGAGGAACAGTTACCCGAGCGCCGACACTCGCGAAATCGGCGCATAGATCTCGGTACTTTCGGATCTCCCGCGCAGGGTGGTCCGCCCTCGGGGTTTCCAGCATTCCCGCTCGGTGTGCTGCGACCGCGCCAATGCCGCACCGGAGCACAGCGCTCTGCCGTCGAATTCCTTGGCAGAGTCGGCCAATCGCGCCGCTTCGTTCACCGCGTCACCGATCACGGTGTACTCGTAGCGGTTCTCAGCGCCGATGTTCCCGGCGAACACCGGACCAGCCGATACTCCGATACCGAAGTCCATCGGAAGGCGGCGCAACTCCGCGGCCAGCGCGCGCGCCGCCGACAGTGCCGCCGATGCGGGCTCGGGGATGCTCAGCGGAGCGCCGAACACCGCCAGTGCCGCATCCCCCTGGAA
>JAHZIT010000038.1 GCA_022601275.1 Actinomycetes bacterium
CCCTTTGATGCCGGTGAAAAGAATGGAGTCCTCATGACAGGTCGACGAGTGGTTCGTGGCGGCGTGATCGCGGCAGTGGGCGCGGCAGTGGGTACATGGGCGGCGCTAGCCGGTGTGGCTACTCCGACCGCCGTGGCGCAGCCGTGTCCCGATGCGGAGGTGGTGTTCGCCCGCGGGACCGGTGAGGCTCCCGGTGTCGGGGGGATCGGGCAGGCCTTCGTTGACTCGGTGCGGGCTCAGGCCGGCCCCAGGTCGGTAGGTGTCTATGCGGTGGGCTATCCCGCAGGCGACAACTTCGCCGATCGGATCGGCTTCGCATCGACGGTCGTCGACGGGGTCCGGGACGCCGCCGACCGCGTGCAGACCATGGCGGCTGACTGCCCGGACACCAAAATGATTCTTGGCGGATACTCCCAGGGTGCGTTGGTGGCCGGCTTCGTGACCTCGGCTGAGGTGCCGGCCGGCGTTCCCGCCGAATCAGTGCCGCAGCCGATGCCGCCCGAAGTCGCTGAGCATGTGGCAGCTGTCGTCCTCTTCGCCACCCCTTCGGCGAATTTCCTCAGCCAGTTCGGGGCGCCCCCGGTCACGATCGGACCGCTCTACCAACAAAAGACACTGGAACTGTGCGACCCGGGCGACTCGATCTGCTCAGGCGCACCAGGCGGCGGCCCGAACCTCGCGCATGCCTTGTACGCGTTCGACGGAAGTGTGAACGAAGGCGCGGCCTTCGCCGTCAGCCGGTTGTAGGCCGTCAGCCGGTTGTAGGCGGTCAGCCGGTTGTAGGCCGTCAGCCGGTTATAGCCTGAAGTGAGTCGTGCCCTAACTGTTAGCGTACGATGGAAATGTGTCCGCGCCAGCCGAGTCCGATATCGATCCGCTTGCCCTGGATCGACAGGTGTGCTTCGCGCTGGCGATCACCCACCGTGCCGTTTTGGCCGTCTACCGCCCACTGCTTGAGCCTCTTGGGTTGACCCATCCCCAGTACCTGGTGATGCTCGCGTTGTGGGACCGCCACAGCTCGCATCCGGATGCTCGGTCACCGCTGTCGGTCAAAGAAATCGCGGCCACACTGCAATTGGAATCCGCCACGTTGTCGCCGATGCTCAAGCGGCTCGAAGCCCTGGGACTGATCACCCGGACCCGGAGCTCGGCCGACGAGCGGTCGACACATGTCGAGCTGACCGGGGCCGGAATTGCGCTGCGTGAATCCGCGCTCGCGATTCCAGCCGCCGTCGTCGGACGCCTCGGCGTCGGGCTGGCCGAGCTCGAGGAACTGCACCGGGCACTATCCTCCATCAACGTCGCAGCGCTGGCGGCGGGGAGTTCATATGACGAAACCGACCGCTGAGAGGGGACCCATCGTGGCTAACGACCGTCCATCATTTCTGCAGAACATCGGGTACTCCTACGGGCGTCGCCTGCCGCCCTCGATGAATAGGTGGGTGGCCGAGGATCTCGCTGCGCAGGGAGCCGTACGCCGGCACATGATCCGAATGGCGATACCGCCACTCTTCGTCCTCGCGCCGCTCTGGCTGTTACCGGCGTCGCTATACGTGCATATTGAGATGACGGTACCGATCTACCTGTGGAGCTTGCTGATGGCGTACGCGCTGAACAAGGTCTGGCGCCGGCACCGGCTGGCCCAACACGGGCTCGATCCCAAGCTGGTCGACGTGATCAACCGCAAGAAGAGGGCGCACATCGACGAGGACTACATCCGGCGATTCGGTCCGCGGCCGGAATCGGCCGAGTGGCAGTCCAATAGCAATCCGTTTCACTGAAGTCGGGCCGCTTCGGCTTTGAGCTCTGCCGGCTACCCGCTCTGCCGTCGGGCCACCTGTTGTTTGATGTTCTCGGGCAGGGCATCTGCTGCTGCCAGTTGGGGCAGCAATTCAGGTTCGAGCATCAGAGCTCGAAACACCGTGCCGATGGTCACCGAGTGGCCCGGCCGATCGATGACCTCGATCGGGTCGGCGGCGCGGACGGTGCCAGGCTCGATCACCCGGAAATACGCGCCCGGCAGCGCCGCGGCGGTGAACGTCTTGATCCACCCGGGGACGGCCAGCCACGTCGCGAAGGTCTTGCAGGGAATCCGCGGGCTCGTGACTTCCAGTACCAGTCCGTCGGAACCGATCGACCACCGCTCGCCGATGAGGCAATCGTTGATGTCCACGCCGGATGTGGTGATGTTCTCCCCGAACGTGCCATTGGGGAGGTCACGGTCGAGCCGGGACTGCCATCCGGCGAGATCTTCGCGGGCATAGGCATAAACGGCCTGATCGTCGCCGCCGTGGTGCCGCGGGTCGCAGATCGAGTCGCCCACCACGCCACTGCCCAGGCCGCCCTGCCTGGGGCCCGGTGCGCGGACTGTCAACGGCTCGGCACTGGGGCGTTTGTCGATCCCGCTACGCAGCTCGCCCAGGTCGACGGGTATGTGCGCCGCGTTCACCGTCAATACCGAAGCCATCCTCAAAGGTTAACGCCCCGGCCGCGGACTCACTCGTGAGCCAACTGTCGGACTATAAACCCGCGAGGTCGTCGGGCACGTCTACCGCGTACTGCCGGAGCACGTCCAGGGGCACCGCATCCAGCGTGCGCTCGTGCGTCGATGCCAGCACCACCGGGCAGGCATGGCCGTCCTGGTGTGCCCGAAGCCAGTTCAGTGACGTGACGCACCAGCGGTCGCCGGGCACCAAGCCCGGGAACCGGTAGGCGGGCATGGGTGACGACAGATCGTTGCCGATCGAGCGCTGGTGGTCGAGGAACTCGGTCGTCATCACCCCGCAGATGGTGTGTAGGCCTTGGTCCTCATCACCGGTGCTGCAGCATCCGTCGCGGTAAAAGCCGGTCAGCGGCTCAGTCCCGCACGGGTTGAGAGGTCCGCCCAGCACGTTCCGATCAAAGATCGAGCGTTCCGGGTTCGAGCGCGCAGCCATCAGATGCTCAGCTTCCGATAGCGACGCAGTCGCCGAATGCTCTGCGCCGTCGCCGGGTCGGCGACTGGCGCTAGCGCAGCGCGCAGCTGCTCCCGGACGTCGTCGACGTCCAGCCTCATGCCGATCGCGACCAGGCAGTTGGGGGTCAGGTGAGCAGGCGCGGCGGCGATGTGGATGGACGGCCCGACGACGTTGACGACGTAGACGCGCGTGCTGGCCCGATAGCGCACAGCGACGGTGCCTTTCAACCGGTACACACCGGGTGGGGGTTGCTCCAGGAAATCGATGACGGCGCCGGGATCCACGCACCCTGGGGTGACAACCGTGACGGAATCCGCGTGATCGTGATCGTGATCGTCGCTGTGGGCGTCTGAGTTATCCGACTCGGTGCCGAAGAGTAACTCGCGGAACGTCAGTTGGCCCGACTCCCCGCCAGAGGCAGCGACGTCGTAGAGCAGTGCGGGGTCGATTCGGCCCGCCGTCGCGCCCACCACCTGTGCATGAGGGTTGCGTTCGCGAACCCTGCTCTCGAATCGCCGCAATGCATCTGCTCGGGTGCCTTCCGCGATCTGGTCGAGCTTGTTGACCACCACCAGCGTGGCGGCGCCGTAGCGTGCCGGTGGGATGGCGTCCCGGTCGACGGCGTCGAAATGAGTTGCAGCATCCAGCACGTCGATGACGCCACCCGGCCGTACTCCGTCGACGCCGCTGAAGCGGATGATGCGGGAGATCGCGACCGGGTCTGCCAGACCGCTGGCCTCGACGATGATGGCGTCGAGGCGGAGCTTGGGATCAGCCAGGCGGGTCAGCGCGACGTCGAGTCCGCCTTCCTCGGGCAGGCAGCAGATGCACCCACCGGCGATCGACTCGGGCTCGTCCACCTGTCCGGTCACCAGCCCGGCGTCGACGTTGAGCTCGCCGAAATCGTTGATGACCACCCCGATCCGGGCGTCGGGGCTGCGCAGCACATGGTTGAGCAGGGTCGTCTTGCCGGCGCCGAGGTAGCCGGTCAGTGCGATGACGGGAATCGCTTGCACAAGAACTCCTTCCGTGACCGGCAGGTCTTCGCGACTGGCTGCGGCGAAAGTCTTTCAGGAGCATACGATCAAGTGATCGGGGCTACCACTGAACGTGACCCCCCTATGGCCTGCACCCGGCAGAAAGTCTCCGGCAGAAAGTCTCCGGCATGCGCACCTTCGTCCTTGTGAGAAACGATTCCGGCGCAGCTGGATGGCGGCGCTCGGCCGGCCAGGTCGGCGAACTTAAGCTGGCCCCGTGCGCTTGACACTGTTCATCAACCCGGAGCACCCCTCCGGTGACCCGCTGCACCTTCGGTTGGCCGAACACGTGGAGCAGGTATCGATTGCCCGCGCGGCTGGATACGACGGTGTCGCGATCGGCACCCACCTGTCGTACGGATCGGCGGCGTGGTTGCCGCCGTTTCAGACCCTCGCCCATCTTGCACCGGCTGCGGCCGGCATGTCGCTGTCGACGTGCATGCTGGTTCTTCCCCACCATCACCCACTCCAGGTTGCGACCGACGGCGCGTTTCTCGATGTGCTGAGTGGGGGCCGGTTCATCCTGGGGGCGTCACCGGGCTGGGCTCATGACGAGTTCGCTTTGCTCGGCATCGACCGCCGCGAACGTGTCGGGCGGTTCACCGAGTCGCTCGATCTTGTGGCGCGCCTGTGGTCGCAGGATCGAGTGCGCTTCGATGGCCGCGATTACCAGATTGAGGACGTTTCGCTCGCGCTACGGCCAGTCCGGCGGCCACGACCGCCAATGTGGTTGGGCGGGAGCGTTGTCCGGTCTGTCGAGCGGGCCGCCGAGCTTGTCGACACCTCCGTGGGCGACACCTGGGTGGCCTCATCGCACCTCACCGAGACGGTGGTCGTCGAACAGGCGAAGACCTTCGCAGCGCGGCTGGACGCGCTGGGCAAGCCGCGGCCCACCGACTTTCCGTTGCTACGCAACATCGTGGTGGCCGCGGACCGCGCCACCGCGATCCGCGACGCGGTGCCCTACCTGCAGGCCAGCTACAAGGTCTTTGACCGCTGGGGGTTGTTCACCGAGGTGGTCGGGGATCCTGCGGCGGCCGATGATGTACCTGAGTTGCTCGCGGGCAGAGTGATCATCGGGTCGCCCCGCGATTGCGCAGAGGAGCTGGTGAGGCTGGCGCGCGCGATCGGGTTCACTCGGCTGGTGGCGAGGGTCCAGTGGATGGGGATGGAGCAACGGATCGTGCGCAGGACCATCGAGCTGCTCGCGTATGAGGTGCTGCCGATGGTGGAGCGTGAACTCGGCTGAGTCCAATGCAGTTCCGAAGCGGCCAACAGCCACCGGCCGGCATGGACCCTGCCCAGGTCGTGCGCGGTTCCCCAGCGAGCTGGAGAGCATTGCGCGCGGTAGTGGCATCCTGGCCTGATGGGACTGCTTTTCCGGCTGGCCGAGGTGCTGATCTTGCTCGTGCCGCTGGCCGGTGTGGGCTACGCGACCTTCCGCGCGATCGCGACTGTTCGGGGTCGCCGGGCAGACGAGCTCTCGCCGGCCGCCGACCCGCCCGCCGGCAGCGACACAGCGCAACGGCGCGCGATCACGCGCACGATCGAGGAGCATGACCGGACCGATACCCGATGGCTGGACTACGAGCTCGACGTCGCCAAGCTGCTCGACTACCCGCTGATGACCGATATGCGCGACCCGCTCACCGAGCGATTCCACCGGGCAAAGCTGAGGGCGGACTTCCTGCGTCCGGCTGAGGTGGTGGACCTCGTCGATGACCGCGATGCCACGCGCGAGTATCTGGACGCGGTGCAGGAGTATGTCACCGCTTTCGACGTCGCCGAAGCAGAGGCGATCAG
>JAHZIT010000039.1 GCA_022601275.1 Actinomycetes bacterium
CACCGCGCCGAGCACCCGCTGGATGTCGGGCTTCATCTGCTGAAGCTGCTGGCCCCAGTAGCCCCAGCTGTGCGTGCCGTTGGACGGGAAGTTGAACACACCGTTCCTGCCGCCGGCGGCGATGTACTCCTCCTGGAAGGTCTTATTGGTCCGCAGGGTGAAGCCCTCGAGGAATTTAGCGTTGAAGAGGTTGCCGGAGCTGGAGCCCGCGTCGAGCTCGGAGGGCTTGCCGTTGCCACAGAACACCCAGATGCGGGTGTTGTTGGCGACCAGCTTGTCGATGTTGACCATCGGGTCGTTTCGCTCCCACGCACTGTCGGGATCCTCGGTCTTGCCCCACATGTCGTCGGCGTCGTAGCCGCCCGCATCACCCATCGAGATGTTGACGAGCATGGGCCACCAGCCCTCGGACAGGTTCAGGAAGCCCGACAGCGAGCCCGCGTACTGGAACTGATTGGGGTGGTAGATGGCCAGCGTCATCGCGGTCGAACCTGCCATCGACAGGCCGACTGCAGCGTTGCGGGTAGGGTCGACACCCTTATTGGCGGCCAGGTAGGCAGGCAGTTCCTTGGTGAGGAATGTCTCCCATTTGTAGGTGGTGCAACCCGCGTCGCCACAAGCGGGCTTGTACCAGTCGCTGTAGAAGCTGGACTGTCCACCGACGGGCATGATCACCGCGAGGCCGGAGTCGAGGTACCACTCGAACGCCGGGGTGTTGATGTCCCAACCGTTGAAGTCATCCTGGGCGCGCAGACCGTCGAGCAGGTAGACGCCGGGTGCGTTGGGGCCGCCGCTCTGGAACTGGACCTTGATGTCCTTGCCCATCCCTGCTGAAGGCACCATCAGGTACTCCACCGGCAGACCCGGACGGGAGAAAGCCCCCGCAGTCGCCGATCCGCCGAAGGCGCCGATCAGGCCCGGTAACACGGCCGCCGCAAGGGCTGCCACCGTGAGCCGACGCCCAAGAGTTTTCGCTGCGCCACGCAGCTCCGGAAAGAGCTTCATGCTTTGTTTAGTCACGGGCAGTCAATCCAATCTTTCGAAAAACATCAACGGACCAGCTGGAATAGTCCTCGTATCGGCGTCGTTGCCCGATTAGTGGACCACCGCTTTGTGGTCTTCTCTGTTCGCCGCGAACCTGCTTGCGGTCCCGACACATGTCTTATCTGACTGACATGGCTATACCGTTACGAAAGCAGATGACCCTACCCACCAGCAAATCGCCTGCGGATCAGGGGCCCGTCGGGGGTAGCCCAGTGTAGGGCGGGTTGACCGGCTCCGGCACCGGCAGACCGCACCTCGCGAGCTCGTACAACGGCACTCTGTCGATGCGGTATCGCGTGAACTGCGCGGCACGCCAGAAGTTCGAGAGGAACCTCCCAGGCCCCAGCGGCGCCCGGATCGCGGCCATCACCGCCTCGGTTTCGGGGCACTTCAACGCTGCCTCCGCCTGCCTGATCCAGTCTTCGTCGAGATATTCCGGAATCCATGGGTCCGTCTTCAAAAATGGACCCTCGGCTACCGCCCAGTCCGGGAACAAGTTCTTGTCATGTCCTATTCGGCCGTTCTCGATCCGCGCGGTGTGGGCTGCCAGCGGGTTGGCCAGGCCTATCTGGTCGATCACCCTGACATCCAGGCCGACGTTCATTCCCAGCATGCCAAGGTTGGTGAAAAAGACTGTGTGAGGAACACTTCGGGCCTGCGTGGATACCGGTGGGGCATCCGGTGGCGGGGGGATCGCCGGCACCACATCCCACATGTCGTAGTTGCCCCCGGGTAACAGCAGCGCGCCGTCCGGGGTGTTCTGGATGGCGGCCAAGGCGGCGCGCATCCGCGGGTAGTCGAGGTAATCCGCAGCGGTCAACGGATGCGCATGACCGGTCGCCTGCGCGTAGAAACGCCGTTCGTCGACGATGCCCGAAGCGGTCACCCGGGTCGCATCGGCGCCCATTCCCGGCGAATTGGCCGCCCACAACGCCCAGCCCGCCACCGCCAGCCACAGCACGCTGGTAGCGCCCGCATAGAGGTAGCCCGCTCCACGAGCCATCCGCGAACTCTCCGGCAGCATGAGCGGGATGACCGCAACGGGCGCCAGCAGACAGAACATCGGCGTCAACAGCACCCGGCCATGCATGAAATCGCCACCTTGACGAATCCAGTAGACCCCCTGCAGGAAACCGCTGAACAGCATGAACACCACGACCGCGGTGGGGCTCTGCACCGCTCTCGCCTGCCATCGGGACCCCGACGGCGTTCGCCGGTCGACCGGCGACGGCCGACCTCGCAGCAACATCACCATGACCGCCAAGCCGATAATCAGAATCGCCGGGGCCCACAGTAGGTAGGGCTTGTTGAAGTTGGCTAGGTAAACGAAACCCTGCTGCCACTTGGACCCGGAGGCATCCTTGGCCAACGCAGTGCCCGGAAACAACAGGCCGTAGTAGCCCATCCGGAAGATTTGATAGGCCACCGGAAGCAACCCGCCCGCGCCGATAATCAACGCACGCCGCCGCCAATCGGGTGCCGCAACCAGCATCATGATCAGGGCCAAGCCGCCGACGAGCGCCAGTTCCGGCCGCACCAGCACGCTCAGCCCGGCGACGGCTGCCAACGCGACGTCGAAGGTCCGCGAGGTTCCTGAAGTCCGCAGCGGCGCCTGCGACCAACAGACCATCATCCACCACAGCAGACCCAGATAGGCCAACACCAAACCGTTCTCGAGACCGGAGGTGGCGAAGTCCCGGGCCGGCGGCACCGCGATGTAGACCAGTGCGCCAGCGGGCAGCAACAGCGCGCGCCGGCCCACCAAACTGGGCGCGTACAACCGTGCGGCCCCCAGCATGACCAGTGCGACGCCGAGCACGCTGAGCACGAGCGCCAACACCAACGCGACGTACTCAAGCCTGACGGGACCACCGACCACCCCGCCGAAGTACACCAGGTACGACCACACCGTGGATGTGTTGGCCTCCACCCTCTCACCGGCGTTGAAGACAGGGCCGTTGCCCGCCAACAGATTTCGCACCGTGCGCAACACGATCAATCCATCGTCGGCGATCCACCGACGCTGCCAGGCGCCCCAGCCGAACAGCACGGACACCACGGCGACGCTCACCCAGAGGCTGATCCGAGCCGAGACGTCGTAGGGAAAGACGGGCCAGCGTGCGAGCCGGCCCGCCAGAGTGGCAGTCGGCCGGTCAGCCGAGGAAGACTGCGGCACCGATGGTTCCGATCCAGGCGAGCGCCAGCAGCTGCAGTACTCGGTCTTTGAGAGCGATCTCCTCGGGCTCGCCTGCCATGCCGCCATCGACGTCGACGGCGTAACGCAGAATCGCAATCGTGAAAGGAACCATGGAGATCACGAACCATGACGTACCACCGGTCTCATCGCGCTCGAAGGCCCAGAGTCCGTAGCACAGCACCAGCGCCGTCGCTGACAGCGTCCACACGAAACGCAGATACGAGCTCGTGTAGCTCTCCAAGGATTTGCGAATTTTGGCGCCGGTCATCTCGGCGAGTTGCAGTTCGGCGTAGCGTTTTCCAGCCGCCATGAACAGCGACCCGAACGCCATCATCATCAGGAACCATTGCGACAGGGGAACTTCCGCTGCGACGCCGCCGGCGATCGCCCGGATCAGAAAACCGGAAGAAACGATGCAGATGTCGATGACCGGCTGGTGCTTGAGCCCGAAACAGTAGGCCAGTTGGATGCCGATGTAGACGGCGATCACGATCGCCAGGTTGGGGGTGACCAACCACGAGATCGCCAGTGACGCAGCCCCCAAAACGCCCGCCAGCCAGTAGGCCAGCCACTCCGGCACCACTCTGGCCGCGATCGGGCGGTACCGCTTGGTCGGATGAGCACGGTCGGCCTCGACGTCACGCGCGTCATTGACCAGGTAGACCGACGACGCGGCCAGACTGAACACGACGAAGGCCAGTAGCACCTTGACCAGCACTTCGCGGTAGTCGTAGGCGTAACGGTCGTCGCCCAGCGCGGCCACCGGAGCGGCGAAGACCAATACGTTCTTCACCCATTGGCGGGGTCGGAGCGCCCTGACGATTCCTGCGGGCAGACTCTTGGGAGGACCGGCGGTCGAGCCCGCGTCCTGGCCGACCTGGGAGGCGCTCATGGCCATCTACTCATCACGGTGGGCACCTTATCTCCGACCCGGTCAGTCACTCCGTCGACCACCTTGCCGACCACTTTGGCCACGACCGCCCCGACTGCGATACCGGCCAACACGTCGCTGGGATAATGGACACCGAGAACCAGGCGTGACATTGCCATCGGCGGGACCACCAGCACGGGCACCGGCAGGCCGGACGGCCGGGCTAACAGAATCGCCGCCGCAGTCGTGGAGGTGGCGTGTGCGGATGGAAAGCTCAGCCTGCTCGGCGTGCCCACGTTGACCGCTATCGCAGGGTGGTGCGGGCGTGGACGGCGCACCACCCGTTTGATCACGACCGCACAGGCATGGGCCAGGAATGCGCCCGCACCCGCGGCCAGGTAGTCCCGGCGGCGACTCGGAAACACCAGCGCGCCGGCCACGGCGAGCACCATCCAACCGATGCTGTGCTCACCGATATGGGAGAGCCCCCGGGCACCGGCCAGCACCCCGGGCCGGCCGGCAAGCGCCGACTGCACGGCCACCAGCGCCAGGTCTTCACCTGCGGGCGGCACTTGGTCCTCGACCATCGCTGGATCAACCATTAGGAGATTCCACATCACGGGATAGCGGGACATCACGGGATAGCGCGACTCGGCGCTCGCCGGCGTCCAGCACAGTCTGCCACCGCTGCCTGCTGGTCAGCGCCGGTAGAGCGTCGCGGTACACCCGGCGCATACGGCTGAACCGGCGGGCCAGCTGCACGTGCTGACGCATGGACGTACGCAGCAGCTCGAACATCTTCGCCCGGTCCCGCTGCCGGTACACCACACCGCGGCCGTCCGCGGTCGTCACGGTGACGCCGTCGACCAGGCAGAGCAGGAACCAACGCGCGTCCTGGGTAGCGACGTTGAGCTCGGGCCGCCGATGATGGGCGGGGTCGTGCTCGGTGAGTTGATGAACGACACCGCGCAGCACTCGAAGAGCGATAGCGGGTTTGGACGTCGGCAGCCTCAACTTCCTACCGTTCCGCCCCGAGGGCGGAGGCAACGCTGTCGCCGCCGGCAGCACCACGGCATCGGGGTAGTTCTCCCGCATCGCGCGCACGTCGGGCAGCGCCGACTCCAGGATGGAGAAGATGTGATCCGGGCCCTCCAGGAAGTCGGACATCGCCCTGTTCTGAATCGCTACCGTCGAATACTCAAGACACAGCAGGTGTTTCAGTGTGGCCTTGATCGACGACCGCAGCAGACCGGTCGTTTTGCCATCCCAGTGCATGGCAGCGACCACCAGCCGGTTGCGCAGGTGGAAATAGGCCTGCCAATCGATCGCGTCGTCTTTGTCGCTCCACGCCATGTGCCAGATCGCGACACCTGGCAGCGTCACAGTGCCGTAGCCGTGCTCGGCCGCACGCAGCCCGTAGTCGGCGTCGTCCCACTTGATGAACAACGGCAACGGCTGGCCCAGTTCTTCGGCGACCTGCCGCGGGATCATGCACATCCACCACCCGTTGTAGTCGACGTCGATGCGACGGTGCAGCTGCTTGCTCCGGTCCTCCTCGCCCACCAGCGGGTACTTGGCAAAGTTATGGTCGTACTCGGTATTGGGCGCGTTGGTCCACATGAAATTCGCCTGATCAACGACCTCTCCCATCACATGCAGGTGCGACGGCTCCTGCAGGTTGAGCATCTGCCCGCCGACCAGCGTCGGTGATTTGGCGAACCTGTTCATAGCCAGCGCCCGCAGCACCGAGTCCGGCTCGATGCGGATATCGTCGTCCATGAACAGGATCTGTTCGCAGTCGGTGTTCTTCAGCGCCTCGTACATGACCCGGCTGTAGCCGCCGGATCCACCCAGGTTGGGCTGGTCGTGCACCGACAGCCGGTTGCCCAGCGCGGCCGCAGCCGAGGCAAAGCCCGGGTGATCCTTGGCCTTGCTGGTTCCCTGGTCTGAAACGATGATCGCGCCGATCACCTTGTCCACCAAGGGATCCGAGGTCAGCGCAGCCAGCGCGTTGACGCAATCAGAAGGCCGATTGAAGGTCGGGATACCCACGGCGATGTTGGCTCGGCCGGGGGCGGGCACCGGCGCGTACCAGCCGGCACCGCACAGCGTGACCGGCGTGTCGGTGGTGATGTCGAACCAGATCCAGCCACCGTCCTCAAAGGGGTCCAGCTCGATCTCGAACTCCACCACCGCGGAATCTCCCTGGTCGCTGGAGAAGGAATCTCCGCTGACGGTGATGCGGGCGCCGGTGGCCTTGGTGCGGTAAACGTCCACTCGACCGCTTCCAGTCAGCTCCACTTGCAGCACCACCGACCGCAATGTCGACCAGCGCCGCCAGTAACTGGCGGGAAAAGCGTTGAAATAGGTGGCGAACGACACCTCTGACTCCGCGCCGATCTCCAGTTCGGTGCGGGTCGGCGGATGGGCGCGCCGGGGGTTGGTTTCCGACTCCTCGATATAGAGCTTTCGGACGTCGAGCGGCTCACCCGGGCGCGGCAGGATGACCCGGGCGAGCAGGCTGACGGCCCGTGACTGTCCGGCCTCGAGCGCGCCGGACGGAATGTCACTCATGGTCCACTACTTTCCTTTTCGGGTTCATGTTTGGGTATCGACCAGCGGCGCGCCTTCGCGAAGGTGCGGCACGAGGGTGTTGTCGAACATGTTCAGAGCGCTGGCGATCGCCATGTGCATGTCAAGGTACTGATAGGTGCCGAGGCGGCCCCCGAACAGCACCTTCGACGAGGCCGTCTCCGCCAGTGCCCGCCTGCGATAGGCGCCGAGCACCGCACGGTCAGCCTCGGTGTTGATCGGGTAGTACGGCTCGTCGTCATCGTCGGCGAACCGCGAGAACTCCCGCATGATCACCGTTTTGTCCGTCGGATAGGCGCGTTCCGGGTGAAAGTGCCGGAACTCATGGATGCGCGTGTAGGGAATCCCCGGGTCGTTGTAGTTCATCACGGGCGTGCCCTGGAAGTCGCCTGTGGGCAGCACCTCGAGTTCGAAATCCAGTGTGCGCCAGCCCAAACGCCCCTCCGCGTAGTCGAAGTAGCGGTCCAGCGGACCCGTGTAAACCACCGGGGCCGCCGGGTTGGCGGACCGCAACTGATCAGCGACATCGAACCAGTCGGTATCGAGCTGCACCTCGATGCGGTCGTCGGCGGCCATGTTCTCCAGCCACGCCGTGTAGCCCTCGACCGGTAAACCTTCGTAGGTGTCGTTGAAGTAGCGATTGTCAAAGGTATAGCGGACCGGCAGCCGACTGATCACCGAAGCCGGGAGCTCAGCGGGGTCGGTCTGCCACTGCTTGGCCGTGTAACCCTTGACGAACGCTTCGTACAGCGGCCTGCCGATCAGCGAGATGGCCTTCTCTTCCAGGTTCTGCGCATCGGCAGTATCAATCTCGCTCGCCTGGTCCTTGATCAGCGCGCGCGCCTCGTCGGGGGTGAAACACCGGCCGAAGAACTGGCTGACCAGGCCCAGGCCCATCGGGAACTGGTAGGCCTGCCCGTTGTGCAGCGCGAAGACGCGGTGCTGATACCCGGTGAACTGGGTGAACTGCCGGACGTAATCCCACACCCGTTGGTTACTGGTGTGGAAGAGATGTGCCCCATAGCGGTGCACTTCGATGCCGGTCTCGGGTTCGGGTTCGGAGTAGGCGTTGCCGCCGATATGCGAGCGTCGCTCAAGTACGAGCACCCGCTTGCCGAGCTGGGTGGCGGCGCGCTCGGCGATCGTCAGGCCGAAGAAACCGGAACCGACGACGAACAGGTCGAAGTCCCCGGTAGGCAGGAGCGAAGCGGCCCGGGAGGTAGAGCCGGTGGGCGAAGCGACCCGGGGATCAGGAGAGATCATCGGCAGCAAGGGTATCCGACCAGCACGGCCAGACCTGAGTTGACCGAGCCGCGCAGATCGCGGTTTGCTCACAATTCCGCATCGCCACTCTGGTCCCACTAGTCACATCAGTACCATCGACGCATACCGAAAGATCACGCACAGGCAGCCACTTCGGGTAGCCGATTTTCTACTTCCAAGTATTGAGGAGACTTCCGTGCCGAACCGACGTCGACGCCGGCTCTCGACAGCCTTGAGCACAGTCGCCGCTATGGCAGTCGCGAGTCCAATCGCCATATTTGCCGTTTACGAACTGTCCGAGGCACCCGAGGGGGCGCCGCAGCACCGCGAGTTCGTGCAGGCAGCCAGCATCCTGGATCTGCCGGGCGAACTGATCTCGGCCCTCTCCCAGGGTCTTTCTCAGTTCGGCATCAACCTGCCACCGTTGCCGACGGGCATGCTCGGCGGCACCGGCTCGACCACCCCGAGCAGTTTGGCGCCTGGATTGGGCTCAACCGGGCTGGGAATGCCTGGATTGGCCGGGGCGCCGTCGCTGACCGATCCTGGCCTGGCCAATCCCGCGCTGACCAACCCGGCGCTGACCAGCCCGACCGGCGCGTTGCCGTCGCTGACCGACCCCGCCCTGGCCTCGCCGGGGCTCACGGTGCCGGGCGTGAGCACACCGGAACTCACCACACCGGGACTCACCGTGCCGGGCGTGAGCACACCGGAACTGACCACACCGGGACTCACCGTGCCGGGCGTGAGCACACCGGAACTGACCACACCGAGCCTGACCGTGCCGAGCGTGAGCACACCGGAACTGACCACACCGGGCCTGACCACCCCGCCGGCACTGGGCACTGCCCCGATCTCGACCGCCGGAATGCCCCTGACCGGCGAGATCCCGATCTCCGCGCCAATCGGTCTGGATCCGGCACTGGGCGGATACCCGATCCTGGGTGATCCGTCCCTCGCCGCCCCGGTCGCTACCAGCAACGGCGGCCTGATCGGTGATCTGACCAGTGCTGCCAACCAGTTGGGTGCCGGTGAGGTGGTCGACCTGCTCAAGGGCATCCTGATGCCCGCCATCGCGTCGGCGGTTCAGCCCGCGAGCGCACCAGCAGCTGCGGCGGCCGCACCGCTGGCCACCGCGTCAGGCGAGGTCGGTGCCGCCGAAGCGGCACTCGAACCCGGCGCCTAGATCCGCGAGCCCTCTTGGTTCACCTAGTCCTGCCACCGAACGGCACCGCAGAAGCGCCAACAAGCTCTGCGGTGCCGTTGCAGGTGGGCGCCCAAGCCTTGGTCGAACAAACAACCGTGTCGCAACACTTGCACCATCCGACACACACGTAACATCAGCCCGTGCTGTACCGCCGTCCCGCACCGTCAATACTGCTCTCCGCGCTCGCGGCGACACTGGTGCTACTCCCCTGGGCGCTGACCGGAGTGCCCGGTGATGAACGCCCACCCACGACCGAGAGCCCCGCGGTGGCTCAACAACCGCTGGGCGGCCTGGGCGGTGGCGAAACCATCCGCGAGATTCATCAGGAGAGACCCTTCTCGATGGTCGCCCTGACCTCTCAAGACCTCACCGGCACCACCGCCCGGGTGCGGGCCAAGAAGAACGACGGGTCCTGGGGACCCTGGTACGAGGCCGAGCAACTCGGGGGCGTCGGTGCCGATGTGCCGGGGCGCGGCCTGCGAGGTACCGACCCAGTATTCGTCGGAAGCACCACCGCCGTGCAGATCGCCGTCACTCGCCCGGCCGATGCGCCGGCCACCGCACCCTTGGCACCGAATTCCGCACCGACAGACAGTGCCGGGCCGGCGCTGGGTTATCTTCCCGCCAACACAGAGCAACCGTTCGGGCAGAACATCAACGCGGTACTGATCAGTCCGCCGGAGGCTCCCGCGGACTTGGCGCCGCTGCCCAACGCCGCCGCCCCTCCCGGGCAACCGCCGCACATCATCAATCGTGCGCAGTGGGGCGCCGACGAGGGAATGCGCTGCGGCGAACCACGGTACGACAACAGGATTCAAGCGGGTGTCGTTCACCACACCGCGGGCAGCAACGACTACACGCCCGGCGATTCAGCAGGCATCGTCAGATCCATCTACGAGTACCACACCCGCACGCTGGGCTGGTGCGACATCGCCTACAACGCGATGGTGGACAAGTACGGACAGGTCTTCGAGGGCCGAGCGGGCGGTATGACCCGGCCCGTCGAAGGTGCGCACACCGGTGGCTTCAACCACAACACCTGGGGCGTCGCGATGCTCGGCAACTTCAATGATGTCCCCCCGACGCCGATTCAATTGCGCACCACCGCAAGGTTGCTCGGCTGGGTACTGGGCCAGTCCAGGGTCGACCCCCTGGGGGCTGTCGTCCTACCGTCGGACGGCGGATCCTTCACCAAGTTCCCGTTCGGCTCATCGCCGACGCTACCGACGATCTTCACGCACCGCGATGTCGGTATCACCGAGTGCCCGGGTGACGCCGCCTACGCTCAGATGGACCAGATTCGCCTCATCGCGGCGCGGTTCAACGATCCCCCGGGTCCCGAGCAGCTGGCCGAATCGCTGCGCGGCGGAGCGATCTTCGCACGATGGGAAGCGATGGGCGGTGCAGACAGCTACTTGGGACGGCCCACCTCGCCCGAGTCCTCCGGTCTGGGCTCAACACGCTACGTCACCTTCGAAAGAGGAGCGATCTACTGGTCTCCCGAAACCGGCGCCAAGCCGGTCACCGGAGAGCTCTACAAAGGCTGGGGCGCATTGGGATTCGAGCGGGGCGCGCTCGGCCTTCCGACCAGCGCGGAGATCTCCGCGCCGCTGTGGATCGTGCAGAACTTCCAGCACGGAACCCTCAATCTCAACCGGGAGACAGGTAGGGTCACTCGCGTGGTCGACGCGGTCCCCGTCGAATTGGCGCCATCCCCGGCTGATCTCGCGCCAATCCAACTAGAGCGCTTCACCCCGCCCATCAATCCCATCTGAGCGCCCATCTGAGCGTCTGGGCCCGGCTCAGCCGCCTGACGAGGGCCACCAACGCTCCAGCACCCGAGCCACACCGTCCTCGACGTTGCTGGCCGTCACCTCATCAGCGGCGTTCACTGCGTCGGGATGCGCATTACCCATCGCCACACCCAGACCCGCCCAACTCAGCATCGGGACATCGTTGGGCATGTCCCCGAACGTGACCACCTCGGCTGCGGAGATTCCCCTCGGGCGGGCCACCTCCGCCACACCGGTGGCCTTACTGACTCCGAGCGGCATGATCTCCACCAGACCCTCGTTGGTGGAGTAGGTGATGTCCCCCTGGGTCCCGATGTGGCTGGCCAATTCAGCGGCCAGATCGGCGCTGCGCGCACCTGGCTTGCGGATCAGCAACTTGATCGCGGGGGCGCTGAGCAAGTCTTCGATCGATACCTCGGTGTTGTCGGGATTGAGCCATGCGTGTTCGTACCCCGGTGAGCTGACGAACTGCGGGGTGGCTGCATCGTGGGCGCTGCGGCCCACCCGTTCGACGGCCAAGCCGGCTCCGGGGATCAGCCGAGTGGCGATCTCGGCGAGCTCACCCAGAACGTCGGCCGACAGCGTGCGCGCCGAGACGATCCGGTCGGTCGACGGGTCGTAGACCACCGCCCCGTTGGCACACACTGCCATCGGGGCAAAGCCCAACTGGTCGACGACGGGCTTGATCCATCGCGGCGGGCGGCCGGTGGCGAGCACGAACTGGGCCCCTCCGTCGTTGGCGGCCCGCACCGCAGCGCTGGTCCGGGGGCTGATCTTCTCGTCATCGTCGAGGAGTGTGCCGTCCACATCGGTGGCGATCAGCCCCGGCTTCTGACCGCGTCCCGGCGCGGGTGGCGTCATTCGCGGTCGCCCCGCCGGCGAGCCCGCTCAGCCAATTCCACCTGATCGAGGCTCTGAGCCTGCGCAGGTGTTGGTGCGCCACCGCCGAGCCGGTGTGGTAGCCAGAACGCCCCCGGCGGCCGCGGGTAGTCGGTCTGGACAGCGCCGAGTAACTCGGTCATATCCGACCGCATGACGGCGGTGAGCTCCTCAACTGTGCCGTTCGGCCGGATCGCCTCACCGATCGCCACGGAAATCGGTATTTTGCTGCGCCCCAGCGCTTTCGGATTGTCCTTGGTCCACAAGCGCTGGGCACCCCACACGATAAGCGGCACGATCGGCACCTGGGCTTCCAGGGCCATCCGCACCGCACCGGACTTGAACTCCTTGAGCTCGAAGCTTCGGCTTATGGTGGCTTCTGGATACACACCGACCAGCTCGCCGCGCCGCAGCGAATCGACTGCAGCCGCGTAGGCGCCAGCGCCCGCGCGGCGGTCCACGGCAATCGTGCCGGTGTGGTTGATCAGCCAACCGAGGGGTTTGATGCGGGCCATCTCTGCCTTGATCATGAATCGCATCCGCCGATTGCGCTGCTTGGCCGCGAGCGCAGCCGGCAGAAAATCAACATAGCCGGTGTGGTTGATCGCTACGACGGCTCCACCCGAGGCCGGAATATTCTTCAGTCCCCGATAGGTGATCCGGGACCCAGTGATCCCGACTGCCAGTTTCGCCACGATTTCCAGCGTCCGGAAAACCGGTTCCATCTGGATTACCCCGGCGCCTCGGCGGAACCGTTGTCCAGTTCAGGCGTTCCGGATCGTCGCGCCGCCTTCTCCGCCGCTTCCTCGGCGTCCATCCGGTCTGCCTCTGCCAGTGTCGGCGCGCCCCCGCCGAGCCGGTGTGGCACCCAGAACTCGCCGGGCGGATGCTCACCGTAGCCGTCCTGCACCCGTTGGAGCAGGTGCTGCATGCGGGAATGCAGCAGCGAGGTCAATTCATCGGCGGGCAGAGTCGGCTCGATGGGCTTGCCCACCGCGATCGAGATGGGGACCTTCGGACGCCCCAGCTTCTTCGGGTGTCCCTTGGTCCAGATCCGCTGGGATCCCCACACGATGTGCGGCACGATCGGGACGCCTGCGGCGATGGCCATGCGCGCCGCACCTGATTTGAACTTCTTTATCTCAAAGCTGCGGCTGATCGTGGCCTCAGGGTAGACACCGACCAACTCGCCTTCCCTGAGGTTGCGGCAAGCCTCATCGAAGGAGGCCGCACCGCTGTTCCTGTCGACCTCGATATGCCGCAATCTGCGCATGATCGGGCCCGTCACCTTATGGTCAAAGACCTCTTTCTTCGCCATGAACCGCACCTTGCGCCCGAGGTGCTGTCGATAAGCGGGTAGTCCGGCGAACGTGAAGTCGAAGTAGCTGGTGTGATTGATCGCGATCACCGCGCCGCCGGTGCGCGGTAGGTTCTCCACCCCGGTGACGGTGAATTTCAGGCCCTGGACCCGCCAAATCAGCCGGGCGAGCGCGATGGCTGTGCCGTATACCGGTTCCACAACTGCCAGCGTAGTGCGCTGGGGAACGTAGAAACAGGACGAACATAGAACAGGACGAACATGGGAGACGAACATGGGAGACGAACATGGGAGACGAACACAGAAACAGACGGGTGGGAGTATTGGGCTCGACGCATACGGCGTGGCGCCCGACCCGCCGGCACATCGCCCACTGCCGAGCCTGGCGGAGCGACGAGTCCGCCCGGTTAAACTGCCGGACGGAAGCGATAGAGTTCAGACCGGATACAGAGGGATATAAGTGCAGGTCACGAGCATTGGACACGCCGGTTTCCGCCTCGACACCAAGGCCGGGAGCATCTTGTGCGACCCATGGGTAAACCCGGCGTACTTCGCCTCGTGGTTCCCCTTCCCCGACAACAGCGGCCTGAACTGGGCAGCGCTCGGCGACGTGGACTATCTCTACGTCTCCCACCTGCATAAAGACCACTTCGACCCGCAGAACCTGCGGGAACACGTCAACAAGGACGCCGTCGTCCTGCTGCCGGACTATCCCGTGCCCGATCTACGGCGCGAGTTGGAGAAGTTGGGATTTCACCGATTCTTCGAAACGACCGACTCGGTAAAACATCGTGTCAGTGGCCCCAAGGGTGATCTTGACGTGATGATCATCGCGCTGCGCGCGCCGGCAGACGGCCCGATCGGCGACTCCGGCCTGGTGCTCTCGGACGGCGTCACCACGCTGTTCAACATGAACGACGCACGACCCGTGGACCTGGCTGTGCTCGCAGCCGATTTCGGTCAGGTGGACGTGCACATGCTGCAGTACTCCGGGGCGATCTGGTATCCGATGGTCTACGACATGCCCGCCCGCGCCAAGGAAACGTTCGGAATTCAGAAGCGCCAGCGGGGCATGGATCGCTGCCGGCAGTACATCGCAGAGGTCGGCGCGAGCTGGGTGATCCCATCGGCCGGCCCGCCCTGCTTCCTCGATGAGGAGCTCCGCGACCTCAACGATGACCACGGCGATCCGGCCAACATTTTCCCCGACCAACTGGTCTTTCTGGATCAGATGCAGACCCACGGCCAAAGCGGCGGTCTACTCATGATTCCCGGGTCAGCCGCAGAATTCACTGGTTCGCAGCTCAATTCGCTCACCCATCCGCTACCGGACGACGAATTACACTCGATCTTCACCGCCGGCAAGGCCGAATACATCGCCGCCTATGCCGAGCGGATGGCAGCGGTGATCGCCGCGGAGAAGGCCGGCTGGGCAGCCGCTGCCGGCGAGCCGCTCCTGGAGCCCCTGCGCGAGCTGTTCGAGCCGATCATGCTGGCCAGCGATCAGATCTGCGATGGCATCGGCTACCCGGTCGAGCTGCGCCTCGGACAGGAAGACCCCGAAAAAGCCCCCCAAGAAACCGTAGTTTTGGACTTCCCGAAACGTACAGTTCGCGAAGCGATTCCGAATGAGAAGTTCCGCTACGGCTTTGCGATCCCAGCAGAGCTGGTGCGCACCGTCATTCGTGATCAGGAGCCCGACTGGGTGAACACGATTTTCCTGTCCACGCGCTTCAAAGCCTGGCGGGTCGGCGGCTACAACGAGTACCTGTATACGTTCTTCAAGTGTCTGACCGACGAGCGGATCGCCTACGCCGACGGATGGTTCGCCGAGACACACGACGATTCCGCAACGATCACGTTGGACGGCTGGGAAGTTCAACGTCGCTGCCCGCATCTGAAGGCCGACCTCTCGAAGTTTGGTGTGGTGGAAGGCGACACACTGACGTGCAATCTGCACGGGTGGCAATGGAACTTGCAGAGCGGTAAGTGCCTGACCGCCAAGGGGCACGAAATCCGGTCCGCCGAGCTATGAGCGCACCGGCGCGGTTCTACGACGACGGCCTGATCCAATTGGATCAGGAAGCGCTCACGCTGCGTCGCTACCACTTTCCATCGGGAACGTCGAAGATCATCCGGCTGCGCGACATCCGGGGCTACCGCACCAGCCCGCTCGGGCTGTTCATGCAGCGGTTCCGAATCTGGGGCACTTCGGATCTGAAGCGCTGGCTGCCACTGGATGTGCGGCGGCCTTTGAAGTCGACGCTGGTCACCCTCGATGTGCCCGGGACGCGCCCTGATCCAGCCTGCACGCCCGCACATCCCGAACAGTTCGTCGAACTGCTCGAGGAACTACTCCAGCAGCAGGACTGAAGCGGCTCACCCCCGCAGGACGGTCGCCTCCAACACTCGCTGAACCTTGCGCATCATCGTCCGGCGCGCCGCGGCCACAGCGCGCCGCATCGTGCCCGGCGGCGCCGGTTCTTGCACCCGCACCGCATCCCCGACCCGAACCACCCCTGCGGTGGCGACGTCGGCGTAGACGCCGAGGAACCGCTCATTGCACTCAGCCAACCTGCGGGTGAGCCCGCGGTCGAGGTCGAGTCCAGGTTGCGGCCGGGTGGGCACCACACATCGGATAGTCGCGTTGGTGATCCGCAGCGCCACCGAGCCGAACTCGACGTCGCCGCCGACCCAATCGGACTCCGGATAACCGCCGACCGTTTCGTCGAGAGTGACCAACACGTTAGGCCGGAACCGGCGCACGTCGTAGGAAGCTTCGCCGATGTCGGCGCCAGCCGACAACGTCGACAGACTGTTCGTACTCAACACATGCACCGGGCTCAGATCCACGAAAGTGCCCGGCGGAGTGGCATAGCGAGCCAGGGTCAACATTTGTTTGGCCGAGAAGGCCGAGGTGTCCAACATCTCCGAACCGGACAGCCCGAAGTCACGGCGGACTTCGCTCGGTGAATAGTTGGCCCGGGTCTGCTGGACCGACAACCGGTGCAGGCTGGTGTCATCCGGCGGCGGCAGCGGGGTCAATCGCACTTCACGCCCGAGTAACTCCGAAAGCGCACCGTCGAGTTCGGCCCCCGCACTGGACAGTTCCCTGCCATCGGGCATCGTGATGATCACTTCCGGGGCGTTGCCCGGGCCCGCATCCGGGCCTGGATCGATCGCGTAGCGTGCCGCGCATCCGAGCAGCGCGGGTGCTCTTCGCGCCGAAACGGTGATGCTGTGCTCAACGTCGCGGACTGCCCATAACCGGTCGGCATGTACGCCGCGCCGATCGATGCGCAGCTCGCCCACCGGTGTACCCCCCATCGATTTGACTGGGAAACGCCAGAGCTGCACCACAGATCCGCTCATGTCTACGAAAATACCCAGTCCCTAACCCAAAACCGTCTGCCGCAATTCGGATTGGGCACCGCTTGCGGTGTCGTACACGCGCACGACGGCCTCGTCGCCGGGCTGCAGGTAGGTTGACTCGCCCAACGGGGTGTATCTGGTCGCGCCGATACCGACGAGCAGCCTCTTGGGGTGCCCGGTCGCGACCATCAACGCACCCACATCCTCCAACGGCGTTTGCGGGGAGCCCTTTTGATTCGCCAGTCGGTCGACGATCCAGTCCAGTAGGACCTCGCCATAATAGGAGTAGCCCAGCAGTGGACTGTCTACGCCATAGTCGTGTTCCTGGCCGTCAGCGGTACGCAGTCGGCAGACCAGGCGCAGCGTAGCGGTGGGACCATCGGGTGTCAGATCACTGACGTCGAAAAACTGTCGCGCAACGCCTTTGGACGCCGGGCCCCAGTTCTTCTTGTCGCTGATCTTGGCCGCGTTCGGACGCCTGATCGAGCAGTCGTTGAAGGCGCCGAGAGCAAACGGCTGTATCGACGAGACGGTGTCGCCCACCCACTTGACTTCACAGGCCAGCCCGACCTCAGGCTCGCTTTGCAGGTTCCACGGGGTGTCGGGCGTGTCTGGGTTCTCGGGCAGCTTGATGACGTCGTGCGACAGAGGGAACCCACCCAGGAAGCTGTGGTGACCCGGTGCGTACCACGGGAAGATGCCTTTGGGGGCGGCAACCTCGGCCGCCACGCCGGAATCAACCCCAACGAAGTCGGCAGCCTCGCCCGCCTGCTCGAGGTGGCCGGCGAAGTTGCCTGCCACGCCGAATCCGAACCACGTCCGCAGCTCGTCTTCGTCTAGTTCGAGCATGTCCAGCTCAGTCATGTTCCACTCCCGGGTTCGAGCAGCGTTTTTCCGATGTAGGGCACCAGTGCCGTTGGTACGCGGACACTCCCGTCGGGCTGCTGATGATTCTCCAGAATCGCGACCAGCCATCGGGTGGTGGCCAACGTGCCGTTCAGCGTCGCGGCGGTCCGTGGTTTTCCGTTCTCGTCGCGGTAGCGCACCGCGAGCCGCCGGGCCTGGAACGTCGTGCAGTTCGAGGTCGACGTCAGCTCCCGGTAGGTGCGCTGGGTCGGCACCCATGCCTCACAATCGAACTTGCGGGCCGCTGATGACCCGAGGTCCCCGGCGGCGATATCGACCACCCGGTAAGGAACCTCGATGTGGGCCAGCATCTCCCGCTGCCAACCCAGCAACTTCTGGTGCTCGGCTTCGGCCTCCTGCGGCCTGCAATAGACGAAGCCCTCGACCTTGTCGAACTGGTGCACGCGGATGATGCCCCGGGTGTCTCTGCCGTAGCTACCTGCCTCACGGCGGAAACACGAGGACCAACCGGCGTATCGCTTCGGCCCCTGCGACAGGTCGAGGATCTCATCGGCGTGGAAGCCCGCCAACGGCACCTCCGAGGTTCCTACCAAGTAGAGGTCCTCGCCGTCGATCCGGTACACCTCGTCAGCATGGGCACCAAGGAAGCCGGTCCCCGCCATCACCTCGGGCCGAACCAGCACTGGCGGAATGATCAGCGTGAATCCGTTCTCCACAGCAACGCGCACCGCCAGCTGGAACAGTCCCAGCTGTAGCAACGCGCCGGCCCCGGTGAGGAAATGGAACCGGGACCCGGACACCTTCGCCCCGCGCTCCATGTCGATCAGCCCCAGCGACTCGCCCAGCTCGAGGTGATCCTTGGGGTTGTCGATGGTCGGCAGCTCGCCCACGGTGTCCAGCACAACGAAATCGTCTTCGCCGCCGGCGGGTACGCCGTCGATGATGACGTTTGAGATCGCCATATGCGCAGCTGTGTAGGCGTTCTCCGCGTCGGCCTGCTCGGATTCAGCGGACTTGACCCGCTCGGCCAGGCTCTTGGCTGCGGCCAGTAGACCGGGACGCTCGTCGGGGGCGGCTCTACCGACCAACTTGCTGGCCGCCTTCTGTTCAGCCCGCAGGTTGTCGGCGGCGGAGATCGCCGTTCGCCGCGCGGCGTCTGCCTCGGCGAGCGCGTCGACGAGCCCCGGATCCTCGCCGCGGGCCCGTTGCGATGCCCGCACTGCATCGGGGTTTTCTCGCAGCACCTTCAGGTCGATCACGGGAAAAACCCTACGTGGTGGCGGGACCGACCGGCGCAGCCACATAAAGCTACAACTGCATCAATTGTCACGGCCGCTGAAATGCCTGTCACAATGGAGCGGATGTCGCAGGCACCCGAACCCACGCAGGACCCATCGCGGGGAGGCTCAAGGTCGGCCACAGCAGTGTGGTGGCGGAGCCTTCATGCTGAGTCGACCCGCCGCGCCTTACTTCTCACCGCGCTCGGCGGTCTGCTGATTGCCGGATTGATCACCGCACTGCCCCAGGCGGACCTGCCCGGCCACCGCACCGCCAACGCGATCTCGCTCGGCCCCCGGGGAAACGACACTTTCGATCACGCCAAGAGCGGCGACTGCCTCAACTGGCCGGACAACACACCCGATGCGGCCGAGATCGTCGACTGCACCAAAGAGCACCGGTTCGAGATCGCCGAGTCGGTGGACATGCGCACTTTCCCGGGTAGCGAATACGGGCCCGACGCCACTCCCCCGTCCGCGGAGCGGATCCAGCAGATCAGCCAAGAGCAGTGCGCGGCAGCGGTCAAGCGCTACCTGGGGGCACGCTTCGATCCCAACAGCAAGTTCACGGTCAGCATGTTGTGGTCCGGCGACAAGGCCTGGCAACAGGCGGGCGAGCGCAGGATGCTGTGCGGCCTGCAGCTGCCGGGCGCCGGCAATCAGCAGCTGACGTTCACCGGCAAGGTCGCCGAGATGGACCAATCCAAGGTGTGGCCTGCCGGCACCTGCCTGGGCATCGACCCTGCCACCAACCAGCCCACCGACATCCCAGTCGATTGCGCGACGCCGCACGCCATGGAGGTGACGGGCGCGGTGAACCTCGGCGAGAATTTCCCCGCCGGACTTCCGCCGGAGCCGGAGCAGGACACCTTCATCAAGGACGCGTGCACCCGGATGACGGATGACTACCTGGCTCCGATCCAGCTGCGCAACACCACACTGACTTTGATCTACAGCACCGTCTCTCTGCCGAGTTGGGAGGCGGGCAGCCGCCAGGTGTCGTGCAGCATCGGCTCGACCCTGGGCAACGGGGGATGGTCCACGCTGCTGAACACCGCCAAGGGCCCGCTGCTGATCAATGGCCAATCGCCGATCCCCCCGCCGGACATCCCCCAGGAACGTCTCAACCCGCCGGAGATCCCGATGCCCGACTTCTCGGTTGGCACGTCGTCGCCTTCGACCGGTTCGTCCTCTGGGTCGTCCTCGTCGGGGTCGTCCTGGACCGGCTCGCAGTCCACCGGCCAGTCGAGCCAGAGCAACCAGACCCAGCACATGCCGCAGCAGCCCGCCGTGAACAGTCCCCCACCGGCCGAGCCGGCGCCTCCGCCTGAGCCTCCTACCGGCGGCAACGTATTCCTCAATGGTCCGCCACTGCCACCGCCACCGCCACCCCCTGGGCTGCCGCCACCACCCCCTGGGCTGCCACCGCCACCGCCGCCGCCTGGGCTGCCACCGCCACCACCGCCGCCGCCTGCGCTGCCACCGCCACCGCCGCCGCCCGGGCTGCCACCGCCGCCGCCCGGGCTGCCACCGCCGCCGCCCGGGCTGCCACCACCCGGGCCTTAATCCCGTGGCCGTGCGGATGACCTCCCAGCGGTTCGACGAGTTGGTCGGTGACGCGCTCGACCTCGTTCCGCCTGACCTTTCCTCGGCGATCGACAACGTGGTGATCTTGGTGGGCGATCGTGACGCTGAGCAGCCCGATCTACTCGGGGTCTACGAAGGCACTGCGCTGACCGAACGTGATTCGTGGTACAGCGGCTCGTTACCCGACACGATCACGATCTATCGCGAGGCTCTTCTGGATTTCTGTTCCACCGAGGACCAGGTCGTCCAGGAGGTGGCCATCACCGTGATCCACGAGATCGCGCATCACTTCGGCATCGACGACGACCGGCTGCACGAACTCGGCTGGGGGTAGCAAGCTCCCTCGCGCGGCAACCCTATGGTGTCGCCTCGGAATGCTATGAACGGTTCATGACCAGTGAATGCCGCGCCTGCCGGGCGGGCCTGGAGCACTGCCACGGTGCGCTCATTCACCATGACTACCGCCGTCCCGAATGCACTGCGGACGAATGCGACAGTCCCGATGGCGAGCACGCTGTGCACATCGATTGCGGCACCGTCGGCTGTGCGTGTGACGCGGCCGTCGCGGCCGCGGTGGGCACTGAACTAGCCCATCGGGTCAGCTGAGCGAACCTGATCCCGCACCCCCGTCGCCGCAGCCGCGGTTCCGAAGGGCGGGCTGAAGCTGCCCCACCGCAGACAACTCCAGCGGCCTTCGCGGGACGGTGCCAGCACCACCGATTCGGCGTTGGACAGATGATGGTCAATGGCGAAACGACCATCGACGCCTGCCAGCACCGCCGAGACGAGCCGGATCGCGGCACCGTGGCTGACCACCACGATATCCCCGTGGAATGTGTGATCGTCGAGATAGCGCGTTCGGAGCTCCTCGAGCACTGGCAGATAGCGGTCCAGCACGTGATGCGCGGTTTCGCCGCCCGGCAGCGCGAGGCCCAGCTCCCCGCCGTGCCAACGCCGGTAAATGGCCTTGAAATCTTCGTGCGCGGCCTCATCGCTCCGATTCTCCAGCTCACCGACCTGGACCTCGTGAATGCCTTCCAGCTCGAATGTGCCGACCGCACTGATCGTCGCAGCGGTGTTGGTCGCAGCGGTGTTCGTCGCATCGGTGTTCGTCGCAGCATTGATTTCCGCGCTGATGTGGTGGGCGGTCTGTACCGCCCGGGTGGCAATCGAGTGCGCAATCAGCGCGGGCGGTCGCGGCAGCGATCGAGCGAAAGCCCTGGCCTGATCGCGACCGAGATCGGTCAGTTCCGCACCCGGGGGTCGAGTATCAAGGCGGCGGTCTACGTTGCCGTGCGTCTGCCCATGCCGCAGCAACACCAACCGGCCGGTCACGAGCGGCCCTTCTTCAGCCGCTCCAGCCAGGCCACCGCCTCGTCCATCGGCGGCGGCGCGGCCCCCACAATCTCGCCCGTCGGCCACGAGCCCAGATAGCGCACATCGGCGCACCGCCGGTGCAGCGCACGCAGCGCCTCGGCCACCGAGTCGTCGTCGATGTGCCCGACGAAGTCGAGGAAGAACACGTAGGTGCCGAGCTCGGTGCGAGTGGGCCGGGACTCGATACGGGTGAGATCGATGTCGCGGACGGCAAGCTCGCTCATGGCCGCGACCAGCGCACCAGGCGCGTTGTCCAATCGCAGCACTACCGACGTCCGATCGGCACCGGTGCGCTTCGGCTGCGAAGCCGGCAGACCCACGAGGACGAACCGGGTGCAAGCATTGGCTTCATCGACGACGCCGGCGGCCAAGGACGCCAGTTCGTAGCGTTGGGTTGCCAGCGCCGTGCTCACCGCCGCGTCTGCCCTGCCAGCGGCGACGTCCTGCGCGGCGGCGGCATTCGAATTGGCGGGAACCAACTGGGCATCGGGGAGATGCTCGGCCAGCCAGCCGGTGACCTGGGCTGCGGCGACGGGGAACGCCGCTACGGTGCGCACCTCCGAATCGGCGGTGCCCGGCCGGACGGCGATGGTGAAAGAAACATCGAGGGTCAGCTCGGCGAAGATCTGCAGAGGCGTACCGGTAGCCAAGCTGTCCAGCGTCGGCAACACGGATCCGTCGATCGAGTTCTCTATCGGGACGCACGCGAACTCGGCATCCCCCGAACGGACAGCGGCCAAAGCGGCGGGAGTGCTGTCTGCTGCGATCGGCGTGACGTGCTGGCCTCCGGTGCCTCCGGAGCGACCGGCCGACGGGACCAGGCCATTGGCCGCAATGGCACGTAGGGCCGCCTCGGTGAATGTTCCTTCGGGACCGAGATAGGCGATGCCAGGCACCGTTCCAGCGTATCGGTTCGGTTCGGTAGTCCCATTCCGCTGCGCCAGAGCCTTGCACATCGGTTCCAATCTAGTTAGGTTAGCCTCACTTTACTGAAGAAGGGCGGCGCGATGCCATCTCCTGCACCGACCGGGTTTCCGACCGCTGCGGAACGGATCCGCAGCACGTGCGCGCGGGGTGCCGCCGCGACGCTGGCCATCGAAGACTGCGAAGGCGGCGACCCGACCCCCACTCCGGTGCATCAGCTACTCGAGGACGGGTCGCTCGCGATCACCGTGCCGGTCGACGGACCCGCCTCGCAGACGGTCTCCTCTGCGACTCGCTTCGGACTTCAGGCGATGGTCGAGCTGACCGACTATGCACCGCTGCCCCTGCGCGAGCCGGTTCGGTCGCTGGTGTGGATTCAGGGCACGCTGCGCGACGTCCCGACCGACATGGTGGCCGGCCTGCTGGATGTAATCGCCGCGTCCGACCCGAATCCGGCTCTACTGCAGGTCAATACAGCGCTCAACCGTACGGCCGGCGACTCTGAGCCGCAGGTGCGCTACACGCTGAAGCGTCTGGACATCGAATCGGTGGTGGTGGCCGACGCGACCGGGGCCGAGTCCGTGACACCGGGTGCCCTGCTGAGTGCCGACCCGGATCCTTTCTGCGTCATGGAAGCACCCTGGCTCCAACACCTCGAGTCTCACCACCGCGACGTCATAGAGCGGCTCGCCAGCCGGCTTCCCAGGTCGCTGCGCCGCGGCCGCGTGCGGCCGCTGGGACTTGACCGCTACGGCGTGCAGCTGCGAGTCGAGGACGAGGAGACCGACCCACACACCGACCACGATGTCCGTCTGCCGTTCGCCAAGCCGGTGTACGACGCCACCGGGCTGAGCCAGGCGATCCGGGTACTGATGGGGTGCCCGTTCCTGAACGGACTGCGCGCCCGCGGCGCCTGAGCACCACTACCTCGTCGCCGCCGGGCTACCGTGGCTGCGGTGAACGAGGCTGAGGGCGAGCTGACCGATGCGCAGCGGCGTGCCCTGCGCATCGAGATCGCCATCGTGCTGGCGGTCTCGTTTGCCCTGAGCGCCTACACCGCGGTGCTTCGCCTGATCGAAAGCACGCTACTGGGCCTGTCGGACCAAACCGTGGCATTGAACCCGAGCCGCTCGCCGTACGGACTCATCGACCTCGGCCTGAACCTGGCCGGAGTGTTCCAGCTGCTCGCTTGGGGAGCGCTGGCGGTGTACCTGCTGTGGCGCAGCGGTTTCAGCCCCCGACAGATCGGACTCGGCCGAATCCGTTGGCGGCCCGACGTTCTCGGTGGGGTGGGACTGGCCGCCCTCATCGGCGTTCCCGGCCTAGCGCTCTACCAGATCGCCCGAATGCTCGGCGTGAATGCATCCGTGGAACCCGCCGAGTTGTACGACACCTGGTGGCGCATCCCGGTGCTGCTGCTGTTGGCCTTCGGCAACGGGTGGGCCGAGGAGGTGATCGTGGTCGGGTTCCTGCTCACCCGGCTGCGGCAGCTGAAGGTCAACCCCTGGCTTGCGCTGGCGATCTCTAGCCTGCTACGCGGGGCCTACCACCTGTATCAGGGTTTCGGGGCCGGACTGGGCAACGTCGTGATGGGCATGGTGTTCGGCTACGCGTGGCAGCGCACCGGAAGGCTGTGGCCGTTGATCATCGCGCACGCGCTGATCGACGCAGTCGCCTTCGTCGGATACTCGATGCTGGCCGGCCAGCTCGGCTGGTTGCGCTGATCCCGCGAACACGTACATTCTTGCTGTGACCGATAATCGGCCGCCGCTTCCGGGGCCGGCGCGCCCCCCCGTTCCCGGCGGAGCGCCGCGCCGCCGGGAGCCGCCGCAGGTGATCCGTCGCGATCCCAATTACCCTCCTCCCAATTACCCTCCCCCCTCTTACCGGCCCCCCTCGCCGAACCCGGCGGCACAAGCGCCCCGGCAACCGCCCCCGGCGCCGCTACCGGAGCGCAGACCGCCTCATCCCCCTGTCGGCAGGCCAGCCGCCCCACCGGCTCCGCCCGCGCGCAAGCCCCGACGAAAACGGCACTGGGGCCGGATTCTGCTGGTGTGTCTGCTGGCGTTCATCGGCACCGCAGTCGCTGTCGGTGCATGGGTGGACACATCTCTCACCCGCGTCTCTGCGCTGGGCAACTATCCGGACCGGCCGGCTCAGGGAGCCGGCAGCACGTGGCTGCTCATAGGCTCCGACAGTCGCGAGGGACTCACACCGGAACAGCAGGCCGACCTGACCACCGGCAGCGACCTTGAATTCGCCGGTGCCGCGCGCACCGACACCATCCTGATGGTGCACATCCCGGAGTTCGGCTCCGGCACACCGGCCACGCTGGTGTCGATCCCGCGTGACTCGTTCTTACCCATCCCCGGCTATGGCAGCGACAAGGTCAACACCGCTTTCTCCGTCGGTGGCCCGGCTCTGTTGGTACAGACCGTCGAGCAAGCCACCGGGCTACGCATCGACCACTACGCCGAGATGGGTTTCGCCGGTTTCGCGAGCCTGGTCGATGCCGTCGGCGGGGTGACCATGTGCCTAGCCGAACCCGTCAGCGATCCGCTCGCCGGGATCGAACTGGCCGCTGGATGCCAGGAGTTCGACGGCCGCACCGCGTTGGGGTTCGTCCGCAGCCGCGCCACCCCGCGCGCCGACCTGGACCGAATGACCCACCAGCGCGAGTTCATGTCGGCACTCATGCACCGAGCCGCCAGCCCCGAAGTGCTAGTCAACCCGCTTCGCTGGTATGCGATGACGCGCGCTGCGGCCGACACCGTCACCGTGGACGACGGCGATCACGTGTGGGACCTGGCCCGCCTGGCGTGGACGCTGCGCGGTGATCTCACCACGGTGACGGTGCCGATCGGCGAGCTCACAGATAATGGGTCGGGCTCCATCCTCATATGGGACAGCGACGCGGCGCAGCGCCTCTTCTCGGCACTGAACTCGGACTCGCCGGTACCCGAAGATGTCCTCGAGGCCGCCGACCCTTAACTCTCATCGGCGGCCAGCCCGTTCTGTAGCCAGACCTTGGTACGACCAGGATGGTTGGTGGCGATCCACGCCACTCCGAGGTCCTGGCAATACTGCACGTCCTCATAGTGATCGACGGTCCAGCAGTACAACGCCCGACCCCGCGCGGCCGCATGGTTCACCAACTCAGGATGCTCGCGCAGTGTCGCGATGGAGGGTCCGACGGCGGTTGCGCCAACCGTGGTGGCGGCGCCGCCTCCCAGGTAACGCGACGTCTCGCCGAGCAGCACCGTGGGCAACATCGGCGCAGCCCGCCGTATCCGCCACACCGCTGCGGCCGAGAAGGACATCACCACGGCCCGTGACAGATCCGCCGAGGCCGGGGCGGCTAGGCCGTAGCTGTGCAGCAGGGCCAGGACCTTGCTCTCCACCAAAGCGCCGTAGCGCACCGGGTGTTTGGTCTCGATGAAGACCTTGACCGGACGATTCCAGTCCAGGACCAATGTCACCAGGTCCTCGAGGGTCAACAGCCCGGTGTCACCCTGGCTGCCATCGGCGCGCCAACTCGGATGCCATGTGCCGTAGTCCAGGTCGCGCAGTTGCGCGAGGGTCATCTCGCTGACCAGTCCGGTTCCGGTGGAGGTGCGATCCAGGCTGCGATCATGCAGACACACCAGGTGCCCGTCCCGGGTCAGCCGCACATCACATTCGACGCCGTCGGCGCCCTCTTCGAGAGCGCGTCGATACGCGGCCATGGTGTGCTCGGGACGGTCCGCCGAGGCACCGCGGTGCGCCACCACGAATGGATGCCCACCGAAGGTCCCGCCGGAGCTCATACCGCTATGCTGCCGAGTTCCGCCGTTCGGACCCAACTGCAGACGCCGTGTCCCCGGCAGCCGTGTCTTCGGCAAGGGTGTCCCCGGCAACCATCACCCACCGCGTCGAAGGCCGCTCCACGGGCTGGCGTTCGAAACCGAGGTATACCTGGAAGGCCAGCAACAATGCCGCGAGTGCCAAGAGGTAGGCCACCGTGGTCGTCGCGGTGTTGTCGGCGATGCCCTGCGCGTCGGTGGTGAAGCTGGTCGCGATGGAGAAAATCGACACGCCGGTGCTGACCACCCAGACTCCCCACCACGCCACGATCGGCCGGCGCAGCGACTGCAGGCGACCCTCGGTTTCGGCCAGCTCGATGACGTACACCGGTGCCCACGCCAGGTTCACCAACGGCATCAGACAACCCGCGCGCAGCTCCCACACCGACCTGGGTTCCGGAATACCTACGTGGGCGAACGCAGCAGAGCGCCTCGCGATCAGCCAATTCGTCAACAGCACTGCGCTCACAACGACCATGAACATCGCGA
This sequence comes from Actinomycetes bacterium, assembly GCA_022601275.1. GTDB lineage: Bacteria > Actinomycetota > Actinomycetes > Mycobacteriales > Mycobacteriaceae > Mycobacterium. The sequence goes on from JAHZIT010000039.1 coordinate 26,897, forward strand.
TGACGCTGACGGCAACTCCACCCCAAGTCGCCGCGCCGGCTACCCAGCGGTTGAGCAACATCGTGCGATTGACGATCAGGAGCGCGTAGCGCACCAAGTGGACGAACGCCGCGGCGCCGAGCACCGCCATCGTCGCGACCAGCGCCATCCGCACCAGGCCGCTCGACGGTCCGCCGGGGGTGACTGTCCGCTCGGCGGGAGCGTCGAAGCGCTCGACCAGGCCCCACCGGGGGATCGTCAGGTAGCGGGGCGTCGGACCGAGTTGGCGTCGCCCTCGACGCGGCGGCGGCGGCGCACCCGGTCGCACGGCGATCCATCGGTACCCCGACGGGAGCGGCGGGCCAGAGCGCCGCTGGCCGGGCTGGGCCTGCGCCTGCTGCGGCCCCCACTGGGCCTGACCGGTGGAGGTCGACGGCGCGAGCAGCGCGCCCTTGCATCTCGGACACCAAGCCCGCTGCCGGTCGCGCACGTTCCACCGCGTCCCGCACTGGGAACACACCTGGATCATCCGATCAGCCTAATGGGCCATCCACCCGGGGCTCGAAAGCAGACCGGTTGACGAGGCGCCGAGCTTGGGTCCGCGACCCTCACGGACCCTCCCGTGGCCCCCGCAACCGCTGGCAGTCCGGAAGCTATCCACAGTTTCCACAGGTTCATCCACAGGCCGGCGAGGTGGTCCAAGGGCCGTGAGCCGCTGCGTCGATGAATCCATCACCGTCCCTGTGGACTAAGTGCAGCCTTAATTCCAAGGCGACCAACAGGCCCTGCCACCGCGCCAGCAATTTAGCTAATACTGCTAATCAACGCCCCAGCGCGGCCCGACACGTGCTCGATTCCTCGGCAGCGAATACGAGGCGGTATGATGGCCGTCACAGGGGTTATATTGTGATCAATTTCGCTGCGTGGTA
>JAHZIT010000040.1 GCA_022601275.1 Actinomycetes bacterium
GGTGCAGGCTTCCCCACCATTGCGCATCTTGGCAAGGATTGCCCCCTCGACGGCCGCGTCGACATCGGCGTCGTCGAACACGATGAACGGCGCGTTCCCGCCAAGCTCGAGGGACTGGCGCAACAATGCGTCGGACGCCTGTTTGGCCAGCGCCTTGCCCACCGCGGTAGACCCGGTGAAGGTGAGCTTACGTATCCTCCCATCGTCGATGAGCGCTGCGGTCACGTCCCGCGGTTTCGTGGTCGGCAGCACCGAGAGCACGCCTTTGGGCAACCCCGCCTCGTCAATGAGCTTGGCGAGCAGCAACATAGACAGCGGCGTCTCATGCGCGGGCTTGACGATCATGGTGCAGCCGGCCGCCAACGCGGGCCCGATCTTGCGGGTACCCATGGCCAGAGGGAAGTTCCACGGTGTCACCGCATAGCAGGGACCGACGGGGGCCTTCGTGACGATGATGCGCCCGGTACCCGATGGGGCCTGGGTGTAGCGACCTCCGATTCGCACCGCCTCTTCGGCGAACCAACGAAAGAACTCCGAACCGTATTTAACCTCGCCCTTGCTTTCGGCCAGCACCTTGCCCATTTCGAGCGTCATCAGCGTCGCGATCTCATCGGCGCGTTGGGTGAGGGATTCGAATACCGCGCGCAAAATCTCGCCTCGCTCGCGCGGCGGTGTTGCCGCCCATTGGTCCTGCACTGCACACGCGGCGTCGAGCGCTGCCATGGCATCGTCTGCGGTCGCGTCGGCGACGGTGGTCAACACTTCATCGTTCGCCGGATTGAGCACGTCGAATGTCGATGATCCGGCACGTTCCTCACCCCCGATCCACAGTCCCGTGGGTACCGATGCCAACAGCGAGGAAGTATCCATACCTCCATCATTTACACCGTTGTTCGCCGTGCCGCACTAGGGTTCTTCACATGGCTGCCGAGGAGTCTCCAGTAATTCCGGATATCCCAGATATCACCGCCGCACCGGCTTGGCAGGCGCTGTCACGGCATCATGCCGAGATCGGCGCCTTACAGCTGCGCGAGCTGTTCGCGGAGGATCCCGCCCGCGGCAATGAGTTGACGCTTACCGTCGGCGACCTCTACATCGACTACAGCAAGCACCGCGTCACCCGGCAGACCCTGAAGCTACTGCTCGACCTCGCGCGAGCAGCGAACCTCACCCAACGACGCGACGCGATGTTCTCGGGCGCCCACATCAACACTTCGGAGGACCGGGCCGTGCTGCACACCGCGCTGCGGCTGCCGCGCGAGGCCTCGCTGACCGTCGACGGTCAGGACGTCGTCGCCGATGTGCACGAGGTTCTCGACCGGATGGGCGATTTCACCGACCGCCTGCGCAGCGGGGAGTGGCGTGGGGCGACCGGGGAGCGGATCACGACGGTGGTCAATATCGGAATCGGCGGATCGGATCTGGGGCCGGTGATGGTGGAGCAGGCGTTGCGTCACTACGCCGACGCCGGCATCTCTGCGCGGTTTGTGTCCAACGTCGATCCGGCCGACCTGGTCGCTACTCTCACCGGACTAGATCCGGCCACAACACTTTTCGTCATCGCATCTAAAACCTTTTCCACGCTTGAGACCCTGACCAACGCGACCGCCGCGCGGCGTTGGTTGATCGACGCGCTAGGCGAGGCGGCGGTGTCCAAACATTTCGTCGCGGTGTCGACGAACAGCAGGCTGGTGGACGATTTCGGCATCAACACCGACAACATGTTCGGATTCTGGGACTGGGTCGGAGGGCGCTACTCGGTGGACTCGGCGATCGGATTGTCCGTGATGGCGGTCATCGGCAGGGAACGCTTCGCTGAATTTCTTGCCGGATTCCACCTGGTCGACGTGCACTTTCGGACAGCGCCACTAGAGGCCAACGCGCCGGTGTTGCTCGGCTTGATCGGCCTCTGGTACAACAACTTCTTCCGCGCAGAAACCCGAGCGGTGCTGCCGTATTCGAATGACCTGTCGCGATTCGCGGCCTACCTCCAACAGCTGACGATGGAGTCCAACGGCAAGTCGGTTCGCGCCGACGGCACGCCGGTTTCCGTCGACACCGGCGAGATCTTCTGGGGCGAGCCGGGCACCAACGGACAGCACGCTTTTTACCAGTTGCTACACCAGGGCACCCGGATGGTTCCTGCCGACTTCATCGGTTTCAGCGAGCCCACCGACGACCTGCCCACCGCCGACGGCACCGGCAGCATGCACGACCTGCTCATGAGCAACTTTTTCGCGCAGACTCAAGTGCTCGCGTTCGGCAGAGATGCAGCGGAGATCTCCCGCGACCTCCCAGCGGGCACCGCGCCCGAGGTGGTGCCGCACAAGGTAATGCCTGGCAATCGGCCGACCACATCGATTCTGGCGACCAAACTGACGCCGTCTACGGTAGGTCAGCTGATCGCGCTCTATGAGCACCAGGTATTCGTCGAGGGTGTCATCTGGGGCATCGACTCTTTCGATCAGTGGGGCGTTGAGCTGGGCAAGACCCAGGCCAAGGCTTTGCTGCCGGTAATCACCAGCGCCGCGTCGCCGATCAGGCAGTCGGATTCGTCGACCGACGCATTAGTGCGTCGGTACCGAGCCGAACGCGGCCGAACCCCTTAGCCCCGGCTTCCATAACGCCCGACTTCCGTAACGCCCGGCTTCCATAACGCCCGACTTCCGTAACGCCCGGCTTCCATAACGCCCGACTTCCGTAACGCCATGGTGATTCTGCCGCCGGTTCTCCGCCACCACGTTACGCAGACTGGATGCCTGCCCCTGAGTTCGACGGCGACCCCTCAGGCCAACCGCTTGGTGAGCCGCGGCGGCAACAGCTTCATCACCTCGACGAGCGGCCACCACGGCCAACCAGGGACGACGGACCGGCCCTTCTCCTTCTCGATTGCCTCGACCATTGCCCGCACGCCGGTCTCGTTGTCGACCATCAAGATGGGATTACCGGCCTTGGCAGTCATCTCGGACTCGATGTAGCCCGGCTCGAGCACGGTGATCCTGATCGGGCCGGATGGGTATTCGGCGCGCAAAGATTCGCCCAGCGACGTGAGGCCCGCCTTACTCGCGGAGTATGCGGCCTTGTGCCCGGGCACGCCGACATTGCCGAGCACCGAAGACACCAGTACCAGATGTCCCGAGCCCGCCGCCTTGAACATCTCCATCGCCGTCTCGATCTGCACCAGGGCCGCAACGAGATTCGTCTCGATCGTGGCCTTGTTGGCCCACAGCTTGCCGCCGCCGAGCGGGTAACCCTTGCCGATCCCCGCGTTGACGATGACGCGGTCGATGCCGCCGAGCTCGTCGCTGAGTTCGGCGAAGACCTTGGAAACCTGGTCGTGGTCGTTGACGTCCAGCTCCGCCACAGCCACGGTGATGCCGGGGTGACGCTCGAGCAGCTCGGTCTTCAATTCATCGAGCCTGTCGAGGCGGCGCGCACACAGCGCCAGGTCTCGCCCCTTGGCGGCGAACGCACGAGCCATCCCTTCTCCCAGGCCGGAGCTCGCGCCGGTGATCAAGATCTTCTGCCGAGTCATGCAGGCAGGATAATCGAGCTGGACAAGCGCGATCTAATCGTCGCTCGCTCCCAGGCATTCGTTCCCGGGCATAGTTTCCAACCCGGCTCACTTGAGCAGCCGCGACATCCGTCGATCCGCGAGCACCTTCCCTCCGGTCTGGCAGGTGGGGCAGTACTGAAAGGACTTGTCGGCGAATGACACCTCACGCACCGTGTCGCCACACTCCGGGCACGGCAGCCCCGTTCGGGCGTGCACTCGCAGTCCGGAGCGCTTCTCCCCCTTCAGCGTCGCCGCCTGCTGGCCGACCGATCTCGTCACGGCGTCGGTGAGCACAGCGACGATCGCGTCGTACAGCACCGCGCGCTGCACCTCGGTCAGCTTGTTCGCGGTCGCAAACGGGGACAGCTTGGCGACGTGCAGGATCTCATCGCTGTAGGCGTTCCCGATGCCCGCAATGACTTTCTGATCGGTGATGACGTTCTTGATCCGCCCCGAATTGCCCTGCAGCGCCGCTTCAAAACCCTCACGGCTCAGCGCCAACGCATCCGGTCCGAGGGCGACGATCTGGGGCACCGCCAGCGGGTCGGCGACCAGCCACACCGCCAGACGCTTTTGGGTGCCGGCCTCGGTCAAGTCGAAGCCCGGAGCCGCCCCGGCGGCGACATCCAACACCGGAGCCGCCCCGGCGGCGACATCCAACACCGGAGCCGCCCCGGCGGCGACATCCAACACCGGAGCCGCCCCGGCGGCACCCAAATGCACCCGCAGCGCGATCGGCCCCTTTCCCGGCTTGAGCGGCGCGGCGGCGAGCTTGTCGGACCAGCGCAGCCAGCCGGCACGGGACAGATGGGTGATCAGGTACAAGTTTCCCGCCCGTAACCCGAGGTACTTGCCCCACCGGTGAGCGCTGATCACCCGTTGACCGTTCAGATCGGAAAGGGGCGGTTCGAACGTCTTGAGCACCGACAAGGCCGACACATCGATACGGGCGACGGTAAGTCCGACCGCGTGGCGGCGCAGGTGATCGGCGAGTGCTTCGACCTCCGGCAGTTCGGGCATGTTGCTCAGTCTGCCTGGACAACCAGCGAGGCCAGCCAAGTCACCAGCGACAACACGATGGCAGCCCAGATCGCCGTCCACCAGAAGTGGTCGATGAACAGCCCCCAGTGTGTCGTGTGCTCGGTGATCCACGACGTGATCCACAGCATGAACGCATTGATGACGACGTGTACCAAGCCGAGCGTCAGAATGTAGAGAGGGATCGAGATGATCTGCACAACAGGTTTGATGATGGCGTTGACCAGGCCGAAGATCACCGCAACGACGAAGATGATGCCCACCCTGGCCACTGTCGAGTCGCCGCCGACGAAGTGGATGCCGGGCACAACGAGCGTCACCACCCACAACGCCAGACCGGTGAGCGCCGCACGCATCAGAAACGGTCCCATACCTCCCATGATCCACCCGTACGGCCGGCCGTGGGTGCGACACCATGGCTTTGCCGCGAGTGTGGGACATCCGGAGTGCCGACCATGGCGCGTCCGAAGTCCGAACTTTCGAAGGCCAGACATCGACGAGGGATGTTAGCGAATGCAGCTCACCTGGGACAGTCCGCGGCTGAGGCCCCGCGTGATCATTGCCTCCGATGGTGCGCTCCCGACCCGCCTGTGGCGGGACCGGCCTTCTTGTTGTTGCCCTCCACGGCCTCCGGAATCTGTTCCTGCGCGCCGGCCCCGGCACCGCGAACCCTGTCGACAGCGCCGTCTGAACCGGAGCCGCCTCCGTCTGCATCGACAACCAGTCCAACGACACGCAGGTACGGCTGTCGGCCATCTCGATCCCATCGACGGTCACTAGCACTGGCGGGAAACAATTTTCGATGCACACTTCGAGGCAAAGCCGCCCCCGCGGGCGACCATCGCTATCGGCGAGCGCATGGCCGCAGCGCGCCTGACTGAACGCCGACCTGGCTCGACGTACTCGATGGTCGGCGCAGCGACGCCACCCTCGGATCGACGTCGGGGTTCCGCTACTGTAGGCAGTTCTCAGTCACTTTCACGCTGCTACGAGCAGGAGGCGATGTGCGGTTCACCTACGCCGAAGCGATGACCGACCCGAAGTTCTACATACCGCTGGCCAAGTCGGCCGAAGCCGCGGGCTATCACGCGATGACGATCCCCGACAGCATCGCTTACCCCTTCGAATCGGACTCAACCTACCCCTACACCCCCGACGGGAACCGCGAGTTCCTGGATGGCAAGGCGTTCATCGAATCCTTTGTTCTGACCGCCGCGCTGTGCGCCGTGACGACCACGCTGAAGTTCAACCACTTCGTACTCAAGCTGCCCATCCGCCCGCCCGCCCTGGTCGCGAAACAGGCCGGCTCGCTGGCAGCACTCTTCGACAACCGACTCGGCCTGGGCGTCGGAACCAGCCCGTGGCACGAGGACTACGAGTTGATGAACGTGCCGTTCGCCAAGCGCGGCAAACGGATGGACGAGTGCATCGAGATCATCAGAGGCCTGACTACCGGCGAATACTTCGAGTTCCACGGCGAGTTCTACGACATCCCGAAGACCAAGATGACGCCCGCGCCGTCGAAACCGTTGCCCATTCTCATCGGCGGCCATGCCGACGCCGCGCTGAGGCGGGCCGCCCGCAATGACGGCTGGATGCACGGCGGCGGCGAGCCCGAGGAACTCGACGCACTCATCAAGAAGCTCAACGACTTCCGCGGGCAGCACGAGCGGACGGGCCGTACCGAGGACTTTCAAATCCATGTCATCTCTATTGACGCCTACACACCCGACGGCATTAAACGACTCGAGGACAAAGGCGTGACCGACGTCATCGTCGGCTTCCGCATCCCCTACATCATGGGCCAGGACACCGAGCCACTCGATGCGAAGATCCGCAACCTAGAGATGTTCGCCGAGAACGTCATCGCGAAGGTGTAACCAACACCATCGCAATCGACGGGTGCCAGTTCGGGCGGGGACGGGGATTGATTCCGATGAGTCAGACAATCGAGTCCATCAAGGATGTCGTGGTAATCCATACCGACGGCGGATGCCGCCCCAACCCCGGCCCCGGCGGCTGGGGGGCGGTGCTACGCCTGCATCAACACGTTCGCGAGATGTGCGGCGGCGATCCCGGCAGGACCAGCAACAACCGGATGGAGCTGACCGCGCCGATCATGGCGCTGGAGGCGCTTACCAGACCAGTGGCGGTGCATCTCTATACCGACAGCACGTACGTCCGCAGCGGCATCACCAAGTGGGTGCGGGGCTGGGAACGCAACGGCTGGCAGACCGCCGCGAAGCAGCCGGTGAAGAATGTCGACCTATGGAAGCGGCTCCAGATTGCTTGCGCGCGACACGATATCGAGTGGTTCTGGGTTAAGGGGCACTCGGGAGTCGCTGACAATGAGCTGGCCGACGAGCTCGCGACCCGGGGTATGCAGGAAGCGATCGCGGCTGCTACTCCCACCTGACCTCGCTGGGTTTCTTGTCGGTTCGCAGTCCACGCCAACTCGGCTGACGCAAACGATCATCGGTGGTGCGCTCGCTATAGCGGACCTCCCCCACCAACTCCGGACGCACGAACGTCACACCTTTGGCATCCTGGCTCGGAAGCTCTGCGGCGAAGGGTGATTCGTCGGTGTGCAGCGGGGCGAGTGTCCTCCTGAGCGCGCCGAGTTCCTTCTCGGTGAAGCCGGTGCCCACCCGACCGACGAACTTCAATCCGTCCTCGCCCGGAACGCCCAGCACCAGGGCGCCGAGCCCGCTGGTGCGGCCGCCGGCGCCCTCGCGCCAGCCGCCGATCACCACCTCCTGAAGGCTCCAGATCTTGTCCTTGATCCATGAGGACGACCGTCGGCCGGGTTGATAGGTGGAGTCGCGCCGCTTGGCGACGACGCCCTCCCACCGCTTCTCCCGGGCGAACTCAAGGGCTTCGGGTCCGTCGCCGTCCAGTGCGTCGGGGACGATCAGACCACCGGCTTCGGCGAGCGCTTCGAGCAATCGCCGGCGATCGGTGTACTTCGCCCGCAACAAGGATCGGCCGTCGAGGAACAGCACGTCGAACGCCCAGAATTCGACCCGGCTGGACCGCGCCCGATTCTGCATCTCACGGAAGCTGGGCACACCGGATTCGTCGAGCGCAACCGCCTCGCCGTCGAGGATCACGTGATGGTCCGCCAGATCGGCGGCCAACGCCCGCAGTTGCGGGTACTCATCGGTGACGTCCCGCCCACGCCGTGACCGCAGCGAGAGCTTGCCCCGCTCGGCCTCCACGATCAGCCGGTATCCATCCCACTTACCCTCGAAGGCCCACTGCGCCCTGGTGAGTCGCTGAACCGAACCCTTCGTCGACAGCATCGGCGCGAGATCCGCCGCGTTCGGCCGCTGCTGGTCCTTCATCCGGTGAGCCAACCAGTTCTTGCCGTCGGTCTGGATCAATGCGTAGCGGCCGTCGATCTTCTCGCCGTGCAGCGTGACAATCACCTCACCGCCCTTGTCAGGCCCGTCCGGGGGGTTGTCGGTGAACTTCTCGGTTTCGTAGGTGCCGGTGTCCCAGACGGTGACCTTTCCGCCCCCGTACTCGCTTTGCGGGATCTCCCCGGCAAATGTGAGGTACTCCATCGGATGATCCTCGGTATGCACGGCGAGGTGGTTCACCGAGGCGGTGTCCGGGAGGTTCTTCGGCACCGCCCAGCTCACCAGCACCCCATCGCGTTCCAGCCGGAAGTCGTAATGCAGGCGGCGAGCATGGTGTTCCTGGATCACGAACTTGTCGTTCCTGCCCATCGTCGGCGCCTTTGACGGCATCGGCTCAGTGGTCCTGGACCTGTCCCGCATGCCTCGGTAGGTGCTCAGACGGTCTGCCACCGATGCTGTGCCGTCCAGCTCGGCGAGCAGATCACCATCCCGCTCCAACCGGTCAAGCACCTCGTCGAAGGTCAGGTGACCCAAGTCCGGATCGTGGAGCTCGTCCCAGGTCCGGGGTGCCGCAACCGTCGGATGCTCTTGCCCCCGAAGCGAATACGGCGCGATGGTGGTCTTGCTGCCATTGTTCTGGCTCCAGTCCACAAACACCTTGCCTGCGCGCAGACTCCTGGTCATCGTTGCGGTGACCAGCTCGGGCATGGCCTGCTCCAGCTGCTGGGCCACCCTTTTGGCCAGCGTCGAAGCACCCGGCGAGCTGATCGGATTCTGCAGCGGCACATAGAGATGCAGGCCCTTGCTCCCGCTGGTCAGCGGGAAAGTCGGTAGCCCGATGCCGGCGATCAAGTCACGCACCTCGAAGGCCACCCGGCAAAGCTGAACCATCGTGACACCGTCACCAGGATCGAGATCGAAGACTATGCGGGTGGCCGGACCCACGGCGCCGGTATCTCTTCCCGCCCCGCTTCGCCCATCCGCGTCGAGGAACCTCCACTGCGGCACGTGTACTTCCAGGGCGGCCTGCTGGGCGATCCACGCCAGGCCCTCCACGGTGTCGATCACCGGATAGGTGGTGGTGCCTGACTTGTGTTCGATGGTGCCGCGGTCCAACCATCCTGGAGCCGAGGAGGCCAACTGCTTCTCGAAGAACGAGGCCGCCGCCACGCCGTTGGGCCAGCGCTTGCGGGTGACGGGGCGACCCGCGATATGCGGCAGCATCGCCTCTGCCACGTTGACGTAGTAGTCGAAGACCGCCGCTTTCGTGGTCCCGGTCGCCGGGTACAGGACTTTGTCCGGGTTCGTCAGCGTCACCCGGTCGTAGCGGTCCACCATTTCCGGCATCAGTCCAAGGTATAAGCCGTGCACGGCACCTGGGTGGCGGTAGCGTCAACACGGTGCGGGCATTGGTCATCGGGGAGGCGCTGATCGACATCCTCGAGAAGCGTGATGCGCGACAGTCCGTCACCGAGCACGTCGGCGGTAGTCCGCTCAACGTCGCGGTCGGCCTGGCCCGGCTCGGCAGGGGCGTCGACTTCCTCACTCACATCGGCACCGACACCCGCGGCCAACGCATCAGGGCCTACGTCGAATCCTCAGGTGCACAGCTGGTTCGGGGCAGCCAGGACGGCGACCGGACGCCCACCGCGCGGGCCACCCTCGACGCTGCGGGTTCGGCGACCTACACGTTCGACATCGACTGGCAGTTGACCGGTACACCCGAGGTCACACCGCCGGTGGTCGTCCACACCGGATCCATCGCCGCCGTATTGGAACCCGGGTGCCTGGCGACGACCGCTCTGGTCGACGCCTACCACCTCTCGGCCACCCTGACGTTCGACCCCAACATCCGGTCGGCATTGATCGTCGATGCCGACGCGGCTCGCGCCCGCATCGACGGACTGCTCGAGCGCGCGGACGTGGTCAAGGCCAGTGGCGAGGACCTGCATTGGATCGACCCGACGCGGTCACCCGAGCAGATCGCCACCGGATGGCTCGCGCTGGGCCCATCGATCGTCGTGGTGACCATGGGCGGCGACGGGGCGTTCGCCGTGTGTGCGGCAGGAACCGTGCGGGTGCCCGCGTTCACTGTGGACGTGGTGGACACCGTTGGCGCCGGAGACGCGTTCATGTCGGGATTGATCGACTCACTGTGGTCGCTGAATTTGCTCGGCTCGCATCGCCGACCCCAACTGGCCGCCATCGGACCGGACGAACTCACCCAAGCGGTTAAAGCGGCAGCATTGACGGCGGCATTGACCGTGGCGCGAACCGGAGCCGACCTGCCCGATCGTGCCGAACGGGACACCGCAGCATCATCGGCCATACTGGATTGATGCGTTCCATCTGGAAGGGTTCGATCGCCTTCGGGCTGGTGAACGTGCCGGTGAAGGTCTACAGCGCCACCGAAGACCATGACATCAAATTCCACCAGGTGCACGCCGAGGACAACGGGCGCATCCGTTACAAGCGGGTCTGCGAGGCGTGTGGCGAGGTCGTCGAGTACCGCGATATCGCGCGGGCCTATGACTCCGACGACGGCCAGACCGTGATCATCACCGACGACGACATCTCCACCCTGCCCGAGGAACGCAGCCGCGAAATCGAGGTGCTCGAGTTCGTGCCGGCCGGCGACATCGATCCGTTGATGTATGAGCGCAGCTATTTCCTCGAGCCGGATGGTAAGTCTTCGAAATCCTATGTGCTGCTAGCGAAGACGCTCAAGGAGAGCGACCGGGTCGCCATCGTCAACTTCGCGCTGCGCAACAAGACCCGGCTGGCCGCACTGCGGGTCAAAGACTTCGGCAAGCGCGACGTAATGGTCATTCACACACTGTTGTGGCCGGACGAGATACGCGATCCCGACTTCCCCACCCTTGACAAGGAAGTCGGGATCAAGCCGGCCGAGTTGAAGATGGCCGGCCAGGTGGTCGACTCGATGACCGACGATTTCGACGCCGACCGCTATCGCGACGACTACCAGGAACATCTGCATGAGCTGATCCAGGCGAAGCTCGAAGGCGGCGAAGCGTTCACCACCGACGGGCGGGCTCAGGAGCTTGACGAAACCGAGGACGTCTCCGATCTTCTGGCCAAGCTCGAAGCGAGCGTGGCTGCCCGCAAAGCAGAGCTAGTGGATCCACCTGTGACGTAATGAGAACGTGTTCCAGGAATTCGACCCGCGTGGCCCCTCGCTTGTTAGCGTAGCCCGCGGCAGGGGAAAAGAGGGACACGTGATTCTCGACCGGTTCCGGCTCGACGACCGGGTGGCGGTGGTGACCGGAGCAGGCAGAGGCCTGGGCGCCGCCATGGCGCTCGCGTTCGCCGAAGCCGGTGCTGACGTGGTGATCGCGGCTCGAACACGCTCGCAACTCGAGGAGGTCGCCGCGCAGGTCGGCGACACGGGTCGGCGCGCCCACATCGTCGTCGCCGACCTCGCCCATCCCGATGACACGGCCAGGCTCGCGACCGAGGCCGTCGAGGCGTTCGGCCAACTAGACATCGTCGTCAACAACGTCGGTGGCAGCATGCCCAGCCCCCTGTTGAACACCTCCGCCAAGGATCTGCGGGACGCTTTCACCTTCAATGTCGCCACCGCACATGCGCTGACGACAGCGGCGGCGCCGCTGATGCTGGATTCCGGGGGCGGCAGCGTCATCAACATCACCTCGACGATGGGCCGGCTCGCCGGACGCGGTTTCGCCGCCTACGGCACCGCCAAGGCCGCACTTGAGCACTACACCAGGCTGTCGGCGCTGGACCTTGCACCGCGCATCCGGGTGAACGCGATAGCCCCGGGATCGATTCTCACATCGGCCCTTGACATCGTGGCCAGCAACGAGGACTTGCGCACCTCGATGGAGCAGGCCACCCCGCTGCACAGGCTCGGGGACCCGACGGACATCGCCGCCGCCGCGGTCTACCTCGCCTCACCGGCGGGCAGCTACCTGACCGGCAAGACACTCGAGGTGGACGGCGGGATCACCTTCCCGAACCTCGAGCTCCCGATTCCCGATTTGTAAGGAAATCAATTGTGAACGTTCCCGTACCCGCCGCCAGCGCCGTCCCCGGCCCCATTCCGGTGGCCGCCATCGGCACCGGAAATGTCGGCAAGCATGCGCTGACCCAGCTGATCAACGACCCGAGGTTCGAGCTCACCGCGGTGTGGGTCTCCTCGGAGTCCAAGGCCGGCAGGGACGCGGCAGAGCTTGCCGGACTGCAGGATTCGACGGGCGTCGCGGCGACTACCGATCTCGATGCCGTCTTGGCGACCAGCCCGGCGTGCGTCGTATACACCGCCATGGCGGACAACCGATTACCCGAAGCGCTCGAGGACTACCGGCGTATCCTGGCCGCGGGAGTCAATGTCGTCGGCAGCAGCGCGGTGTTCCTGCAATACCCGTGGCAGGTGATACCCGACGAACTCGTGGCGCCCATCGAGACCGCCGCGAAAGAGGGCTCTTCGACCATCTTTGTCAACGGCATCGATCCTGGCTTCGCCAACGACTTGTTGCCACTGGCACTGGCCGGGACCTGTCAGAGCATTCAGCAGATCCGCTGCATGGAAATCATCAACTACGACACCTACGACAGTGCTGCGGTGATGTTCGACGTCATGGGTTTCGGCGGGCCACTCGATGACACCCCGATGCTGCTTCAGCCCGGCGTGCTGAGCCTGGCGTGGGGTTCGGTGGTTCGGCAGCTGGCCGCCGGACTGGGTATAGAGCTCGACGAAGTAACCGAGACACATATCCGCATCCCCGCTCCCGAGGCCTTCGACATCGCCTCCGGCCACATCGAGAAAGGCACCACTGCTGCGATGCGATTCGAGGTTCGCGGAATGAAGGACGGCGAGGTCGCAGTCGTGCTCGAGCATGTCACCCGGTTGCGTGACGATCTGTGTCCTGACTGGCCGCAGCCCGCTCAGCCCGGCGGCGCCTATCGGATCGAGATCACCGGCGAACCGTCCTATGCCGTCGACCTTTGCCTGAGTAGCCCCAACGGCGATCACAACCATGCGGGCCTGGTGGCGACGGCGGCCCGTGTCGTGAACGCCATTCCCGCTGTCGTCGATGCCCCGCCGGGCATCCTGACCGCACTGGACATGCCTGCAATAACCAGCAAAGGTCTGTACGCTCGATCCTAACCACGCTGGAAGGATTCTGAGATGAAGGCTCGATCGACTACTCTCGCTGCTCTCCTGGTTGCTGGCGGCGCCTCGCTCGCGATCGCCGCAGCGCCCTCCGCACTCGCTGAACCGTCGCTCGTGCCGAGTTGCGTCGAGACCGAACAAGGTGGCGGCTTCGAGGGCGGTGGGACCACACTTTGCGAGGAGCCCGGCAACGCGCAGCTCGATGCGCGACCAAGCGTGCTTGCGCCCGGAGCGATGGGCGGCATGGGCGGCTGGGGCATGGGAGGCGGGATGTTCATCCTCTGATGAACATCGGCAGCAAACGAAAGTCATGAGAGACCCTGCATACCCGCTCGCTGGCCCGTGAAACGGGTCTTGCCAGGCCTGCGCTGATTTGGCGCTGCTGACCAGTGATCACTGACCAGCGATGCGGGTCTCATGGGCGGCAATGTCAGCCGTCCTGGCGCCACCGTTGCAGGTTGGGCCGTTGTGTCAAACATTAGTGTGCTGGACGTGGTGTTGACCAATCTGTTCATGGCCGGCTGAATGACAGACCGGCACTTTTACTTCGCGTATGGATCCAACCTGTGCGCCCGGCAGATGTCGCAACGATGCCCGGATGCCACCGATCCACAACGTGCCACGCTGGCCGACCACGACTGGCTCATCAACGAACGGGGGGTCGCCACCGTCGAACCGTGGACCGGCAGCGAGGTACACGGCGTGGTGTGGCAACTATCAGACCGCGACCTGGCCACCCTGGACAGTGCCGAAGGAGTCCCGGTGCGCTACCGCCGGGACCGACTCACGGTTCGCACCGAAAACGGCCCCTCTCTGGCCTGGGTCTATATTGACCATCGGGTCGAACCGGGGCCGCCGCGGACCGGATACCTGGAGCGCATCCTCGATGGCGCGCGCCACCACGGCCTGCCGCACCGGTGGATCGAGTTTCTCGAGCGCTGGGATTCGGCCCGCTGGCCGCAACGCCCATTACACTCTGGTTCGGCTGCCCCACAAACGCTTTCAGAATTGCTCGCCGATCCGGCCATCGTCGAGGACAGCGCACTTCGGTCGCGATTCGGATTCCTCGCCATTCACGGCGGCGGTCTTGAGCAGATGACCGATGAGATCGCCGAACGGGCCGCCGAAGCCTGCGGTGCATCGCTGTATGTCGTGCGACACCCCGACCGCTACCCCCACCACCTTCCGTCCGCGCGCTACGACCCAAGTCATTCGCCGCGGCTGGCCGAGTTCCTCGACCACGTGGATGTGGCGGTATCTCTGCACGGCTACGGGCGACTGGGGCGCAGCACCCAGATCTTGGCGGGCGGGCGCCACCGCGCCCTGGCTGAGCATCTCGCCGGACACGTCGACATTGCGGGCTATCACGTGGTGACCGACCTGGCGGCGATTCCCCGCGAACTACGCGGCTTGCACCCCGGCAACCCGGTCAATCGCGTTCGCTGCTGCGGCGCACAGCTGGAACTGTCGGCGCGGGTGCGGGGAATCAGTCCACGTAGCGGAGTCCGCGGCGACGACGGCCTCTGCGCAGCCACCTCCGCGCTGGTTCTCGGATTGGCGACCGCGGCGCGGTCGTGGAATCCGGACTCGCCGGAATAGCCAGCGCCGCTCTGACTGCCGCGGGCTGAGTGCCGTTTCCGTGCTTCGCCTGTGGTCCGCACGCACCCATCCGTTGGTCGCGCCGCTCCGAATAGTGATATGTGAAAGCTTTGGGCACCGGAAACCGGTCGATCGCCGTCATCGGCAGCGGTGTGGCCGGCCTGGTGTCGGCCTACCTCCTGTCAGCTCGCGACCGGGTCACCCTTTTCGAGGCCGATAACCGCGTTGGCGGACACGCACACACTCAATTCTTCGATCGCGGCGACGGCAACATCGTTGGCCTCGACTCTGCGTTCCTCGTACACAACGACCGCACCTACCCGACCCTGTGCCGCCTGTTCGATGAACTCGGGGTAGCCACCCAGGCCACCGACATCTCGATGTCGGTGCGTGACGATGTCAGCGGGCTCGAGTACGCGGCAGGCAGTCGGGGCTTCGGCGGGCTGTTTCCCACGCTGTCTTCGCTAGCCCGTCCCCGCTACCTGCTGATGCTTGCCGAGGTCAAACGTTTCCACTGGGCGGCGACGCGGCTATTAAGCGGTACGGGCGCGGACACCTCGGAACGTCTCGGCGAATTCTTGGACCGTCACGGTTTCTCCAGCTACTTCGTCGAACACTTCATCACGCCGCTCGTCGCCGCGGTGTGGTCATGTCCGCCCGGTGATGCAGTGCGCTATCCGGCCCGTCACCTATTCGTCTTCCTCGAACACCACGGCGTGCTTTGGACCTCCGATTCGCCCGCTTGGCGCACCGTCACCGGCGGATCCGCCAACTATGTCAACGCAATCCTGCGCCTGATTGACGACGTTCGTCCAGGCGCCGCGGTGACTGCAGTTCGACGCGTCGAGGACGGGGTTGAGGTGACAACACAACGGTGCGCACCGACAGTTTTCGACGCAGTCGTCATCGCGACCCACCCCGATCAGGCGCTGTTGATGCTCGCCGAGCCGACCGCCGCCGAGCGGGATGTGCTCGGCGCAATGCCCTACGCCAGCAACCTCGCTCAGCTGCACACCGATGAGTCGGTGCTACCTCGCCATCCTCGGGCCCGTGCGTCGTGGAATTTCCTGAAGACCGGAAGCGATGATCAGGCACTCATCAGCTACGACATCACCCGGCTCATGCGTCTGGGCGGCCCGCACCGATTCATGGTGACCCTCGGTGCGCACAGCCCCGTCAATCCCGATGCGGTGGTAGCCGAGATGACTTACAGCCGCCCGATTCATAGCGCTGAATCTGCTGCCGCGCAACGGCTCCTGCCGACGCTGGATGATGACAAGGTGGTATTCGCCGGCGCTTACCACGGGTGGGGCTCTCACGAGGACGGTGCCGCCTCCGGGTTGCGGGCGGCCCGTCGACTTGGTGCCGACTGGTCCTCGCATCGACCTGGAGCTGAGGCGATAGCATGCTGAACACCGCGTCAGTCACGTCGCTGTACCGCACCCGAATCACTCATTTGCGTCGCGCGCCGGTACACCACTATTTCGAGCACCGCAGCTACAGCTGGTTCATCGACCTCGATGCCTTGCCCCGGTTGCCACGGTGGCTACGACCGTTCGCCAGCTTCGATGCCCGTGACCATCTTTGGGGTGCTGAAGGCGACACGCTGCGCAATCGCGTCGATGGGTTCCTCGCCGACAAGGGAATTGATCTCGAAGGTGGCAGCGTGACCGCCCTGATGCAAGCCAGGGTCCTGGGCTACGTGTTCAATCCGCTCAGCGTCTACTGGTGCCACGATGCGCACGGCGTGCTGCGCTGCGTCATCGCCGAGATGCAAAACACCTACGGCGGACGCCATGCCTATCTCCTCCCGCCATGCGGCGACCGGGACGCAGTGGTGGACAAGAAGCTTTACGCCTCACCGTTCAACGGCGTCGACGGCCACTATCTAGTTTCGGCACCACTGCCCGACGAACAGTTGAACATCCGCATCTCGCTGCACCGCGACAACGAACCCGCCTTCGTCGCAACGCTTTGCGGCGCCAGAAGGTCGGCCGGAATCGGCCAGATTCTGACAATGCAGATCATCGCTCCACTGGCCCCTCTCATGAACGCCATGAGTGTCAGGGTGCAGAGAATTCTGTTGCGGCTACGACGGGTACCGGTGGTGGCCCCGCCCGGCTGTGGGGCGAAGAAAGGCGGATCAGCTGTGACCGCCGACGCCAGTGGAACTCCTACCGCAGTAATCGATTCGGAGCGCCGGCCGTCGAGAACCCGGGTTCCGAACGTTCCGGTGAGTAGTGCAAACGGCAACATCGCTTCAACAGGACGGCCCTGAACATGCCGTTTATCACTGTCTCCGTTGCTTCACTGGCCATCTTGTTGATCGCACACGGAATTACCTTTCTGATCGGCCGAAGGCTCGGCCGATACAACGTCGTCGACGTCACGTGGGGCATCGGGTTCGTCGCCGTGGCCGCCGTCTGCGCGGTCGCGGGAACAGGCGACCTGTTCCGGCGGCTGCTGTTGCTCGGGCTCGTGGCAGTGTGGGGGCTACGGCTGGCCTGGCACATGGTTGTCAAATCGGCAGGCAAGCGTGAGGACCCCCGCTACCGCACATTGCTGCGTGACGATTTCTCGGCCGGTAACGTGCTCCGGCGAGTCTCCCTCCTGCAGGCCGCGGCAGGGTGGTTCATCTCGTTGCCTCTACAGGTGTCGGCAGTCCTCGGACCGACGCCGAACGTCCTGCTACCGGTCCTGGTCGCCGGGGTGGGTCTCTGGCTGCTCGGTGTCGTGTTCGAGTCGGTCGGCGACCAGCAGCTGCGCCGCTTCAAAGCTGATCCGGCACACCGGGGAGCGATCATGGATCGCGGCCTGTGGGCATGGACCCGACATCCCAACTACTTCGGAGACGCCTGCGTGTGGTGGGGGTTGTGGCTGATCACCGTGGCGGGGTGGGTTTCGCTGCTTACAGTCGCCTCACCAGCACTGATGACCTACTTCCTGGTTTTCGCGTCCGGGGCGCGGTTGACCGAGAAACAGATGGCCGGCCGACCTGGGTTCGATGAATATCGTTCGCGTACATCATTTTTCATCCCGTCGAGACCGAAGTCTCGATTGACATGACGATATTGGCGCCGGTCAGTAGGCTACGGCTCGTGACCACCGAACTCGACACGCTGCTGCGTCAGGTGGCTCTCCGCGACGTCGACGCGTTCTCCGCCTTCTACGATCAGACCCGATCCCGGGTGTTTGGCCTGGTCACAAGGGTTCTTCGGGACCCGGGCTACAGCGAAGAGACTACTCAGGACATTTATCTCCAGGTGTGGCGCAGCGCCGAGAACTATGACCCCTCGGCGGGGTCGCCGATGGCCTGGCTGATGACGCTCGCTCACCGGCGGGCGGTGGACCGGGTGCGGTCGGAGCAGGCGGCCAGCACCCGTGAATCCCGATACGGCGCCGCCAATGCGGAACCGCCTTCCGATCATGTTGCCGACTCCGTCATCCGCGTTGACGAGCGCCGACAAGTCACCGAGTGCTTGGGGTCCTTGACCGACACCCAGCGCGAGTGCATTCAACTCGCCTACTACGACGGTTTGACGTATGCCCAGGTTTCGGAGCGGCTGTCGGCGAACCTGGCGACCATCAAGTCCCGGATGCGCGACGGCATCCGTAACCTGCGTAGATGCCTGGGAGTGCCATGACCAGACCTATTTTCCCCAAGGGGCCCAATGGACCCGACGGAGCGGACCTGCTCTCGCTCGCGACGCCGTATGCGCTGAACGCGCTCCTTGACGCCGATACCAGGGACATCGACCGGCGCCTCCGCGATGCACCCCCTGACGTCGCGGAGGCGTTCGTCTCCGAGGTGCGGGCTGCGCGGGAGACCATGGCAGTCATCTCCGCAGCGACCGCTGTCGAGCCACCCGCACATCTTCGCGATGAGCTACTCCGCCAGGCCACCGACGATCCGGTTCGCTCGATCCGGGCTGTTCGGGAACCCAGGCGCTGGTCCACAGTGGTGCTGGCCGCCGCGGCGTCCCTGGTGGTCGGTCTCGGGGCACTCGGCGTCGGCCTTTCGCTGCGAACCACGCCGACGCCGTCAACCGCGGAGCAGGTGTTCGCCGCTCCTGACGTTCGTACCGTCTCCGGCCAGATTCCCGGTGGCGGCACCGCCACCGTCGTGTTCTCCCGCGACCAGGACTCAGGAGTGCTGGTCATGAACAACGTGCCTGATCCACAGCCGGGTACTGTCTACCAGATGTGGCTGGTCGATGCCGACGGCGCACAATCGGTCGGCATGATGGATGCTGAGGCGGTCGAGCCGTCGACCACTGCGATGATCCCCGATCTCGGTTCGTCCAGTGCGCTGGCATTTACTGTCGAGCCGGCCGGCGGTTCGTCACAACCGACCAGTGCGATGATCGCCGAGCTTCCGCTGACCTAACATTCCAGGCGGTTTATTCCAGGCGGTT
Source organism: Actinomycetes bacterium (assembly GCA_022601275.1). GTDB lineage: Bacteria > Actinomycetota > Actinomycetes > Mycobacteriales > Mycobacteriaceae > Mycobacterium. The sequence continues at coordinate 19,126 of JAHZIT010000040.1, forward strand.
TCATTCCAGCCGCTCGGACCCCGCCGCAGCTGTGCCGAGAATCCTTCGACCGGGTAAGCTCCCACCGGCTACGCCCCCGTAGCTCAGGGGATAGAGCACGGCTCTCCTAAAGCCGGTGTCGCATGTTCGAATCATGCCGGGGGCACA
>JAHZIT010000041.1 GCA_022601275.1 Actinomycetes bacterium
CCGGCCCAACGAAGTGTTCCTCGGTTACGTCAATGGGTCGTATCTGACCAAGAGCCCCCAACAACCGGGCACCCCCGACGTGCTGGCCGGTGATCCGGCTTTCACCGAGCGGGTCGCTTCGATCACCGAGCCGGTCGCAGACCTCTATCAGTATCCGGGGGTTGGCGAGATCCGCTACCTGGCCATGCCGGTGACGCTCAATGAGGAACCCGGCAGTGGTGTCATCGTCTCCGCCTTCTTCGGAGATCGTGAACGCGCCAAAGCGGACGCGGTGGCAAGACTGATGCTCGCCGTTGGCGCGGTGACCATCGTGGTCGCCGCGGTGGCGGCCTGGCTCATCGCCGGCCGTATCCTGAGACCACTGCGCGATGTCGCCGAGACCGCCCGCAGCATCACCGAAACCGATCTTTCCCAGCGCATCCCCGACCGTGGCGGCGAGGGCGACGAGTTGGGTGATCTCGTGCAGACGGTCAACGGGATGCTTGACCGGGTGGAAGCCGCAGTGTCCGCGCAGCGGCGTTTCACCGATGATGCCGGGCATGAACTACGAACACCGATCACCATTGTGCGTGGGCACCTCGAGGTGCTCGACCCCAGCGATGCCGAAGATGTGACGTCGACGATCGCGCTGGTCGATGATGAGCTGGAGCGGATGAACCGGATGGTGTCCGACCTTCTGCTCCTGGCGCGCGCCGAGCAGCTGCCGTTCCTTCATCCGAAGCCGGTGGACGTGGGCGCACTGACACGGGACGTCTTCGACAAGCTGGCGGCTCTCGGCGATCGCGACTTCATCCTGGATTCAGTTGCAGAAGGGACTGCCCTCCTGGATGCGCAGCGCATCACGCAGGCATTGCTCGCGTTGGCTGACAACGCATGTCGCTACACCAACGACGGGGACCGGATCAGTCTGGGTTCCGCACGGGAGACCAGCCAGGTGAGGTTCTGGGTCTCGGACTGCGGGCCGGGGATCGACGATGCCGACCGGACCCGAATCTTCGAGCGCTTCTCGCGCGGCAGCGCCGGCGGAAAGCGATCCGACGGTGCCGGCCTCGGCCTGGCGATCGTGCGGGCCATCGCGCTGGCACACGGCGGCAGAATCCAGTTGAATAGTGTCCCCGGGCAGGGCGCCACCTTCACTGTCGTCATCCCCGTCAGAGGAGAATGATGGCCCGGATCCTGGTCGCCGAAGACGAACCGCGTATTTCCAGCTTCATCGATAAAGGATTGTCTGCCAACGGTTTCGCCGTGACCGTCGTGGCCGACGGGCGGTCAGCCTACGAGTACGCAACCACTGGCGGATTCGACCTGTTGGTGCTCGACATCGGCCTGCCCGCGATGGACGGGTTCGACGTGCTGCGCAAGCTTCGCGCCGACCAGAATCCGATCCCGGTGATCGTGCTGACCGCACGTGACAGCGTTCAGGACACCGTCGCCGGGCTGGAGGGCGGCGCCGACGACTACATGCCCAAACCGTTCCGGTTCGAGGAGTTGTTGGCACGGGTGCGGCGTCGACTGCAGACCGAACGTGCCGCGGAGCCAACGGTCTTGTCCTGCGGCGGGCTGCAACTGGATCTACGCACCCGACGGGCACAGGTCGACGGGCAGGCCGTTGATCTGTCTGCTCGCGAATTCGCGCTCGCCGAGACGTTCCTGCGCCATCCGGGCCAGGTGCTTTCCCGGGAGCAGTTACTCAGTCATGTCTGGGGCTACGACTTCGACCCGAGTTCCAACGTCGTCGATGTGTATGTGCGCTACTTGCGCCGCAAACTGGGCGCCGACCGGTTCGTGACTCTGCGCCGGATGGGCTATCGCCTCGATGAGATTCCGTGACCACCTGCAAGACCCCACCGGCGCCCGTCACCGTCGATGTGGGTGGCGGGCGCCGGCACTGGGCAGAACCGCCTCAGCCCCAGGAGGTGTCGTCCCAGGAGCTGTCGTCCATCGCGAGCACGGTGCTCGTGCTGCCTGAGTCGGCCATGCTGTATCCGGCGGCTCCGGCGACGCCTGCTCCCAGCAGGCTGAGTCCGGTGAGGGCCACTCCTGCGGTGACGACCTTCCAGGTGGTGGGGTTTTCCATGATGGGCTCCTTTGCTTTCCGGGACGGGCGGGCTGGTTGTCCCGTCCTTCCCCTCTAGGGTTCCGGCCAGAGGTGAGGGGTTCGTGAGTGGGAAGTGAGCGCCTTCTCATCCCTCAGAGCCATTCGCGGGCCAACGCCAAGCGGCCTGAGGTGTGTCCGGGCCAGTCGGCGAGTCGGGCTCGGAACGGCGCGGTTGCCAGGCCCAACACCACCGCAGCCGTACGTCGGCGCAGATCACCCGGGTCGATGCGGCGTTCAGCGTAGGTGAGCACCTCGGCGCAGTACCTCTGCGACGGAGCGTGGGACATCCCCAGTACGGACAGGTACCCGAGCAGCGTCGCCCAGTCATCGGCGCGCTCGCCGGGGCCGGCCGTATCGACATCCAGTACGCCGGTGACCTGTGCGCCGTCGGTCAGCAATTGATTGTGGTAGAGGTCACCGTGCACCGGCACCGGGGGCTCCGACGACCCGGGCGCTGCCGACAACACCCGGTCGACCAGCCGGTCCGTCTCAGACGTGAGTTCGGCGGCCCGCCTTGCGGATACCCCGGGATCGGACTCCGCACAGATCCGCAGCACGCGGGCACCGTCCTGCACTCGCTGCAGGATTGGGCGGTGTGAGGGCAGACGCAACAAATCGGCGGGCAAAGCGTCGAGCAGCCGCTCCAACTCGGCTGGTGGGGGCGGCGGGGTGGCTGATGATGTCGAGTCGCTGGTAAGTCGGTCGCGTAACAACGTCCCTCGCGCCTCGGGAAGTACGAGGATCCCTTCGGGTGTTTCGGCGAGCACCGGCGGCACGGGCAAGCGTGCGGCCAACAGATCGTGGCGGACACGCAGTTCGGCGACCGCAGCCGGCCGCACCACCTTGAGGAACCATCGACTGCGGCCATCGCTGACCTCCAGCACCGCGCGTTGGGTGGGGCGGTAGGCCCGCACAACGATCGTCGGTCGTCGCGCCAAGGCGACACCGTGGGACGACAACAGGTCGGCGATCCGTGTCGGGTCCTCGGCCAGCTGCAAGCCGGGCAGCGCAGGATCCTGCGCGAAGCGCCACACGCCCACTTCCAAGCGCTCGCCGAGGTGTTGGCCGGCCACCACGGCCGCACCCGTTGGGATGTGCTCGCCGCTGGCGGCCACCAGCGCCTCGCGGGTCCGGCGGCCGTCCTCGCGGAGGACGTCGGCGACGTACCTGGCGCGCACCGCGCCGCTGGGCTGCACTCGGACGTCGGCCAGCCGCAGATCGTCCATGCCGGCCCCACATTCACCGATCGCCGCGTTCATAACATTCTCGGCATGAGGCCCGAGGAACAGTGCCAAGGAATTGATAACCATGGTTCAAGCCTGCTCACCTCCAACGAACTGCCCGTGAGACCAGGATGAGAGAACTCTCCTCAGAGTGGGCGAAGCCGCCGTCCTGCGGGGTCCGTGTAGGTGTC
>JAHZIT010000042.1 GCA_022601275.1 Actinomycetes bacterium
CCGGATCCAGTGGTACTGGATGTTCTGCCGGTCGGAGATGTCGGCGGTGTCCCGGGCGAACTTGGTCGAGATCTCGCCCAGCGTGCGCAGTGCCGCGGTGGTGAGAGCGCCGCCGTCGCTGCGGACCCGCAACATGAAATAGGAATCCTCGAGCAGGTCGGTGTTCTCGTCGCCGGTCCAGGTGCCGTCATAGCCTGGCTTGCGTTGGGTGTAGAGGCCCATCCAGCGAAACCGGCCACGCAGATCGTTCATGTCGATGCTGTCGAAGCCATCGCGGGAGTAGACGTTGATGATCCGGTCGCGCACGTTGAGCGCGTCGTCTTCCTTCTTGAACTTCTCGTTGTCATTCAGCGGCTCGAGGGAGCCGAGCGCCCATTGCCCTTCATCGCGGACCCGTTTGGCGGGCTTGGTTTTGCCGGCGGGCGGGGTCGGTGCGGTGGTCATCCGATGGGGCTCCTTGTCGGAGCCGGCGTTCAGATCGCGCGTTCTCACCGGTGGCTGTCCGGCGGCGCAGATCCGGTGGCCAGCTGAAATGGTGCGGGCGGGTCTCCGAAACTACTTCGTCAAGGCAGACAGCGACAGGTGCAAACGCGCTTGAAGTCGACATGGCGGCGCACTACCAAAGACACCCGGCGGGGCAGGCTGTGGGCTGCAGTCACAGCCCCGATTGTGCCACGAACACCAGCACCTGCCCTAATGGGGCAGAATTTGGGCTCACCGGGGGTGCAGGCCCGCTCTGGGAGACTGGTTCGCGTGACGGTCCGGACAGGGGTGACGCTACCCGCGCTGACGGCCGCTATCGGTAGCTCGTCGCGCCCATTCGGGATCTACGTCCACGTGCCGTTCTGCGCGACTCGGTGTGGCTACTGCGACTTCAACACCTATACCCCGGCCGAGCTGGCCGGTGGGAGCACCCCGGAGGGCTGGCTGGCCGCGTTGCGGATCGAGCTCCGCCTCGCGGCGGCTCACCTGGGCCTCGCGCCACCGGTGCAGACCGTGTTCGTCGGCGGCGGTACGCCCTCGTTGCTCGGAGCCGCCGGCCTCAGGTCGGTGCTTGATGCGATCCGCGACAATTTCGCGATCTCACCGGGAGTCGAGGTCACCACCGAGGCCAATCCGGAATCGACGTCACCGGAGTTCTTTGCCCAGCTCCGCGCCGCGGGGTTCACCCGAGTGTCGTTGGGCATGCAGTCGACAGCGCCGCATGTGCTCGCGGCGCTGGACCGCGTGCACTCACCCGGCAGGGCGCTCGAAGCGGCCCGGGAAGCCGTCGCGGAGGGTTTCGACAACGTCAGCATCGACCTCATCTACGGAACGCCGGGGGAGACCGATGACGACCTCCTGAGGTCTGTCAGCTCGGCTATTGAGTCCGGTGTCGATCACCTCTCCGCCTACGCGTTGATCGTCGAGGACGGCACCGCGCTGGCCCGCCGGGTGCGCCGCGGCGAGATGGCCGCTCCGGACAATGACGTGGTGGCCCGACGCTACGAACTGCTCGACCGCTGCCTTGCCGATGCCGGCTTCGACTGGTACGAGGTGTCGAGCTGGGCCCGTCCGGGCGGGCAGTGCCTACATAACCTCGGCTACTGGGGTGGTGGGCAGTGGTGGGGCGCCGGCCCCGGCGCGCACGGATACGTCGGCTCAACCCGGTGGTGGAATGTCAAGCACCCCAACGTGTACGCCGAAATGCTGGCGGGGGGTTCGCTGCCCGTCGCCGACTCCGAACAGCTCGACGCCGAGGCCTCGCACACCGAGGAGGTGATGTTGGGGGTGCGACTGCGCTCCGGGCTGCCGGTGGCGGTGTTGTCCGGGGCTGAGCGCGATCGGGCCTCGGCGGCGATCGAGGACGGACTGCTGTGCCGCCAGGGTGAGCGGCTGGTGCTGACCGATCGCGGCAGGCTGCTCGCGGATGCGGTGGTGCGGGATCTCCTCGACTGACCGGCTAGAGCAGCGCGGTCGCGAGGCGACGCCATTGTTGGCGTGGGAACTCGCGTGGATCGGCGGTGATCACCTGAAGGCAGACGTGGTCGGCGCCCGCCGCCCGATGTTCCTGGATGCGACGGCGTACGGCATCTTCGTCCCCCCAGGCGATGATCGAATCGAACAAGTGGTCGCTGACGGATGCCAGATCGTCCTCGGTGAACCCTGACCGCAGCAGGTTGTTGGCATAGTTTGGCAGCCCCAGATAGGAACGCAGCCAATCACTTCCGATGGTGCGCGCTTGTTCTCTGTCCTCGCTGAGCAGCACGGCCTGTTCGGGGAGCAGCAACGGACCCTCGCCGAGGACCTCGCGGGCGCTGTGCGTGTGCTCGGGCGTCGTCAGGTACGGATGTGCGCCGCGCGCCCGGGTCGCGGACAGCTGGAGCATCTTCGGCCCCAGTGCGGCCAACACGCGGTTGGCCGTCGGAACCGGACGGGGCGCGGCGTCCAGCGCATCGAGAAACGCCTTGGTGGCAGCCAACGGCTTGCGGTAGCGGCCCGGCTCCGCTGCGTCGATCAGCTGTGCATGGCTCACCCCGATGCCCAGCAGGAAGCGCTCGCCGTGTGCTTCGGTCAGCGTGGCGTAGCGTGCGGCCACATCTGACGGCTCGTGCATCCACAGGTTGAGGACGCCGGTGGCGATCACCGTCTGCCGGGTCGCGGACAGCAGGTTTTCGACCGAATCGAGAAGCGGCCCGCCGACGTCGGGAATCCATAGCGCCGTAAACCCCAGTTCGTCGAGTTCGGCGGCGGCCTCTGCTGCCTTGGCAGGGTTGCCGTAGCGCAACTGCGAACTCCACAGACCTACTCCGGATAGCTCCATGCCTTCTACCCATACCGTGTCCGGTCGCGGAGCGCCACGGCGCCGGACGGACCTGCCTTCACGTCGGCCGTCGCTGATCACCGTAAACTGAACGGTGACCGGGACCGGCACGGAAGGCAGGTGGGCGGTGGGTAACGCCGACGATCGTCGATTCGAGGTGTTGCGTGCCATCGTCGCGGACTTCGTCGCCACCCATGAACCCATCGGTTCCAAATCGATCGTCGAGCGCCACAATCTCGGTGTCTCGAGTGCGACCGTGCGCAACGATATGGCGGTCCTAGAGGCTGAGGGGTACATCGCTCAACCGCACACCAGCTCCGGTCGGGTGCCCACAGAGAAGGGCTACCGTGAATTCGTCGACCGGCTCGACAACGTCAAACCGCTGTCGAGTGCCGAACGTAGCGCGATCCTGACGTTCCTGGAGACCGGCGTCGATCTCGACGACGTGCTGCGCCGCGCGGTGCGGTTGCTCGCGCAGCTGACCCGTCAGGTCGCCATCGTGCAGTATCCGACGTTGTCGACGTCCTCGGTCCGACATCTCGAGGTGGTGGCGCTGACGCCGGCGCGGCTGCTGTTGGTGGTGATCACCGACTCCGGCCGCGTTGACCAGCGGATTGTCGAATTGGGGGACGGAATCGACGATGTCGAACTCGCCCAGTTGCGCGACCTGCTCTCTCAGGCGCTGGAGGGTAAGCCGCTGGCCGCCGCCACGGTTGCGGTTTCTGACCTGGCATCGCATCTCAGCGGTCAGGGTGGCCTCGCCGACGCGGTCGGCAGGTCGGCGACCGTCTTGGTGGAGTCGCTGGTCGAACACAGCGAGGAGCGGTTACTGCTGGGCGGCACGGCCAACCTGACGCGCAACACCGCCGACTTCGGGGGGTCATTGCGCTCGGTGCTCGAGGCGCTCGAGGAGCAGGTCGTAGTGTTGCGGTTGCTGGCCGCGCAGCAGGAGGCGGGCAAGGTCACCGTGCGCATCGGCCACGAAACGGAAGCCGAGCAGATGTTGGGCACCTCGGTGGTCAGTACTCTTTACGGCAGTTCGGGCAAAGTGTTCGGCGGCATGGGTGTGGTCGGTCCCACACGGATGGACTATCCGGGAACTATGGCCAATGTCGCCGCCGTTGCTCTCTACATTGGCGAGGTCTTAGGGAGCCGCTGATCCGCGTTGTGTTCATCGGATCGACGGCTGGGAAAGGTTGAGTGTGGCACGCGATTATTTTGGGATGCTCGGCCTGAACAACGGTGCGAGTGACGCGGAGATCAAGCGCGCTTACCGCAAGCTTGCCCGCGAGCTGCACCCCGACGTGAATCCCGACGAGGCTGCGCAGACTCGCTTCAAGGAGATCAGTGTCGCCTACGAGGTGCTCAGCGATCCGGAGAAGCGCCGCATCGTGGACATGGGTGGCGATCCGATGGAGTCGGCGGCCGCCGGCGGGGGGTTCGGCGGTTTCGGCGGGCTCGGCGATGTCTTCGAGGCGTTCTTCGGCGGCGGGGCCACCTCTCGCGGGCCGGCGGGCCGGGTCAGACCCGGGTCCGATTCGCTGCTGCGGATGCGGCTGGACTTGGCCGAGTGTGCGACCGGGGTGACCAAGCAGGTAACTGTCGACACCGCCGTGCTTTGCGACCTGTGCCAGGGCAAGGGCACCCACGGCAAGTCGACGGCGGTGTCCTGCGATACCTGTGGTGGTAAGGGCGAGATCCAGACCGTACAGCGCTCGCTGCTCGGACAAGTGATGACATCGCGACCCTGCCCGGTGTGCGGCGGCGTCGGCGAGGTCATCCCGGATCCATGCAACCGATGCGCCGGGGACGGCCGGGTGCGCGCCCGTAGGGACATCAGCGTCAAGATTCCGGCCGGCGTGGCCGATGGGATGCGGGTGCGGCTGGCCGCCCAAGGCGAGGTGGGGCCCGGTGGCGGGCCTTCAGGTGACCTGTACGTCGAGGTCCACGAGACGCCGCACGACGTTTTCGTCCGCGACGGCGACGATTTGCATTGCACCATCTCGGTCCCGATGGTCGACGCCGCGCTGGGCACCACGGTCACCGTCGATGCGATCCTCGACGGGCCCATCGAAATCACCATCGGTGCCGGGACCCAACCCGGCTCGATCACTACCCTGCGCGGTCGCGGCATGCCCCATCTGCGTTCCGGGGTGCGTGGCAACCTGAACGCCCACATCGACGTCGTGGTGCCCGCCCGGCTCGATCACGAGGACATCGAGCTGCTTCGGGCGTTCAAGGAGCGCACGAACGGCGCGGCCGAGGTGCGTAGCGCCCAGAGCAACAACACGTCACACGGCGGCGGTTTGTTCAACCGACTGCGCGAAACGTTCACCGGACGCTAGCGCCGTGAGCCGAGGGCTCTTCTACGTCGAAACGCTGCCCGCAGTTGGCGGGCTTGCGATCCTCGACGGTGACGAGGGTTTTCATGCGGCCAACGTGCGTCGCACCCGGCCCGGAGAGCAACTCGACCTCGGCGACGGCGCGGGCACCGTGGCGCACTGCGTCGTCGAGGACGTCGCCAAGGGCAGACTGTCGGCCCGGGTGCTGGCCGTTCACCTGGTGCAACGCCCCACGCCCACGGTCACCGTGGTTCAGGCGCTGCCTAAGTCGGAGCGCTCTGAGCTGGCAATCGAACTGGCCACCGAGGCGGGTGCGGATGCGTTCGTGGGTTGGCAGGCGGCGCGCTGCGTGGCGCGCTGGGGTGGACCCGAAAAGGTGGAAAAGGGGCTGCGCCGTTGGGCAGCGGTGGCGCGGTCTGCTGCCCGCCAGTCACGGCGCCCCTACATTCCGGCAGTCGAGGGCGTGGTGACCACGGCGGGACTTGTCGATCAGGTGCGCGCCGAATCGCCGTCCACGGTGTTGGTGCTGCATGAGTCGACCTCCGCGCCGCTGGCTTCGGCCATCCGGCCGCAGGATTCGGCTGCCCGCCCGTCGGATTCGGCTGCCTGGCCGTCGGATTCGGACATCCGGCCGTCGGATTCGGCTGCCCGGCCGTCGGCTGATGTGCCGGGGGCGCAGTCGCTCACCTTGGTGATTGGGCCGGAGGGCGGTATCGCCGACGAGGAGCTCGAGGCGTTGGCCGATGCCGGTGCGGTGGTGGTACGGCTGGGACCGACAGTGTTGCGGACATCCACGGCAGCAGCGGTGGCGCTGGGTGCTCTGGGGGTGCTGACCTCCCGATGGTGCTAGCCGGTGACGCTGATCAGGTCTTTCGGGCTGGGTTGCCGGTATCGGTCGGCAGCGGGCGTGTACTGCGTTGCCGTGGTGTGGACTGCCCTGGTGTGGACTGCCGTGGTGTGGACTGCCGTGGTGTGAACCGTCGAACGTGAAGACCGAACGTGAAGACCGAACGTGAAGACACCGTCACGTTGGGGCGCGACTGTGCCGACAGCTTCACGTTGGGCCGACCAGGGGCGCGACTGTGCCGACAGCTTCACGTTGGGCCGACCAGTGGGCCGACCAGGGGCGCGACTGTGCCGACAGCTTCACGTTGGGCCGACCAGGGGGCCGACCAGGGGGCCGACCAGCAGCCCGCCAGCCGTGGTGCGCGAGGACGTGTCCGGCTGATGCCCCGGTGGCGCTAAACTGAGCTCTATATTCGGCCGACGCGACCCTAAGCTCGGTCGGAGAAAGAGAAAGCAGGCAGAAAACCACACGTGAGCCCCCGAGAGACGAATGCCGCCTCGGACGCACCTGGAACGGCTGTCCGCACCAGCATGACTGTTCCGCCCGACCTCGTCGTGGGCCTGCTGGGGTCCTCCGATGAGAATCTGCGCGCACTCGAGCATCTGCTGTCCGCCGACATTCACGCCCGCGGGAACGCGATCACACTGTCGGGTGAACCCGCCGACGTCGCCCTGGCCGAGCGGGCGATCTCTGAACTGGTCGAGGTCGTCGCCGGCGGCCAGACGCTGACAGCGGATGCGGTGCGGCACAGCGTGGCGATGCTGACGGGCACGGTCGAGGAGTCACCGGCCGAGGTGCTGACACTGGACATCCTGTCGCGACGCGGAAAGACCATTCGGCCCAAGACGCTCAACCAGAAACGCTACGTCGACGCGATCGATTCGCACACCATTGTGTTCGGTGTCGGTCCGGCGGGCACCGGCAAGACCTATCTGGCGATGGCCAAGGCGGTCAGCGCGCTGCAGACCAAACAGGTCAGTCGGATCATTCTGACCCGGCCAGCTGTGGAAGCCGGCGAGAGCCTTGGCTTTCTGCCCGGCACCCTGAGCGAGAAGATCGACCCCTATCTGCGCCCCCTGTATGACGCCCTGCACGACATGATGGATCCCGAGTTGATCCCGAAGCTGATGAACGCCGGGGTGATCGAGGTGGCGCCGCTGGCCTACATGCGGGGCAGGACGCTTTCGGATGCCTTCATCATCCTCGACGAGGCGCAGAACACCACCGCCCAGCAGATGAAGATGTTCCTGACGCGACTCGGCTTCGACTCGAAGATCGTTGTGACCGGAGACATCACGCAGGTCGATCTGCCCGGTGGCGCGACTTCGGGGCTACATTCGGCGATGCGTACCCTCGACGGAATCGACGACATCAACTTCTCCGAACTCACCAGCGCCGACGTGGTTCGCCACCGCCTGGTGAGCGAGATCGTCGATGCATACGAGAGGGCGGATGGGAAGGCCGGCGACCGGTTGATGAACCGGGCGCAGCGGCGTTCGAGCGGCGCCGGCAGACCAAGGCGGTAGTGGCCGGCCCATGAGTATCGAGGTTGCCAACGAATCGGGCATCGACGTTTCTGAACTGGAATTGATCAGCGTCGCCCAATTCGTCATTGGAAAGATGAACGTCAACCCCGCCGCCGAGCTGTCGATGGTGCTGCTCGACACCGCGGCGATGGCCGATCTGCACATGCGGTGGATGGACCTGCCCGGCCCGACCGACGTCATGAGCTTCCCGATGGACGAGCTCGAGCCCGGCGGCAGGCCGGATGCGCAGGAGCCCGGGCCGTCCATGCTCGGAGACATCGTGCTGTGTCCGGAGTTCGCGGCAAAGCAGGCTGCCGAAGCCGGGCACCCGCTCGGCCAGGAGCTGGCGCTACTGACCGTGCACGGGGTGCTGCACCTACTGGGTTTTGACCACGCCGAGCCCGACGAGGAAAAAGAGATGTTCGCGTTGCAGCGCGAGCTGCTCGAGGAGTGGGTGGCTGACCAGGTCGATTCGTACTACCAGGACCGACAGACCGAAAAGGACCGTCGTCTGGTGGACAAGTCCCGCTACTTCGATGATTCGAATCACGGCGACAATTCGTGAGCTCGGTCGGTCTACTGATCAGCGCCGTGGTGCTAGTCGGCGTAGGAGGAATGTTCGCTGCGAGCGACGCCGCATTGAGCACGGTGTCGATGGCCCGGGTCGAGGAACTCGTCCGCGAGGAACGTCCCGGTGCGGTGCGGCTGGCGCGGGTGATGGAAGAACGGCCCCGCTACATCAACCTGATTGTGCTGCTCCGGATCGCCTGCGAGGTCAGCGCGACGGTGCTGCTGGCGGCATTCCTGGACGGCAGCCTCGGTGTGACGGGAGGTCTGGTCGCTGCGGCTGCGATCATGGTGGTGGTCAGCTTCGTGGCGATCGGGGTCGGGCCGCGGACGGTGGGACGGCAGAACGCCTACACCATCGCGCTGCTCACCGCCCTTCCGCTGCAGATGATCTCGGTGCTGTTGCTGCCGGTGAGCCGGCTGCTGGTACTGATCGGTAACGCGTTGACTCCAGGCCGAGGCTTTCGCAACGGCCCGTTCGCTTCCGAGATCGAGTTGCGCGAGGTCGTTGATCTGGCCCAGCAGCGGGGGGTGGTGGCCGACGATGAGCGCCGGATGATCCAGTCGGTGTTCGAGCTCGGCGACACACCTGCGCGGGAGGTGATGGTCCCGCGCACCGAGATGGTCTGGATCGAGTCGGACAAAACCGCCGGCCAGGCCACCTCGCTGGCGGTGCGCAGCGGGCATTCCCGAATTCCGGTGGTCGGCGAGAACGTGGACGACGTCCTCGGCGTCGTTTACCTCAAGGATCTCGTGCAGCGCACCTATTACTCGACCAACGGCGGCCGAGACACCGCTGTCTCCAACGTGATGCGCACAGCGGCGTTCGTTCCTGACTCCAAGCCTTTGGACGCCCTACTGCGGGATATGCAGCGCGACCGGGTCCATATGGTGCTGTTGGTCGATGAGTACGGCGCGATCGCGGGCCTGGTGACCATCGAGGATGTGCTTGAGGAAATCGTCGGGGAGATCGCCGACGAATACGACACCGACGAGGTCGCGCCGATCGAAGATCTGGGGGATCTGTCCTACCGGGTGTCGGCCCGGCTGCCGATCGAAGACCTCGGCGAGCTCTACGGCGTCGAGTTCGACAAGCAGCTCGACGTTGACACGGTGGGAGGGTTGGTCGCGCTCGAGCTCGGACGCGTACCTCTGCCCGGAGCCGAGGTGACGTGGGACGGGCTGCGGCTCCGCGCCGAGGGAGGGCCGGACCCGCGGGGGCGGCTGCGAATCGGCACCGTGCTGGTCAGGCCCACCGAGCCAGACCCTGACGAGGAGGAAGAAGAGGGCGCATGAAAGGCCTGGACTCCGAAGACATGAAGCTGGTGATTCTCGCCCGGGCTGCGATGGCGCGCGCCGAGCAGGCCAGTGGCGCGGCTGTTCGGGACTCCGACGGCCGAACGTACGCCGGGGCGCCGGTGGTGCTGGCGACGCTCGTATTGACGGCGCTGCAAGCAGCCGTCGTTGCTGCGGTGTCCAGCGGCGCCGCCGGTCTGGAGGCAGCCGTGCTGGTCGGTGGTGCGGCCGACGATCCGGGCGTCGCAGCAGTGCATGAACTGTCCGGCGACGCGGTGATCATCCTGACCGACCGGTCCGGGCAGGTGCTCACATGAACCCCGAGCGTGGCCCCAGGACGCGAATTCGGGTGAACCCGAACCTCACCGGGCGATCGTGGCGCACACTCGGGAACCTCCGATGACCGAGTTCCGTTCGGGCTTCGTCTGTTTCGTGGGCAGGCCGAATACGGGCAAGTCCACGCTGACCAACGCGCTGGTCGGCACCAAGGTGGCGATCACGTCGAACCGGCCGCAAACCACCCGGCACACAATCCGCGGCATCGTGCACCGTGCGGATTTCCAGATCGTGCTCGTCGACACCCCAGGTTTGCACCGACCCCGCACATTGCTCGGTCAGCGCCTCAACGACTTGGTCAAGGGGACCTATTCGGAGGTGGACGTGATCGGGCTGTGCATCCCCGCCGACGAGAAGATCGGGCCGGGGGATCGATGGATCCTCGAGCAAATCCGCGCGGTCGCGCCGAGGACGACGCTGATCGCGATCGTCACCAAGATCGACAAGGTATCCAAGGACCGGGTCGCCGAGCAGCTGATGGCGGTCAGCGAGCTCGTCGGGCCTGCCGCCGAGATCGTGCCGGTCTCGGCCACCACCGGTGCCCAGCTCGAGGTCCTGATCGACGTGCTGGCGGCTCAGCTGGCGCCCGGCCCGGCGTTCTACCCCGACGGTGAGCTCACCGATGAACCGGAGGAAGTGCTGATGGCGGAGCTGATCCGGGAAGCTGCATTGGAGGGTGTCCGCGACGAGCTACCGCACTCGTTGGCCGTGGTCATCGAGGAGATGGAGGTGAGGCCGGGCCGCCCGGAAGATGAGGCTCTCATCGACGTGCACGCGGTGCTCTACGTCGAGCGTGACTCCCAGAAGGGCATCGTGATCGGCAAAGGCGGTGCACGTCTGCGTGAGGTGGGCACCGCCGCCCGCACGCAGATCGAGAAGCTGCTCGGAGCCAAGGTCTATCTTGACCTCAGGGTGAAAATCGCAAAGAACTGGCAGCGGGACCCGAGGCAACTCGGCCGACTCGGCTTCTGAGCGGGTGATTTCGGTGCAGTTGGTCCCGCTCACCGTAACCAACGACGCCGAAATCGCTATCCGGGCTGGCCGTAAACAGCGGTTACCACCGTGCGGTCCCAATGGCTCTCGGTCCACACGCCGATCTGGGTGTTCGCGCAATTGGACATGATGGCGTAGTAGTCGGGCCGGTAGAACCACTGGTTGATGATTTCGATGCCGCTGATGGCCAGCGCCGGGTTGATGGCGACGGTCTCGAAGGCTTTGCCCACGAAACCGGCACGGTTCGCGCGGTCCTGCACCGTCGAGCCGTCGGAGCCGATGTCGCCGTTCAGGTCGCGGTTGTTGAGCACATCGTTGGTATGCCACTGCGCGGCCAGTCGGAGCTTGGGGTTGATCTCGATGTCGGTGGTGCAGTTGTTGCGCTGCTGAACTGTGTAGACGTTGACAACGACGCTTTCGTTGAGGCGCCGATAGTCGGGGTAGTCCGCGTGGGCGTTCGGCATGCCCGCGATCGCAGTTCCCGCGAGTGCCACCGCAGGCAGAGATCGCACCATCTTGCTGACGTTCACCGACCGGACATTACGCGACGTTGTGCGCGGTCGAGCGGGGACCGGCGAGATTCGTCGGCAGTTCGGGTCTGACCGTGCGGGTGTCCCACCAATTCTCCGGCTCGTACGAAGCCCAGTCGTTGATGGCCTCCAAGGCAGCCGCCAACGACACCAGCAGCGGTTCGCTGTGCGCCGGCCCCATCAGCTGGACCCCGATGGGCAGTCCGTCGGTGGTGAATCCGGCGGGAACATTGATCGACGGCCAGCCGAGCAGGTTCCACGGCCATGTCGCCGGGCAGGCGCGAATCATCTTGCGGTCGGTGGCCAGCCCGCTGAGCTGATCGAACGCGTCGACCTTCGGTGGCGGCTGGGCGGTCGTGGGCGCGAGCACGACGTCGGCCAGGTTGAAGATCCACCCGATTCGCTCCTGGGACGCTGCCTCGTGGGCGCGTGCCTTGCGCAGAATGTGTTGTGAGAGCAGCCGCCCCATCAGGGCATTGGACCGTGTGCGTTTGTCCAGCCTCACTTGGGGACCCAGGAGCTCAATCCACTCCAGGATGCCCGCGGTGGAGCGGGCCAGGAAATTCCACGACATGCGCAGGCCATAGTCGGGGTCGGCGGCCACCACGGTGTGGCCCAACTGTTCGAGTCGGCCGGCGACCACCTCCAGCGCTGCGCGGATCTCGGGGTGCAGATCGGCCCGGAAACCAGTGAAGGGAAACCCCGTGGACAGCGCGATCCGCAGTGGTCCCGGTGCCCGGGACACGAAGGATGAAGCACGCACGGGAGCTGGCTTGTGCAGATCGCCGGGCGCGTTGCCCGATGCGGCGTCGAGCACCAGCGCCGCGTCGGCCACGGTGCGGGCCAACACGCCGTTGACGGTGATGCCGTTGAACGCCTCGGCACGCGGCCAGGTCGAGATACGTCCCCGTTGCGGCTTGATCCCGACCAGATGCGTCCAGGCAGCCGGAATGCGCACGCTGCCTGCCCCGTCGGAGCCGATCGCGGCGGCCACCAGCCCTGCCGCGACCGCCGCGGCGCTGCCGCCTGACGAACCGCCCGGGGTGTGCTCTCGCGACCATGGGTTACGGGTATGTCCGAACGCGGGTCCACTGGTGAACGGCCACTGGCCCAGTTCGCAGGTGTTGGTCTTACCGACGATTACTGCACCGGCCGCCCGCAGCCGCCGGACCACCTCTGCGTCGGTATCGGCAATCTGCACTTCGCCCTCGGCGCCGAACCTGGTGGGTACGCCGGCGATGTCGACGTCGTCCTTGACGGCGATCGGGATGCCCAGCAACGGAAGCTGCGAAATATCTTGGCCCGCCGCACGTCTACGGTCGGCGGCTGCCGCGTCGACGAGGGCCTGGTCGGTGAGCACCACGCGGAAGGCGTTGAGGGTGGCCTGGCTGGCCTCGATGGCTTCCAAAGATCGGCGGACCAGTTCGCTGGACGTGGAGGCGCCACTGGCCAGCTGATAGAGCTGGTAGGTGAGGGTGGGGAAGCTGGGGGTTTCGGGCATCACTTTCAGAGTATCGGCGCTGCGGGACCGGTTTCGTCGGTTGACAGTGGGAGACTGGTCGAATGCGTCTGTATCGGGATCGAGCGCTGGTGTTGCGCCAGCACAAGCTCGGCGAAGCCGACCGCATTGTGACCCTACTCACGCGTGATAACGGTTTGGTGCGGGCGGTGGCCAAAGGGGTGCGGCGCACCCGCAGTAAGTTCGGCGCGAGGCTGGAACCGTTCGCGCACATTGACGTTCAGTTGCATCCGGGTCGCAATCTCGACATCGTCACCCAGGTTCAGGCGATCGATTCGTTCGCCTCGGACATCGTCTGTGATTACGGCCGCTACACCTGCGCCTGCGCGATGCTGGAAACAGCAGAGCGGCTCGCCGGCGAGGAGCGCGCCCCGGTACCCGCGCTGCACCGGTTGACGGTGGCCGCGCTGCGGGCGGTGGCCGACGCCGGGCGCCCCCGTGAACTCGTCCTGGACGCCTACCTGCTGCGTGCGATGGGGATCACCGGGTGGGCGCCGTCATTGACCGAATGCGCCCGGTGTGCGACCCCGGGACCGCACCGGGCGTTCCATGTCGCGGCGGGCGGAAGTGTATGCGTGCACTGCCGACCGTCGGGGTCAGTGACGCCGCCGCAGGGTGTGCTGGACTTGATGGCCGCGCTCTACGAGGGTGAATGGGACCAAGCGCAGGCGTCCTCGCCGCAGCACCGCAGCCAGGCCAGCGGGCTCGTGGCGGCGCACCTGCAGTGGCATCTGGAACGGCAGCTGCGGACGTTACCGCTGGTCGAGCGAGTGTATCGAGCGGATCGCGCAGGCAACGAGCGTGGTGTTCGGGTGATAGGGCAGGGCATCGGGCAGGATATGGCGCATGGCAATCAAGCGGACGGGGAAGAACAGCTATCCGCAGCTGCCCCCGGCGCCTGAGGACTACCCCACTTTCCCGGACAAGTCGACCTGGCCTGTCGTCTTCCCAGAGTTGCCGGCCCGCACCAACGGCGAGTTCGCCCGCCCACCGCAACACACCTCCAAGGCCGCTGCGCCGCAGATTCCAGCCGACCAGGTGCCCAATCACGTCGCGGTGGTAATGGATGGCAACGGACGGTGGGCCACCCAGCGCGGGTTGGGCCGCACCGAAGGTCACAAGATGGGTGAGGCGGTGCTCATCGACATCACCTGCGGGGCTATCGAGATCGGCGTCAAACACCTCACGGTGTATGCGTTTTCCACCGAGAACTGGAAACGCAGCACCGAGGAGGTCCGGTTTCTGATGGGCTTCAACCGAGAGGTGGTGCGACGACGCCGGGAGAACCTCAACGACATGGGCGTGCGGATGCGCTGGGTCGGCTCGCGGCCCAGGATGTGGCGCAGCGTCACCAAGGAGTTCGACATCGCCGAGCAGATGACCGTCGACAACGACGTCATCACGATCAACTATTGCGTGAACTACGGTGGTCGCACCGAGATCGTGGAGGCGGCAAGCGAACTCGCACGGCAGGCGGTGGAGGGAAAGATCAACCCGGACCGCATCACCGAGGCGATGTTCGCCAAGCGCCTGCACCGCCCCGACATTCCGGACGTCGACCTGTTCATCCGAACCTCGGGGGAGCGGCGGGCGAGCAACTTCCTGCTCTGGCAGGCGGCCTACGCCGAGTACGTTTTCCAGGACAAGCTCTGGCCCGACTATGACCGCCGAGACCTATGGGCCGCGTGCGAGGAGTATGTCAACCGCAACCGCCGCTTCGGCAGGGCCTGAGATCGCGATGGGAGATTCGAGGGAATTGCCGGAGCGGCTCACCGCTGCGCTGGAGGAGATTCTTCCCGTTCAGCACGAGGATGACGGCGCGCTGACTGTGCATCACGACGACACCTTCGCCTCACTGCGGGTGGTCACCATCGCCGAGGGCCTCGATCTTGTGTCGCTCACCCAGGTTCTGGCGTGGGATCTGCCGCTGGACAGAAAGATTCGCGCCAGGGTCGCCAAGCATGCGCATGAAACGCTGCTGGGCACGGTGTCGCTGGTGGAGAAAGTCGGCCCCGACAGAATCGATCCGCAGACAACCGAAACCGAGAGGGCCCCGTCCGCGAAATCCGCAGACGTGCTGTTGCGCTACAACTTCCCGGCCGCCGGCCTGACCGATGATGCCCTGCGCACGCTGGTCCTGATGGTGTTGGCCACCGGCGCTGACGTGCGACGCGGACTGGTGGGTCGCAAGCCCTAGCGGTCCGACGCGGCGGCGATCCCGCACCCGCCGCAGATGCCGAAGATCTCGATGGTGTGGCTGACGTCGGAGAAGCCGTGTTCGTTGGCCACCTCGGCGGCCCAGGTTTCGACCTGACCGCCCTGAATTTCGATGGCTGAACCGCACTTCCGGCAGACGAGGTGGTGATGGTGGTGCTCTGAGCAGCGGCGATACACCGACTCGCCGGTATCGGTGCGTAGCGTGTCGACGAGGCCGGCCGCGGCCATCTGCTGCAGAGTGCGGTAGACGGTGGTGAGGCCGATGCCCTCTCCGCGCCGCCGCAATTCGTCGTGCAGGTCCTGGGCGGAACGGAATTCGTCGAGGTTTTCCAGAAGTGCCGTGATTGCCGCGCGCTGGCGCGTCGCCCGGATGGTCCCGGTCACTGTCCGATTTCCTCGTCCTCGGCAGCATGCGTCACGGCGGCGATCACGATGTCGGCCAGATGATGATCGACCAAGCGATACAACACTTCCCGGCCTGAACGGGCCCCGTCCACGACGCCGGCGGCCTTGAGAATCCGCAGGTGCTGGCTGACCAGCGGTTGCGCAACATCCAACGCGTCCACCAGTTCGTGGACGCAGCGCGCGTCCTCGCGCAGTTGCAGCACGATGGCGATGCGCACGGGCGCGGCCAATGCGCGCAGCAGATCACCCGCTCTGTCGAGGACCGCCTGAGCTGGCGCCTCGCGCGCCGGCGCGCCGGCTTGCAGATGTGGGTCATGTCCGGCCGGCGCATCAGCCATAGTGGAAACGGTTGTCATCAAAGTCCACGATACATGCGCAACCGCGCATGTCAATCGTCCGACCGCCTTCGCCTGCGGCACAGGCGCTCGGCGGACCTCGCTACGCTGTTGAGCCGTGGCTCCGTCTTCCTCGATCATCGACACCGTTGCAAACCTGGCCAAACGCCGTGGACTGGTATTTCAATCCGGGGAGATCTATGGCGGGACCAAGTCTGCCTGGGACTATGGCCCGCTGGGCGTCGAGCTGAAGGAGAACATCAAGAGGCAGTGGTGGCGATCGGTGGTGACCGGTCGCGATGACGTGGTCGGCCTCGACAGTGCCATCGTGCTGCCGCGTGAGGTGTGGGTGGCTTCGGGTCACGTGGAGGTGTTCAACGATCCACTGGTTGAGTGCCTCAACTGTCACAAGCGGCACCGGCAGGATCACATGCAAGAGGCGTACGCGGAGAAGAAGACGGCCAAGGCGGGGGCACCTGTCGACCCGGTCGCGGTGCCCATGTCAGACATCGTCTGCCCGGACTGCGGCACCAGGGGGCAGTGGACCGAGCCGCGAGACTTCAACATGATGCTCAAGACCTACCTCGGCCCGATCGAGTCTGAGGATGGGCTGCACTATCTGCGCCCGGAGACGGCACAGGGCATCTTCGTCAATTTCGCCAACGTGGTCACGACGGCACGGAAGAAGCCGCCGTTCGGCATCGGCCAAATCGGCAAGAGTTTCAGGAATGAGATAACACCGGGCAATTTCATCTTCCGCACCCGGGAGTTCGAGCAGATGGAGATGGAGTTCTTCGTCGAGCCGGCCACTGCAACGCAATGGCACCAGTATTGGATCGACACCCGGTTGGCCTGGTACGTCGACCTCGGCATCGACCGCGACAACCTTCGCCTCTACGAGCACCCTGCTGAGAAGTTATCGCACTACTCCGACCGGACCGTCGACATCGAGTACAAGTTCGGCTTCGCGGGTAGCCCGTGGGGGGAGCTCGAAGGTGTGGCAAATCGCACCGACTTCGATTTGTCCACGCATTCAGAGCATTCCGGCGCCGACCTGTCTTTCTACGACCAGGCCGCCGACACCAGATACGTGCCCTATGTGATCGAGCCGGCAGCTGGATTGACCCGGTCGTTGATGGCATTCCTGGTCGATGCCTACCACGAGGACGAGGCCCCGAATGCCAAGGGCGGTGTCGACAAGCGCACCGTACTGCGCTTGGATCCGCGGCTGGCGCCGGTCAAGGCGGCGGTGCTGCCGCTGTCGCGCCATGCCGACCTATCGCCGAAGGCGCGCGACCTGGCCGCAGAGTTGCGCAAGTCCTGGAATATCGAGTTCGACGATGCCGGCGCCATCGGCCGCCGCTACCGTCGCCAAGACGAGATCGGTACGCCCTACTGCGTCACCGTGGACTTCGACTCGCTCGACGACCACGCCGTGACGGTTCGCGAACGTGACGCCATGACCCAGGAACGGGTGGCGATCGATGCAGTCGCGGACTACCTGGCCGTCCGGCTCAGAGGTGCGTGACCGGTCAGGTCAAGAAGGCTGCCGTGCCACGATCACCGGAGCTTCGGCCGCCTCTACCACCGATGCGCTCACTGAACCGAGCATCATTCTGGCGAATCCACCGCGGCCGTGGCTTCCCACGACGATGAGCTGCGCCCGGTCGGATTGGTCGACCAGCCAACTGCCCGCCCCCTGCCGGATCAGCGTGGGGGTCACGTGTACGTCCGGGTACCTGTCCCGCCAGCCGGCCAGGCGCTCGCTCAGTGCCTCTGCGCCTTCCTGCTCGTCGATCGTCCAGTTGAGGTGCGTGCTAGAGATGAGGCGATCGGCCCACGCATGCATGGCGATCAACGGAGCGTGTCGATGCGTAGCCTCGTCGAACGCGATCGCGGTGGCGAGTTCCGAGGTCGGCGAACCGTCGACGCCGAGCAGGATCGGTGTGTGAACGTCGGGTTCAGCGTGCTCCTCGGGAATCACCGCAACCGGGCGGTGGGCGTGACGTACCAGGCCGCTGCTGACCGAGCCGAGCGTCATCCGGCCCAGTGATCCTCTGCCACGGCGACCCACCACCACCATCCTCTTGTCCTGTGATGAGTCGATCAGGGTGGCCAGCGGATGGCCGAACACGAACTCGAGGTGCACCTCGCGCAACTTGCGGTCGCCGAGTTCTTCGTCGATGAGCTGCCGAGCGGCCGCCAGAATCTGGTCGCCTTCCTCGCGCTGCGCGCGGCGATGCTCCACCAACACCTCCGTTTGGGAGCTACGCGAGTCCTGGTGCTCGGCGACCGCCAATACCTTCAGGGCTTCGCCATGCATCGCGGCTTCCCGCACGGCCCACCGCACGGCGGCATCGGAGTACGGGGAACCGTCGATACCGACCAGAATTCCGGAACTCTCTGCGGTCCCTGTCATCTCGCCACCTCCGCGGGCGTTTCGGGTGCCTGCCGCCGGACGGTGCTCCGCCCCGAGGCTCAACACCTCTTGTCTTGACTCCAATGCTTGGGGAACGGCCGCCGCAAGTCTGGAGTACTAGGTCACCTTATCGGGCGCCGTTGGTCCCGGAGACGGTTACGCGTGCGCTCAGAACCGGCCGCCGCCACCGCCGTAGCTGCGGCCCGATGACCGAGACGATCCGCCGTAGGACGTCGGGCGCCCGGAGCTCCGTCCGCCCCCGAATCCGCCCCCGAAGCCCCCGCCGAAGCCGCGACCGAGACCGCCGCGGCCACCACGCATGGCGCCGCCGAGGATGTTGCCGATCAGGATGCCGCCGATGACCGCGCCGATATCCGCGCCGCCGCCGCGGCGTCCACCGCCCCCGCCCCAGCCTGACGTGTAGGAACGTTGAGCCGACCGCACGTCTCCGTTGGCCAGTGACTGTGCCTGGGCGGCGAGCATCGATGCTCCATTGGCGTGTGCTACGGCCTCACTGAGGTTGGTCGCCTTCTTGTCCCGGGCTGCCTGCAGCTGGCGGACCGCTTCGGCCAGGCGCGTACGGGCCTCGGGGCCGATGCTGCCGCGCCTGGTGTCGATGAAATCCGAAACCCCGCGGACCCGGGACTGGGCGGTCAGCAGTGCTTGGTCGTAGGCGCGGTTCAGCCGTTCGACGGCGGCGCGCTCCTCGGCAACGCTGGCCAGTAGCCGGTCGAGATCGGCATCGGCCTTGGTCAGCCTGGTGAACACGCCCAGTGGATCGGTGCTGCCATTTCGCTGGGCGTCATCGACGGCCTTGGTCGCCGCGTTGCGGGCCGCCTCCAACTCCGCTCGCTGCGTACTGTTACTCCGTCCCAATTGCGCTGCGGCTTCGGCGATGCCGTTCTGGATGTCGGTGATCGCCGAAGGCAGGGCGCCCACTGCCCGGTTGATGTCGGTGCCCACGGAGTCGATCGCGTCGAGCAGCGAACGCGCCTGGCCCAACGATGATTCGGCCGCGTGAATCGCATCGACGAGTCCGGTCTGCTGACCGGTAGGCCGAGCGACGAGGTCCCTGGCGCTGCTGATACTCCGGTCGGCGAAGGCCAGTCGTTCCTTGGCGGTAGCCGGGTTGTCGGCGACCGATGTCAGCGCAGCGGGGTCGAACTGGTTGCGCAGTGCCGCCAGCGCCTCCTCGGACGGCGCCATGCGGGCGGTGAGCTCGACCATGTCCCGGGTCAACCCGTCGAGCCGGCTGGGTGCGTGGATGACCAGGTCACGCAACTTCTCGAACGCGTCACTCTGAGCCTCCAGTTCCTGATCGGCCTTCGCGGCGGCGACGATCACCCTGGTCAAAAGGTCACGGCGTTGCTGGGGCGTCTCGGGCACCGTGTCGTCGAGGATCTGACGCACATTGAACGCCTGGGCCAATGTCTTTCGCGCATTGCCGACCGCCCGACTGAACGGCTCCGTCCTGGCGTCGCCGAATTCTTGGACAGCCAGAGCCAGTTCGCTTTCGCTGGTGCGCACGGCGTTGTCGACATCAACGACGATGGCTTTGCTCAGGTCGTCGAGCGCATCGATGGGCACCGCTGCCAGCGCGCTGGGATCGGCGGGATCCACTCGCCGGGCCGCGGCGAAATCGGCCTCACGGCGCTTGGCTCGCCGCCGCCGCATCCACAGCCACATTATGAACACCGCGACGCCCAGTACTGCCATCACGGTCAGGAACGCGGGCCATGAAATACCTGAACCAGTCCCCGTGGAAGAGCCCGACGCAGCTGCGGTTCCCATGCCGTCGGCGGCGGCCACCGCTGCGCCGGCCAGGTCGTCGCGTCGCAGCGCCGGCTCGATCACATCCCGCTGCAACGCGTTGGCCTTGGTCTGGGACATGATGGCCAGCGGCACCTGGAAGGCGTAGGCGCGTTCCATGGTGGCCACCGCCAGCAACGCATCGCGCTCCCCGAAGTCGCTGAGCTGCATCGTGGTTTGCGCCCAGGCCTGTGCCGGCTGCCCGAAGGTGTCGACGTACACCACCCAGAGGCGAATGCGCTCTTCGTCGTAGAGGCGCGCCAGCGCGTCCTCCACTTGTGCGCGCTGCAACGGAGACAGCGCGCCCGAGTCGTCCGTGACGTAATCCGGGATGCGAAACGGCGGCTCCGCGGTTGCGACCGGCGCACAGAGAAACCCTGAGATCAGGACAGCGAGCAGCATGCCAAGCAGGCGGGGGACGTGCATGAGGCCAATCTAGTGCCGCGCATCTGCGCGGCAGCTATTACCGGGGGATCGGCCTGGCAGACTATGCGTCGGTGGCCACTGATCTCACGCAATGTGATCCTTACAGCGAGTTCGACCGGCAGCGTCTGGTGGTCGAACCTCCCAAGGGTGCCGCGCTGCCGGGCACGGCCGCCGAGCACCGCACCGGTTTCGCGCGCGACCGCGCGCGGGTGTTGCACTCCGCGGCGTTCCGCCGGTTGGCCGACAAGACCCAGGTGGTCGGCCCGCGGCAGAGTGATACTCCGCGGACCCGGCTGACTCACTCGCTGGAGGTGGCGCAGATCGGCCGGGGCATGGCAGTGGGGCTGGGCGCCGACCCCGATCTCGTCGACCTGGCCGGGCTGGCGCACGACATCGGCCATCCACCGTATGGGCATAACGGGGAACGGGCGCTCAACCAGATCGCCCAAGAGTGCGGCGGGTTCGAGGGCAACGCGCAGAACTTTCGCATCCTGACCCGGCTGGAACCCAAAGTGCTTGACAACCGGGGAGCTCGGCCGCGCAGCGCGGGACTCAACCTGACCCGTGCCGCGCTGGACGCGGTGACGAAGTATCCGTGGTGCCGATCCTCGAAGAGCGGCAAGTTCGGCTTCTACCCAGACGACGCCGCAGCGGCAGATTGGGTCCGCGGAGACGCGCCCGACCGCAGGCCCTGCCTGGAAGCGCAAATCATGGACTGGGCCGACGACGTCGCCTACTCGGTGCACGATGTCGAGGACGGCGTGACCTCCGGGCGTATCGATCTGCGGGTTCTTGCCGACGACGTCGCGGTGAACGCATTGGGTCGGTTGGGGCAGTCGCACGGCATGGGTGGCGGGTTGGCGGCGGCGGACCTGGTCGAGGCGGCCGGTCGGCTGTCGTTGCTGCCCGCGGTGGCCGGGGTCGGCAAGTACGACGCCACGCTGTCGTCGGCGGTGGCGCTCAAGACGATGACCAGCGGACTGGTCGGCCGATTCGCATCATCGGCAATTGCCGCCACGCGCAACGCCTGCGGTCCAGGTCGATTGGTGCGCTATCGCACCGATCTCGAGGTGCCCACGCTGGTGCGCGCGGAGGTGGCGGTGCTGAAGATTCTCGCGCTGCAGTTCATCATGTCCGACCCTCGGCATCTGGATTTGCAGGCGCGGCAGCGCGAACGAATCGAGGCGGTGGTCCAGTTCGTGCTGGCCGGCGCGCCGGAGACGCTGGATCCCCTGTTCGTTCCCGACTTCATGGCCGCCGCCGATGACGGGGCGCGGATGCGGGTGGTCATCGACCAGGTGGCCTCGATCACCGAAGGTCGTCTGGAGCGGCTCGGACCCGCGTAGGCGCTCCCGTCGCGGGCTCTAGACTGGCCGGGTGGCAGGGGACGGGACGCGGGGACGGGGCAGGGTCCCCGATCGCGATATCGCCGCCATCCGTGAACAGGTGAACATCGCGGATCTGGTCGGCGAATACGTTCAGCTACGGCGCGCGGGCGCGGATTCGATGAAGGGCCTTTGCCCCTTCCACGACGAGAAGTCGCCCTCGTTCCACGTTCGGCCCAACCACGGGCACTTCCACTGTTTCGGCTGCGGTGAAGGTGGCGACGCCTACGCCTTCCTGCAGAAGATCGAGCATGTCAGCTTCATCGAGGCGGTCGAGCTGCTCGCCGACCGTGTTGGCTACACCGTCACCTACACCGGTGGATCGACCACCAACGTTCAGCGCGACCGGGGCAGCCGTAGCAGGCTGCTGGCCGCCAACGCCGCGGCGCAGGAGTTCTACGCCGCGGCGCTGCAGTCCGACGAGGCCGCCCAGGCGCGGCAGTATCTGATCGAGCGTGACTTCAATGCCGACGCCGCCGCAAGGTTCGGCTGCGGATTCGCGCCATCAGGCTGGGAGACGCTGACAAAGCATCTGTTGCGCAAGGGTTTCGAGTTCAAGGAGCTTGAGGCGGCCGGCTTGTCCAGGGAGGGGCGTCGCGGCCCCATGGATCGTTTTCACCGCCGGTTGCTGTGGCCGATCCGGGCCAGCGGTGGCGAAGTTATCGGGTTCGGTGCCCGCCGGATCTTCGACGATGACCAGATGGAAGCGAAGTACGTCAACACCCCCGAGACCGTGTTGTACAAAAAGTCCAATGTGATGTTCGGCCTCGATCTGGCCAGACGCGACATCGCAAAGTCGCACC
This sequence comes from Actinomycetes bacterium, assembly GCA_022601275.1. GTDB lineage: Bacteria > Actinomycetota > Actinomycetes > Mycobacteriales > Mycobacteriaceae > Mycobacterium. The sequence continues at coordinate 22,559 of JAHZIT010000042.1, forward strand.
GCGCCGTGGTGGTTGAGGGCTATACCGACGTGATGGCCATGCACCTGGCCGGCGAGACGACGGCCGTCGCGTCCTGCGGGACCGCCTACGGGGACGGGCACCTTTCGCTGCTGCGGCGACTGATGATGGACGACAATTGGTACCGCGGCGAGTTGATCTTCGTGTTCGATGGCGATGCGGCCGGTCAGGCAGCGGCGCTGAAGGCGTTCGACGGCGACCAACAGGTCGCCGGAAAGTCCTTCGTGGCAATCGCTTCCGATGGCATGGATCCGTGCGATCTGCGGCTGAAGTCCGGCGACGGCGCGCTGCGGGATCTGGTGGCTCGCCGGATCCCGATGTTCGAATTTGCGATTCGCAGTCTGATCCCCGACGGCGATGTTCTCGACAACGACCCGCAGGCACAAGTTGACGCGCTGCGCCGCTGCGTGCCGTTGGTCGCCAGGATTCGGGATTACGCGCTGCGCGACGAGTATGCACGCAGGCTCGCGGGATGGACCGGATGGAGCGACGAAGGCCAGGTGCTCAACCGGGTGCGTGAAGAGGCCAACAAGCGCGGCATGCCGATCCGGACCCGCCGTCGCGGCGCTCAGGCCGAGGCGGCCCAGTCGCCCGGGCCGCACCCTGCAGCAGAGCCCGGCGCGGTCCGGCCGGACCCCGCCGACCCCGGGCTGTGGCCGCAGCGCGAGGCGCTCAAGTCGGCGTTGCAGTATCCCGCCCTGGCCGGCCCGGTCTTCGACTCGTTGGCAGCGGAGAGCTTCACTCACGCCGGCTACGCGGCTGTTCGGTTATCGATCGAGGCCGCCGGCGGCACCTCGGCCGGAGTGACCGGCGCGCAGTGGATCGAGGCGGTGCGGAATCAGGCTGCCTCACCCCTGGCGGCCGGTCTGGTCAATGAACTGGGCGTCGAGGCGATCAACGCCGATGACGAGAAGCTGCCGCGCTATATCGGCGGTGTGCTGGCCCGATTGCAGGAAGTGTGGATCGGCCGCCAGATCGCCGAGGTGAAGTCGAAATTGCAGCGGATGTCGCCGGTCGAACAGGGGGACGAGTATCACGCGCTGTTCGGTGACCTGGTGGCCATGGAGGGCTATCGGCGTGGGCTGCTCGAACAGGCCAGCGGTAACGACCTGACTGCATGAACCGACAACAAGGGTATGGTGGAGATGCTGTCAGGCATAGGCTGTCGGGCATAGTTGAGAAGGTGAGCTGGTGATGTTAGTGAACGCGATCCGAAGCGGGGGCACCCGGTTGATTGCGGGGGCCTTCGCGGCCGCAGCCGTGGCCGTTCCGCTCTACACCGCCCTGGCCAACACGGATGCCGCACCGCAGGTGACCGCCGGTCCGGCCTGCCTGGCCTGGTTCGGCAATCAAGAAGACGGCAATTGCATGGGTTACTCCAACGGCGACGGCGTGATGATCGGCACCCCGAACGTCGGGTTCGGTCCGTACGGGCTGGGTGTCTACACCGGGCCCCTGCTCCCCGGTGGCTCTTTCTCGCGCGACTTCGGCTAGCGGGGGCTAGCGGGTTTTCTCTACCGGCTGTTGCGGCTCAAAGACTTCGGTGCCGGAGTCGATCTGTGTGAGCCTTGCCATCCCCGGGTCGGGTGACACTCGATCGGCGATTTTTCGCCGCCCCGCGTCGATCACCGCCTTGGCGGCCGGGCTTCCGGTAACGGCTCTATACGTCCCGGCGATCTGTTCGTAGCGCTGCTTGCCTGCCTTGGTGCCCAGCACATAGCCCACGGCCAAGACAGCGACATACCCGATCACGGGGCTCCTCCTAATGCGATATTCGTGGACATAGCGATATTCGTGGACTAGGTGTTCGTGGACTAGGTGTTCGTGGACTAGGTGTTCGTGGACTAGGTGACAGTCTTCTTTCGAGTTCGTTCGGCTCCCATCCTGCCTTACCCGCCGCACCGCGGGCATTGCGTGCCCGCCCGGGAGCATATTGGCACCCCGCAGCGGGGGTAAGCTAAAGTGCTCTCTGATCCGTGGCGCAACGACTGCGGCAGTGCAATCCCCTGTAGCTCAATTGGCAGAGCATTCGGCTGTTAACCGAAGGGTTGCTGGTTCGAGTCCAGCCGGGGGAGCCGGTATTCTCGCAGGTCAATCGCCCGTTCATCCTTTGGCGAGGCGACCGTCTTTGATGATCGCGGTGAAGGTCTCCTCTGGTCGGGTGATCAGCGAAATGTCGGCGACGGGGTCGCCGTCGACCAGAATCAGGTCGGCAAACGCGCCCTCGGCAACGACACCGAGCTGCCCGGGGTAGGGGTTGCGCGGTCCAGACATCGCCAGCAGTTCGGCGTTGCGGATCGTGGCTTGCTGCAGCACCTCGGCGGGAGTGAACCAGCGGGTGAGTTTCGCCAGCTGGGCACCTTGGCGGCCGGCCAGTTTGGCGTCGAACAGGGTGTCGGTTCCGAATGCCAGCTTGACCTGATGTTTTCTCGCCAGCCTGTATGCGTTGTCGGTACCGGCAACCATCCGCAGGAACTTGGACCGGTTCGCCGGGGGCAGCGGCACTGCGTCCTCGTCGTCAAGAAGTGGCTGCAGGCACCACCAGATGTCTTTTTCGGCGAGCAGAGCGGCGGTCTCTTCGTCGATGAGGTGGCCGTGTTCGACGCAGCGGACACCGGCTGCGACAGCGGTCCGGATCGCGCGGGGGGTGTAGGCGTGCACGGTGACGTAGGTGCCCCAGTTCTCGGCCACCTGGACCGCCGCCCGCATTTCTGCTTCGGTGTACTGGGAGACGTCGAGCGGGTCATAGTTTGATGCGCAACCGCCGCCGGCCATGAGCTTGAGCTGCGATGCGCCGCGGCGCAGTACCTCACGCGCGCCTCTCAGCACCTCGGCTTCCCCGTCGGCGATGATTGCGGCACCGATGATTTCTGTGTAACTCAGGTTCCCGGCCACCCCTCGAGGTGTCTCATTCGGCAGCCGGAAGTCGCCGTGCCCGCCGGACTGGGAGATGAAGGCGCCCGCCGGGAAGATCCGGGGGCCGGGGATCACGTCCTCGTCGATGGCCTGTTTGATACCGAAGACCGGGCCGCCGACATCGCGGACCGTGGTGAATCCCCGCAGTAGCGTCTCCCGGGCACCGACCACGGCCTTGGCGAACACGTAGCCGACCTCGCCGAGCAGAGCTGCATCAGTGGCAATGGTGGCGAACGTCGTATGCCAGTGCGCGTCGATCAGCCCCGGCATCAGCGTCTTGCCCGTGCCGTCGATGTCGACCTCACCCGCGAATTCGGTTGAGCCCGAGGGCGTTAGCGACGTGATCCGCCCGTCCTTGACAGCGATGTCCATCGGGCCGGTGATCCGGGCGTTCACACTGTCGAACACATTGGCGTTGCGGATAGCGAGCTTCGGGGATTCCAACCTCGACTCCCTTGTCTCGACAGCGGCAGCTGTCAGTCGGATCGCGCTCAATCAACTATGCAGTTTCCACGAATATGCGTTTCCTACAGCGCGAGGCTAACTGTAGCGTGCCGCCGACTGCGCACCCGCTGATCCGAGTTGGATTAACGCCCGCCACCTCGACGGGAGAATACGAATGGCGGGAATCCACGTTTTCCAGACGGATTCTTCCGGCTGAGTTACGGTCTGCAATCATGAATTCCTTCAACGTTTTTCTTACCCGTGCGGCTGTCGCCTCCGCGGGCATGTCAATTGCCGCCGTCGGCTTCTCCGGTATCGCGGCTGCCCAGCCTCCGCCGCCTCCGGCGCCCCCGATCAACCCGGACGCGATACCCGCCGCCCTACTCGACACCAGTTGTTCCCTCGACCAACTATTGGCCGCAACGAAGGCTGTAGAACCCGAGACTTACCGGGCATTGGTGGATCGGTACAACTCTGAACCGGCGTTTCTGCAACCCGCGATAATCAATCACTTGAACCTGCTGCTGGAAAAGAGCCCCGCTGATCGACAGGCTGAGGTCGACGAGTTGGCGGTGATTTTCCCGCAATTCGTGCCGCTCTTCGCGACGTCGGAAGCGAACGCCGCGGAGATTGCGGACAAATGCCCGACATTCCCCGCCGAAGACCCCGCACTGCTGGCACCGATTGCGTGATCCCCTGAGGGTTCCGGGGGTCTTCACTCAGACCCCACGGAGTCTTCACTCAGATCCCACGGAACTCAGCCTTGGAGGGTGGTCGAGTGCCAGGCGCACCGATCCCCAAGATTGTTGTCGGTGAGCATAATTGGGCGGTTCAGCGCCGGGTTCGCCGTGTATTCCTGCCGTGCAACAGTGCGGTGGCTTTGCGGTGGGCCCCTGAACTCGCGGCGAACAGGAGTGCAATTCGGTGCAGGATAGGGACAGTCGTCCTCGCGTAGTCAGCAAGTCCCGGCGCTACCTACTCGGCGCGATTCCGGCGGTGGCCCTGGCGGCGGCCGCATGCGGGTCGGAGAAGTCCGACGACTCCGAAACGGCGGATGTGCCTCCTAAGCCGACGCCGGCGACGCCCGAAGAGGCGATCCAGGTGCTGAAGAGAGGCAACGAGCGCTTCAAGGCGCGAGAGCCTCAGATCCGCAGCACCGCCCAGATCGATGCCATTTGGAGCGACATCACCGACGGCCAGATGCCGTTCGCCTCGGTACTCGGTTGCGCTGACAGCCGGCTGGCGCCGGAGGTGATATTCGACCAGTTCGTAGGTGACATCTTCGTCGTCCGGGAGGCAGGCAACATCGCTGCATCGCCGACCAACCTTGGCAGCCTGGAGTTCGGTCAGGCGGTCCTGAAGTCGAAGGCGCTGGTGGTATTCGGACATTCGGACTGTGGCGCGGTGAACGCTGCCTACACCAACGCGAGTCCTGGTGGCAACATTCAGGCGATCGTCGACATCATCAAACCCGGGATCGTGGGCGCGTCCGACCTCGACGATGCCATCGAGCGTAACGTGCGCGCGACGATTGACACCGTGCGGAAAGACAGCCAGCTGCTCAACGAAGCCGAAAAGGCCGGAGAGATCGCGATCGCGGGAGCCGTCTACGACATCAAGACGAGCACCGTGCGATTCCTCTGACTGCCCGCCAAACTTCTTCGAAGGACGCCCCGCGGCGGCGCCGGCGACCTGCCGGGCCTGCTCATGCGTCGGGGATGTTCTCCGGGTGCAGCATCTCGGCATAGCGCAACTGCTCAGGGATACCGAACCCGTCGACGAGCGTCTGGGCGTGTGGCCGCAGACGCCTACAGCGGTCGTTGATACCGCGGGTAACCGCCTTGGAGCGTTCGGTGGACAGCAACCGTTGTTCGACGAACCAGGCTTTGTCGTCTTCGATCACCGACAGCGCATATAGATCACACACCATGCCGAGGATTTCACGGGCCTCCTCGTCTTCGCAGTTCTCGATGCCGGCAACGAACGCCTCCAGAATGATGCGGTCAATGTGTGCGGTGGCGACATGCAGCACATGGTCCTGCACTGAGTTGAACGCCTCGAACGCGCTCATCTCCTTGGATTTGCCCTGGATCCGCCGGGCGACCGAGGCCAACATGTATTCCTCGCGGTCCTCGAACATCTTCACCTGGGTGCCCCGGTTGAACAGGCTGCCCTCCTCCTCGTTGTCCTGCCGGGTGTCCAGGACGGTCTGTATGACGGTTTGGGCTGCGGTGCGCTTCAAGACCCGCTTACCGGCGAAGTTGGCGGCGAACCGCACCCATTCGACCGGGCTCATGCCCTTGATGTCGTCGGCGTAGGCGGTCAGCAGCGACTTGGCGACCAACTGGGTGAGCACGTGGTTGTCACCCTCGAAGGTGGTGAAGACGTCGGTATCGGCCTTGAGCGCGATCAACCGGTTCTCGGCCATATAGCCTGCGCCTCCGCAGGCTTCGCGCGCTTCCTGAATGGCCCGGGTCGCATGCCAGGTGTTGGCGGCCTTGAGGCCGGCCGCCCGCGATTCCAGTTCCCGTTGTTCCTCGGCATCGGGGTCGTCGGCGGTCTGGAGCTCATGGCAGGTGCCCACCAGCTCGTTCTGGGCGAACTGCAATGCATAGGACTTAGCGATCAACGGGAGCAGTCGGCGCTGATGCACCAGGTAATCCATGATGAGCACCTCTTGCTCGGCGCCGGGCGCTTCGAACTGTCTGCGTTGCAACGCGTATCGCGTCGCGATGTCCAGCGCCACCCGAGCCGCCGCGGCGGCACTGCCGCCGACCGTGACACGTCCGCGGACCAGGGTGCCCAGCATGGTGAAGAAGCGACGGTCGACGTTCTCGATCGGCGAGCTGTAGGTTCCGTCCGGTGCGACGTCGGCGTACTTGTTGAGCAGGTTCTCCCGGGGCACCCGTACGTGGTCGAACTGGATGCGTCCGTTGTCCACGCCCGGCAGTCCGCCTTTGTAATTGCAGTCAGATGTGGTCACCCCGGGAAGGTCGTTGCCCTGCTCGTCGCGCATTGGCACCATCAGGCAATGCACGCCGTGGTTCTCGCCATCCGGGGTGATCAGCTGTGCGAAAACAGCTGCCACGCGTGCAGTTCGGGCAGCACCACCGATGTAGTCCTTGCGGGATGTCACCGTGGGGGAATTGACCACAAATTCCTCGGTGGCGGGGTCGTAGGTGGCGGTGGTCTCCAGTGCCTGAACGTCGCTGCCGTGGCCGGTCTCGGTCATCGCGAAGCAGCCCAGCAGGTCGAGGTTGATGATGCGCCGCACATAGGCCTCATGGTGGCGCTCGGTACCGAGGTTTTCGATCGCGCCGCCGAACAGGCCCCACTGCACGCCGGCCTTGACCATCAGTGACAGGTCACTCATCGCCAGCATCTCGATCCGCGTCACGGTGGCACCGACGTCGCCGTTGCCGCCGTGTTCCTTCTTGAAGCCGTCCTCGGCGGCGCCGTGGGCGGCCATGATCCGCAGCTGCTCGTCTACCTTGCTACGGGCGATGTCGGTATTCGGAGTGTAGTGCGGCGTGAAGATCGGACTCGACAGCTTCTCGCGAACATCGTTCTTCGCGTCGCGCCAACGGCCGTCGAGGGCATTGCGGAGGTGGTCGGCAGTAGTGGTCATGAGACGACGGTAACCCGCAGGAAGCAGACGTAAACCGTGATGTGGCAAAAACCGCATTCGGGGCAAACCAAGGCGATCCTGATTTCTCGGGCGCAGTTCCGCTGGGGTTCAATCAACACCATGACTGAGTCAGCCGACACACCGATGTCGCCGACAGGGATGCCGCACGTCGTTGGCCACAGACACGCCGACGTCACCGGGGGATGGCTGCGGGCCGCGACGTTCGGTGCGATGGACGGTCTGGTGAGCAACACCGCTTTGATCGCCGGCGTCGCGGCAAGCGCGTCGGCACACACGGTGGTGATCAGTGGAGTTGCCGGTCTGCTCGCCGGCGCCTTCTCGATGGCGCTGGGTGAGTACACCTCGGTGAACACCGCCAACGAGCAGATCGACTCCGAAGTGCTGGTGGAACGCAAGTCCTTCGACAGCTCTCCGAACGCAGAACGTGCCGAACTGGTTGCGATGCTGGTCCAGATGGGGATGTCGCCGCAGACCGCCGAGACCGCGACCGAGGAAATTCACCGGGACGAGAACACGGCGTTGAATTTTCACCTGACGCAGGAACTCGGGGTGGATCCCAGAGAGAGACCGTCGCCGTGGGTGGCAGCGGTAGCGTCATTCTTTCTGTTCGCGGTCGGCGCGGTGATCCCGCTCATTCCCTATTTGCTCGGGTACGAGTCGCTGTGGGCCGGGCTGGCGTTCGGGGGTTTCGGCCTGCTGATGGCAGGCGCGGGGGCCGCACGTGTCACGCGAAAGCCGCTCTGGCTGGGCTCTGTTCGGCAACTCGCACTGGGTGCGGTCGCCATCGGCGCGACCTACTTCGTCGGCTATCTGATCGGCGGGGTCGTCAGCTGAGCAACGGGGTCGTCAGCTGAAAGACCGCCTGTCGCCGATGGTCAGCGCGCCGGAGGCACTGGGCTTGGCGGCGTCCTCGACGAGTTGACGCAGCACGCTGACCGCCTCGGTGAGGCGCTGCCGTTCGGGCTCGCCCAGTCGCTCCAGATAAGGGTCAACGGCGGCACCCCGATCCAGCCGCACTTGCCGTAACGTCGCGATGCCGGCCGGGGTGATCCGGATCAGCACGGCGCGCGCATCCTGCGGGTCAGGGGTGCGGGCCACCAGCCCGGCGTCCTCGAGCCGACGTACCTGAGTGGTCATCGTGGGCTGGGAACAATGGTCGAGTGCGGCCAGTTCGGAGATGCGCGTTTCGCCCTGGTCCTCGATGGTGGACAGCAGGCGGGCCTGCGCGAAGGGGATCGGCATCCGGACGCGCTGATTGGCCAGCCGATTGATCCGGGCCACCACCGAGAGCAGGTCTGCGCCGAGTGTGGAGGACATTTCGCCACTATTGCATAGAATTTCTATGCATAACAAGGTCAACTGCGGTGGCACTGGTCACACCCCGGTAGGCGGGCCCAGGACCCCACGACTGGCAGAATCATGGAATGACCTCGGCCGGCCCGCAGAGCGCCCCTCGGCGGACTGGTTCGCTCCAGCCGGTCGAGCTGGCTCAGGCCGCCGTGATGGCGGCTCTGTGCGCAGCCATTGCGATCATCGCCGTCGTGGTTCCGTTCGCGGCGGGGCTCTCACTGCTCGGCACCGTCCCGATGGGCCTGCTCGCCTACCGTTATCGCCTGCGGGTGCTGATCGCCGCAACGGTCGCCGGCGGTCTGGTCGCCTTCCTCATCGCCGGCGTGGGCGGGTTCATGACGGTGTTCAACTGCGCCTATATTGGGGGGCTGACCGGCATCGTCAAACGCCGCGGTCGGGGAACCCCGACGGTCATCGCAGCTGCGCTTGTCGCGGGTGCGCTGTTCGGCGCGGCCACTGTCGTCGCGCTGGCGGTCCTGAGTCGGCTGCGGAATCTCATCTTCGAGTCGGTGACCGCCAACGTCACCGGAACGGCCGCACTCCTGGCCCGCATTCCGGGCATGGAGGCGATCGCCGAGCGGATGAAACAGGACTTCGCGATCGTGCTCGATCACTGGCCGTATCTGTTCTTCTTCACCGGCGTGTCGAGCATCATGTTCGTCAGCCTGGTCGGTTGGTGGGCGTTGTCGCGCGTGCTGTCGCGTCTGCTCGGCGTGCCCGACGTGCACAAATTGGAGTCGTCGGCTGATGCAGGTCCGATCGCCCCGGTTCCCCTGCGGCTGCGCGACGTGCGTTTCCGCTACCCCACCTCGGATCGCGACGCGCTGGGGCCGGTATCGCTGTCTGTGCAACCCGGTGAGCACCTGGCGATCACGGGCGCCAACGGCTCAGGTAAGACGACGCTGATGCTGCTGCTGTCGGGGCGTGAACCCACCGCGGGGACCGTAGAACGCCCGGGCGCGGTGGGCTTGGGCAAGCTTGGCGGCACCGCCGTGGTGATGCAGCACCCCGAGAGTCAGGTGCTGGGCACCCGGGTCGCCGATGACGTCGTCTGGGGCCTGCCGCCCGGCACGGCGACAGATGTTGGTCAGCTCCTCTCCGAGGTGGGCCTCGGCGGATTGGCCGAGCGGGACACCGGCGGGCTCTCGGGCGGCGAGTTGCAACGGCTGGCGGTGGCTGCGGCGCTGGCTCGCGAGCCGTCGCTGCTGATCGCCGACGAGGTCACCAGCATGGTCGACCAGGAGGGGCGCGAAGGCCTGATGTCGGTGCTGTCCGGGCTGACCCGGCGCCACCGCACCTCGCTGGTGCACATCACCCACTACAACGACGAGGCCGACGCCGCCGACCGCGCGGTGAACCTGGCCGGCAACGGCTCCCCGGTTGCCGATCCTGCGGGCACCGGGGTGATGGTCGAGACCGCCGAGGCGCCGAGAGCCGCCGCAGCAACCGACCGACCCCGCGGCGCGCCACTGCTCGAACTGGACCGTGTCAGCCACGAGTACGGCAGCGGAACACCTTGGGCGAAAGCGGCATTGAGGGAGATCGACTTCACGGTTCACGAAGGTGATGGCGTGCTGATCCATGGCCTCAACGGGTCCGGCAAGTCCACCCTGGCCTGGATTATGGCCGGCCTGACGCTCCCGACGTCGGGCGCCTGCCTGCTCGACGGCGCTCCGGTGTCCGAACAGGTCGGGGCTGTTGCGATCTCATTTCAGGCAGCGCGCCTGCAGCTGATGCGCAGCCATGTGGCGCTGGAGATCGCCTCGTCGGCCGGGTTCTCGATATACGACCAGGCGAAGGTGACGCAAGCGCTGCAGACCGTGGGCCTTGACCCGACCCTGGCCGCCCGGCGCGTCGATGAGCTCAGCGGCGGACAGATGCGGCGCGTCGTCTTGGCCGGACTACTGGCCCGGTCGCCGCGAGCGCTCATCCTCGACGAGCCGCTGGCCGGTCTGGACGCCGACTCGCAGCGCGGTCTGCTGCGGCTGCTGGTCGAACTCCGATTCGACAAAGGACTTACCGTGGTGGTGATCTCCCACGATTTCGCGGGACTCGAGGAACTCTGCCCGCGCACGCTGCACCTGCAGAACGGGGTATTGGCCGCAGCGCCGACGGCCGCAGGAGACCTCCCATGACCGCTCCCACACGTAAGCAGCGCAGGCAGGTGGTGCTGCTGCGGCCGGTACCCGGCCAGACCGTCATCCACGAGCTCTGGGCCGGTTCCAAGCTGCTCATCGTTGCCGGAATCGGTGTGATGCTGACGTTCTACCCCGGCTGGGTACCCATCGGTGCCGTCGCACTCCTCGTGGTCGCGGCGGCCAGGCTGGCGCGCATCCCCCGCGGGGTGCTGCCCACCGTGCCCAGGTTGCTGTGGTGGTTGTTGGCTCTGGGGGCGCTGACCGCGACATTCGCCGGCGGTAGTCCAGAGTTCGCGATCGGCTCGCTCGAGGTCGGTCTGGGCGGCCTGCTCAACTTCCTGCGTATCACTGCGCTGTCGATCGTGCTGCTCGGTCTCGGCGCCATGATTTCCTGGACCACGAATGTCGCCGAGGTCGCGCCGGCGGTGGCGACGCTGGGTCGCCCGCTGCGTCCATTGCGCATACCGGTCGACGATTGGGCAGTGACACTTGCCCTGGCGCTGAGAGCATTTCCGATGCTGATCGACGAGTTCAGGGTGCTCTACGCGGCGCGACAGCTGCGACCCAAGGACGTCGATGCCACACGACGGGCGCGCCGGCGCCGATGGGCCTCCGAGCTGATCGACTTGCTGGCCGCCGCGATCACCGTGGCGCTGCGCCGCGCCGACGAGATGGGCGATGCGATCACCGCACGTGGTGGGGCGGGGCAGATCTCGGCCGCCCCGACGCGGCCCAAGCGCCGCGATTGGCTGGTGATCGCGGTTGTCGTCGCGGTATGTGCAGTCGCCTTGGCGCTCGAGTTGACCATTCTGGGTACCAGCGGCATGCACAGCCGCTGACATTGCAGTCACTTGACATTGCAGTCACTTGACACTGCAGTCACGCAGCCCGCCGATCACACTTCCTCGCCGTCGCCGCAGTGTCGACGTAATGCCCACCGGTGCCGCTACGGTGAATACGTGACGGGGTCCCGACGAATCGATGCCGACTTCCTTGCGCTACCCCGCCTGGAGTTGGCTGACGCGGCGCTGTCCGCGGCGGTGCGGGCCGGTGCCAGCTACGCCGACATGCGCATTCACGGGCTGGCCACAGAGACGATGCAGTTGCGCGACGAAGCGCTGGAAACCGCGGTCGTCGACCGCCAGATCGGGCTGGCGGTGAGAGTCATTGTCGAGGGTACCTGGGGGTTTGCCTCCCACACCGAACTCGGTACCGCGGCTGCCGCAGACACGGCTCGTCGAGCGGTGAAGGTGGCGACCACGCTGGCCGCCCTGAACGCCGAACGCATCGAACTTGCTCCCGAGCCCGTGTACCGCGACGCGGACTGGGTTTCGGAGTACAAGCTGGACCCGTTCAACGTTGCCCCACACGACAAAGTCGCTGTGCTCGCCGACTACTCGGGTCGGCTACTGGCAGCACCGGGTGTCGACACGTGTCGGCTTGGTTGCACAGCGCCAAGGAGCAGACGTTCTACGCCGATACCTTCGGGTCATCGATCACCCAGCAGCGGGTGCGAGTACTGCCGAAGCTGGAAGCGATCAGCGTGGACGCGGCAGCGGGGACGTTCGACAGTATGAGCACCCTGGCACCGCCGACGGCGCGCGGCTGGGAAGCCGTCGAGGGCGACGAGGTGTGGAACTGGACCGGGGAGCTGGCGCAGCTGCCCACGCTGCTGGCCGAGAAGGCCAAGGCGCCCAGCGTAACCGCCGGCCCAACTGATCTGGTGATCGACCCGAGCAACCTGTGGCTGACGATTCACGAGTCGATCGGCCACGCCACCGAGTACGACCGGGCAATCGGATACGAATCGGCCTACGCCGGAACGTCGTTCGCCACACCGGACAAGCTCGGCTCGATGCGGTATGGCTCGCAGCTGATGAATGTGACCGCTGACCGCACGATTGAGTACGGCTTGGCCACTGTAGGTTTCGACGACGAAGGCGTGCGTGCACAGAGCTGGGATCTGGTTCGAGACGGTGTCTTCGTCGGCTATCAGCTCGACCGGGTGTTCGCGCCGCGGCTGGGTGTGCCGCGTTCGAACGGTTGCTCCTACGCCGACTCCGCCCATCACGTGCCCATCCAGCGGATGCCCAACGTTTCGCTGCAACCGGGAGACGATGATCTGGCCACCGAAGACCTGATCGCGAGGGTGACCGACGGCATCTACATCGTCGGCGACAAGTCGTGGTCGATCGATATGCAGCGCTACAACTTTCAATTCACCGGGCAGCGCTTCTTCCGGATCCGTGACGGCAAGCTCGACGGGCAGGTACGCGACGTGGCCTACCAGGCAACGACAACGGACTTCTGGGGCGCGCTGGACGCTGTTGGCGGACCATCGACATGGCGATTGGGCGGAGCATTCAACTGCGGCAAGGCGCAGCCCGGTCAGGTCGCCGCGGTGAGTCATGGCTGTCCCTCAGCGCTGTTCCGGGGCATCACCGTGCTCAACACCCGTGAAGAAGGCGGACGATAGAGGTGTTCGGCGCACAGCAGGTCGTTGATCTCGCGCTGGCTGAGGCCCGGCGACTGGGCGGTGCCGACGAGACGATCGTGTTGGTCACCGATCGTGCCGACGCCGCGCTGCGATGGGCAAACAACACCATGACCACCAACGGCGAATCGACGAGTCGCACAGTCACGGTAATTTCGATTGTGCGACAAGGTGACAAGGCGCGCGTCGGCTCCGTTCGGTCAAGCTCGGCGAGCCCGTCAGTCATCACTGACCAGGTGGCGGCCTCCCAACTGGCCGCAGCAGCGGCGCCGCAGGCCAGAGACGCCGCCCCGCCCCTGCCAGGCGGTGATGCTCCGACGGACTGGGATGCGCCGATCCCCGGCACCGGGGCCGAAGTATTCCTCGGAGTAGCCGCAGAGCTGGCGCGGGGCTTCGGTGGCCTGTCGGGTGGTAGAGCCAGTCTGTTCGGATACGCTCGGCACGTCGTGGAGACGACGTTCGTCGCCACCTCCGGTGGGCTGCGCAAGCGGCTGACGCAGCCCACAGGTTCGGTGGAGATCAACGCGAAACGCCACGGTGCCAGCGCCTGGGTAGGTATCAGCACGCCGGATTTCGTTTGTGTGCCAATGGATTCGATGCTCGACCAACTCGGCCTCAGGCTGGCGTGGTCGCAACGGACGATCGAACTTCCCGCGGGCCGCTACGAGACGATCATGCCGCCCTCGACCGTGGCGGACATGATGATCTACCTGGCGTGGACGATGGGCGGCCGCGGCGCACAAGAGGGACGTACAGCGCTGGCGGCGCCCGGCGGCGGGACCCGGGTGGGGGAGAGGCTGGCGTCGTTGCCCTTGACGCTGTACTCGGACCCTCGCGCGGCCGGGTTGGAGTGCGGGCCCTTCGTCGCGACGTCGACTTCTTCGGAGCGGTCCTCGGTGTTCGACAACGGGATGACCATAGACCGGGTCGACTGGATCCGCGAGGGCGTCATCAACGCGCTGGCCTATCCGCGGGCGGCCGCTGCGGAGTTCGACACGCCGGTGGCTGTCGGTGCGGACAACCTCCTGATGGACACAGGCCTGAAGGGCGCGGAGAGCCTGCAGGACATGATCGCCGGAACCGAGCGGGGCCTACTGCTGACCACGCTGTGGTACATCCGGGAGGTGGATCCATCGGTGCTGCTGCTGACCGGCCTGACCCGGGACGGCGTGTACCTGGTCCAGGACGGCGAAGTGACCGCGGCGGTGAACAACTTCCGATTCAACGAGAGCCCCTTGGACCTGTTGCGTCGAGCTACCCAAGCCGGCGTCAGCGAGGTCACCCTGCCCCGGGAGTGGGGAGACTGGGTGACTCGCGCGCAGATGCCGTCGTTGCGGATTCCCGACTTCCACATGTCCTCGGTGAGTCCGGCGCACTAATCCCGACCTTCCTCCGATTGCTCATGTGCGACCATGGTGGCCGCGCAGGTCGCGTCGGGGCGGTAGCTCAGTCGGTTAGAGCCGTGGACTCATAATCCATTGGTCGCGGGTTCGAGCCCCGCCCGCCCCACTTCACAGGTTGGCTATTGAAACTTGCTTGCCTCGATCCGACCCCTGTTCGTACTCGATCAGCGTCGTTGAATCCTGCGGAAGCCAAACGGTTTCACAGCGGGAACGCCCAGTCCGTAGGGCACGTTTCGCCGTAGCTCGCCGAAGTGTTACCACTGCAGCCCGAGTAGCGCACCTGCGCCAGCAACTCGTGCAGCTTCTCACCTGGCCGCGCCGTCGCACCCTCCGGTTGCGCCCTGGACTTGTTCAGCTGAACATCGCGAACCGGGTTGGCGACCGGGCTTTGTCGGCCAGCTACAAGCTCGTTGATCGAAACATGGATTCGGAGCGCGGCGGCACAGTACTTTTGGGTGATCAGGCGATGAACCGGTTGGGGGTGCCCGGCATCAACTTGACGCCGCCGGGCGCCCGATTGATCAACAAATCATTATGTGGTGCCTTGGTCACCTGATGTGGTCCACTTTGGCCGCTTCTCTTTACGAAACGCAGACACCTCTGCCCGGACCAGCAGCCGCCGCGGCATGATTCCAGTCTTCTTCCGCATGCTCGCGAGCGAAATCATGACCGCCGCGGCTACCGGGTCTTCGCGATTGGTCCGGTCCGCGCGCGTGTCGCGGTGGCTATGGTGCTCAACGTCGCCGCACTGGATTGGGCGAGGACCTAATTCCAGATGATGGCTTTGTCGGATTCCCGGGGTGTCGCCAGCGGATGGTCGCGGCCCAGCAGATTGGCGCTGATGGTGGCGCAGAACCGGTACATGGGTAGGTCAAAGATACGGTTGCTCATTGGCCGCTCGATGAAGTACCCCAGCCGTTCCGCCACGATGAACAACAGCATCAGCAGCAGCCCGAGGGCGACGCTGGCAAGCTCATGGTTGGCATCGAAACGATTGAACGCCACTATCGCGAACAGCCACGCCATCACGCGAATGAACACGTCGTAGTGCACAGGGATGGGCTCATTGCGAATGCGCTCCAGGCCACCCTGCGACGCGGCGAGGGCGGTGTTGACCGACATCAGCATCACCCTGGCCTGGTAGTCGATATGACCTTCAGCCGAGAGGCGTTGAACATCCTGCGCCTGGAGGTTGAGCAGATCGGTCGCTGTTGCCCGGGTCGGGTCCTCGTCGGTGAGCTCAACAACCCCCGGCACCGGGGCGACGCCGCGCATTTCGGCGGCCAATGTCCAGGTGTAGCGGACCTGGCGGCGGCGCATACGGTCCAGGACACCAGACATCGCGGTGGTTCCGGTGTCCACGGCAGCCAGGCTGTTGTGCAGTGCTCGCGAGTCGTTGATGACGGCGCCCCACAAGGTGCGCGCTTCCCACCAGCGGTTGTAGGCGTTCGTGTTGCGGAAACCTATGAAAATCGACGCAGCGATGCCCAGAACGGACAGCGCGGCCACGGAGTTCTCCATCTGGATGTTGTCGGGGATCGGGACCAGGATGGCGGCAACCACGAGCATCACCAGCAGGTCGTATTTCAGCTGCCAAAGCACCAGCCCAACAACTTTGAGGGGCCCGACGCGTCCCACGCTTCGGATCATCGGGGCCTCGGGTGCACGTGCCGAGTAAACCATCCTGCCCGGGGTCTCGGGTTGCAGTACTGACGGTTACCGCGACGTGCCCCGACCGCCCCACAGTGCGGTGCTGCCGTGCTGGGAAGGTGATCAGCCCTCGGTATCGGAATCGCCGGTGCTGTCGCTGTCACCGGAGGTGTCGCTGGAGCTGGATCCGGCGTCCTGGCCAGTGTCCTGGCCAGTGTCGTTGTCACTGGGATCGTCGGTGTCAGCGGGTAGGTCGGCGTCACTGGGATCGTCGGTGTCAGCGGGTAGGTCGGCGTCACTGGGATCGTCGGCGTCCACTGGCAGGTCGGCATCACCGGGCAGATCGGCGTCATCGGGCAGGTCGGCATCAACCGGCTCGTAGGTCGGGTCGGCTTCGTCGCCGGTTGCGTCCTGGGATGGGTCCTGAGTCTGGCTTTCGCCCTCGCTCGACGACTCCTCGGCGCCCTCTTCTGCCGGTGTCGCAGAGTCCTCGGGCTGTCCCTCCGCCGGAGCCAGGGTGGCGTCGCCGGCGACCTCTTCGTTCCCTTCCTCAGTGGGAGCGTCAGCGGACTCGTCGGGGGTGGCGGTGTCGACCGATTCGGTAGCCACCTCGCCAGCCACCTCTCCGGTCCCATTCGGGGCGGGGTCCTCAGTAGCGTCGGTGGCCGATTCGCCGGCCTCGGTCGCGGTCAGCGCCAGCGCAGCGGACGTCGAAGCGGAGCCGACCCCAGGCAGCGGGAAGTCAGGCAGCGGCGGCAAAGGTATCGGGAACCAGCCGAAGCTCACGATGTAGTCGATCTCCTCGCGTACCCCTTCGGCCACCCCGGTCGCCGCGGTGCTGATGATGTCGCTGATTCCGCCGACCCACGCTTCGAGATTGAAGGGATCGTTCACCACCGGATCAAGGAAGTCGTAGACGAAGCTGTCGACCGTGGGAAGGACGAAGTTGGGGTACCAAATGTAGATCTGGTCGGAGACCAGGTATCCGAGCGGCACCCAATTGATCAGCCACGGGCCCAATTCCAGGGACACGTAATTGGCCCAGTATCGCGAAATCGAATAGACGTCGTCGATGATGTCCGACGCCGCGTTCTGAGCGGTCGGCTCGTCGAGCGCGGCGATGCCGGGGAGGTCGTCTGAAGGTTCGTCGGTGGTCGCGGTGTCGGCCCCGCCGGCGCCGTTGCGCTCTGCCGGTGCGACGGTCGCGGTTTGCGGGTGATCCTCACCGTTCAACCTGACCGTGATCATTCGACCGTCGCTCACCGGGGCGAGCTGTTCGATCAGTGCCAGGGCGGCGTCCAGGTCCTCGTCCGTGGGCGGCTCTACCTGCGCGCCTGGGTCGATCGGGAGGGCATCGGCGGCGAAGTTCACCGGTCGCTGGATCTCGACGGCTCGCCTGAAATCGGGGGGCGCCGCAGCGGTTACCGCAAGCGCTCCGACGCTCAGCGCGGCTGCTCCGCTCGTGAGCACCGCGCGAGTAGAAGCCCTCATCTGAATCCCACCTGCTGTCGACTGCACCCGCCTCCGTTCAATTTACGCGTTGGATTGCCCGTTTACCGTATTTCGCCGTTGGACACGGGCGCGGACGCCATCCGGGTAGGTGTGGCTGTTTCGCCGAACCAGCCGCGGCGCCCGTACCCTGCGACGATGACCGCGATCGATCCCGAGCAGCTCAGAACATGTCTGCGGGTGCTGTCCCAGGTTGAGGCGCTGGATCCCGAGCACCCCGATGCCGTGGCAGTACGCAGGGCGACGGCGGGCATCTACAAGTCGGTCAAGCTGGCGCGCCGAAAGGCGAAGCGGGACGCGGTGGCGGCGGCTGACCGAGCCGTCACCGCGGCTACCGCCACCGGGGCTCCGGGCCGCATCGACGACGAGACCGAGGGTCTGCCCCTGGTGTCGACCGCCGCGGGCGCCAGTGCGGGCACCCTGCTGCGCTCGCGCGCCTGCTACATGTGCAAGCGCCGCTACACGGTAGTCGACGCGTTTTACCACCAGCTTTGCCCCGACTGTGCCACCCTCAACCGCGCTAAGCGCACTGCCCGAACAGACCTTTCCGGCCGAACCGCCCTGCTCACGGGTGGTCGCGCGAAGATTGGCATGTACATCGCGTTGCGCTTGCTGCGCGACGGGGCCCACACGACCATCACCACCCGGTTTCCGAATGATGCCGTGCGCAGGTTTGTGGCCATGCCCGACAGTGTGGACTGGCTGCACCGACTGCGGGTGGTGGGAATCGACCTACGAGATCCCGCCCAACTGGTGGCGTTGGCCGAAACGATGGCGGCGCAGGGCCCGTTGGACATCCTGATCAACAACGCGGCCCAGACGGTGCGCCGCCCCCCGGGCTCGTATGCAGCGCTCGTCGAGGCGGAGCGCACCCCGCCGAACGAGTTGGTGGATGTCATCACGTTTGACCATGTCAGCGATGCCCATCCAGCTGCGCTGTCCGCGAGCCTCGCCGAGCACCAGAGACCGCACGCGGTGACTGAGTCGGCGCTGGCTGCGCGCAGTGCCTCGCCGGAACGGATTGCCGCCGGTACCGCTGTCGATGCCGGTGGACTGCTGCCCGACAACAGTGCGGTGAACAGCTGGACTCAGTGTGTGCATGAGATCGACCCAATGGAATTGCTCGAGGTGCAACTCTGTAATCAGACAGCCCCGTTCATCCTGGTCAGCCGACTACGCCCCGCATTGGCCGCGTCACCGGCTCACCGCAAGTACGTCGTGAACGTTTCGGCCATGGAGGGCCAGTTCAGTCGTGGATACAAGGGCCCAGGGCACCCGCACACCAACATGGCCAAGGCTGCGTTGAACATGCTCACCCGCACCAGCGCGGCGGAGATGTTGGAGCGCGACAGCATCCTGATGACCGCCGTGGACACTGGATGGATCACCGATGAGCGCCCTCACCCCACCAAACTGCGGCTGGCCGAAGAGGGTTTCCACGCCCCGCTCGATCTCGTCGACGGCGCTGCCCGAGTTTATGACCCCATCGTGCGTGGCGAGGCCGGGGAGGATCTGCACGGGTGCTTTCTGAAGGACTACTCGCCGAGTAACTGGTAGCAGGGTAACTGGTAGCAAGGTAACTGGTAGCAAGGAGCAGCAAAATCCCCTCGGACCCCTAAGAAGGCGGGGGCGAGGCAGGCGCGATCGGTGGTTCGGGGGGCAGTCGCCCGGGCGACACGTTCACCACACTCTGCATCAGGAAGCAGCCGCCGGTGATGTTCAGCGTTGAGATACCTAGCAGCGCTGAACCACACACGTCAGCGCTGAACCACACGAGAAACGTCCGCGCTGCCCGGCAGCGCAGGATTCGTTCGCCATGGTGCCGGGTCACCATGAGAGGGGGGTCTCCCTCACGGCGAGATCCGGGCGGTTCAGCAGAATCGCTGCCAGGTTGTAGCCGGCCATTCGCTCTCCTGCGTTGCGGTCATAGTCGGAGTGTCCGGATGCCCCGGTCTTGGATTCATATCCTGCGATCGGGGTGGTTCCCGCGTCGGTTTCCAGATGCTGGAATCGGAAGCGCAGATGGCCGTCGTCGTTGATGATGTCGTTGGGGTCTGATCCCCATCCGTGGTAGGGCGCCAGGGCTCCGAGCGTGTTGATCGGGTCGTCGCGCGCCGACATCACGAAGAAGTTCTCGTCGTTCATGCCGAGTTCTGCTGGAGTGTCGGCCTGGAATCCTGGCGACCCGTACAGCACGGCGTTGTCGATGTACCGGCTGGCGCCCTCGTGAAGGGCGATGCCGGAGGTCAATGAGCCATAGGAATGCCCGAACAACGCGGTGGTCTGGTCTGGATTCTTGGAGGCGGCGTCGAGTTCGTGCAGCATGGAATTGAGTTTCGGGGCTCCCGCTTGGGCGAGGTCATCGCTGAGCACCGAGGAATCGCCGAGGTTGGGCGGGGGTTGATAGCCCACCCACGCGACGGTCGCGATGTTCTGACCGGTTCCCACTCGCTCGGCGACATCTGCTGCCTCGCTGCGCAGTTCGGCGGCTTCGGCGGTCATGGCGGCGATGGTCCCGCGAGTGCTTCCAGATACCCCGGGGACCGTCACCGACACGTGGTCGGCGGTGAACGGATCGCCCACCGACGTGGCCGCGGCAATCATCTGGGACGGGTCTTCGGGCCTGTCGAGGTACAGCAGGTGTGAATCGGGCACCGTGAGCGCTTCCCTGATGGCCGCGATGTCTGCGAGTCGATCCGCCTTCACCTGGCCGTCGGGAAGTTGCCGGCAACTCTGGAGTATCTCCTGGAGCAGTTCGCGGTTTGCCTGGTCGACCTGGCCGATGTCGCCCGGGGCCATGTCCGTTGCGCCGTTGCTGACGGCATCGAGGTGATCGGCCGCGACGGGCTCGTTCTCGTCAGAGAGAGCGGGTGCCTCCCGGAAGGTGAGGGCGGCGTATTCCTTCTTGATCCCGCGTATGTCACGCGCGAGGTTGTCCAACTCGCCATGAGCGCCGCGAACAATATCGTCGAGTCTGGTCAGGCCCACGCCCGCAACCTGGGTGAACGCCGGAGCGTGCGGCTTGCCGGGTGGAACACTGCCCGTAGAATCGATCACCCACTGGCGAAGCGCGTCCAAGTCCTGGCGGCCGCCGCTGAGGACTCGGGCGCAGTGGTCGACAGATCTACCCAGCCGCTGATCAAGTTCGGCGACGCGATCGATAGCCGCTCGGTGGTCGGCATTGATCGCTTGGTATGCGTCGGCCGCACCCCCCGACCACACTGATCCGGGCGCGGCTCCGGCAACGTCGTTGCCCATTTGCCGAAGCTCCGCGCTGGCGTCGAACTGCATACCGCCGTGGGGAGTGCCCTCGCCGAAAGCATGCCGCGCCTTGGCCCACGCCGCGTAGAACGCATCCAGCGCGCTCACCGGTCGGCCATCCCCGCCACCACATCATTATCACGTACTCAGGACGGGGCCCATCGCGGATATTGTTGGTCGCCTTGCTGATACACCACCACGAGGATTCTTGGGCACGGCAGGCGGAAGGTCACCAACCCATTGAGCCCGGCACTCCCTTGAACGGCCCGGCGATCCAACTGGTGATCCAGCCGCCGTAGAAGCCACCTGGCTGCGGCACGACCTCTTCCCCGTTGACGGTGCACCGATCTACCAGCGGGGCCATGACGGCGACAGCACCGGCGATCGCGGTGAATTCGCGGGTTGGGTTCAGGTATGTCCACGCCGCTCGTGGGGCGACGAGGGTCGGAGTCACCAGGTCGAAATAACTGGCCTGCCCCTTCCACTCGCACCACGATGATCCTGTTGCCTGCCGCAGGACGCCCTCGTCGAAGCAGGCCTGCGGGAGGTAATACGTTGGCGGGTGGCTGGTCTCGAGTACCCGCCAGGCCCGGTCGGTCATGGCGATCGTCCGGCCGCCCAACTCGACGGTGATCGAGCCGGCGAATTCCTCCAGCCGAGGCGGCCGCGGATAGCTCCATACCGACTCTTGGCCGGCACGTGGTTTATCGGGTATAGGCATGTCTTGGGCTGCGCTCACGGTTCATTCGGCCGGTCGGTGATGGGCGATTCGACCCCTGCGGTGGGGTGGGCATTCGTTTCGATGAATTCGTCGATGAGTTCGGTTACTTCGTAGGGTCGTTCAACGTGCGGGAAATGGCCCACGCCGGTAAGCACCTCGAGTCGGCATCCTGGCTGGGAATCGCGCAAGGCGTAGCCGTGCTCGATCGGGATGATCCGGTCTTGATCGCCCCAGATGATCATGGTCGGAACTTCCGATGTCAGGTGTAGTCGATTCAATGCGCTCACCGATTGCCCGCGGTAGTCGACCACTGAACGCAACGTCTTGAGGAATGCCTGGCGGGTCTGAGAGTCAGCCAACGACGAATAGGCACTCCACATTTCGGCCCCGCGCGGTGAGTGGATGCCGCTGGACGAGAACCAAGACCGCAGTTTGTTGCCAGCCGTCAACACCGGTGTTGGGGCAATGATCGGCAGTATCAGCTCAGCTCCCGGAGCGGAAAGCAGGCGAAGAGTCCAGCCCACGTCGGGGCCGAGGCCGCCGCTGCTGATCAGCACCAGCCGCCGGCAGTAGTCGCGATGTTGATAGGCGAATTGCATTGCCACTCCGCCGCCGAGCGATTGGCCGATGACCGTTGCTCCGGAGACGCCCAACTCGTCCAGAAGGTCCCGAAGCGACACTGCGAAGGCGCCGAGTGAGTAATCACTCCTGGGTTTGTCGGACTGGCCGTGTCCCATGAGGTCGGGCGCGATCACCCGGTACTTCTTCGACAACTGCGGGATCACCGCGCGCCACGTCTCAGAACTGCCCGCCATTCCGTGGATCAGCAATATCGTTTCGCCACCGCTGCCGGCGTCCCGGTAGGCGACGCGATGGCCGTGCAACTCCAAGAACTTTATTTCGGTCATGTGCGGCGTCTCCTCTGCACCAGTACCCATGGTTGCAGACGACGAGGGCCCACAGGGCAGCAGTCGGCATGCTCATTTGCCCCATTTAAATTTTTGCTGGTCAAACGACGCCACGCAATCGGTGGGTCGGTGCGCCGCCCGAACGTCCTCACGATGGCGATTCGCCTCAGGGCTGTGCGACTTCGGCGGCTGCGAGCACGCGCTTCTTTGCGGCGCGAACCGGAGTTACCAGCAGCGGAAGGGCCAACAACGCCATCGTGAGGGCAGTCACGCCCAGTCGTTGCCAATGGCCGCCCGCACCGGCGAGGAATGCGCCGAGGGCCGGTGCGGCCGCGCCGGCCACCAACGCGACGCCGCCGGCCACAACGACGAGTCGGCCCGAACTCGTGTCGAGTTCGGCAGCGAGCGCGAGCAGCAACGGCGTGATACAGAAGAACGCGATATTGATCGCCAGGAATCCAGCAGTGAACGGCGCCGGGCTGGCAGCGGTCCCGACGAGCAGACCACCTACCCCCATGGTCGCTGCGGCCGGAGCGATGAGGGCCATCTTGGGAACCTTTGCGCCGAATGTCAGGGTGATGCCGGCGCCGACCAATCCGACGATCTGGGACAAACCCAAGAACGTCGCGGTGTACTGGACGGAGAGTCCGGCTTGCTCTCCGATCGGCTCGGCAAATGTCCAGATCATCGCGTTGCCGACTTGCAGGAGCCCAATGGCGCTGATCAACAGTAGAACGGGTCCGACAGGACCTCTGGGACCATCGGGGCCGGGCGTTGCCGGGGCGATGTCGGAGGCGACTTCCAACTGCGCCGCGCCCGGGTCCTCCTCGGGCAGATCCCGCACATCGGGCAGGCGGGTGATGAATACCAGGCACAACAGCACCGCCGCGGCGATGCCGAGGTAGATGCCGACCTTCGGCCACAGGTCGTGCAGTATCGGTCCCAGCGTCAGCATCACGGCTCCGACGAGCATCCAGGTGACGGTGACGATGCTGAATGCGCGTTCCGGAAGGCGTGCATAGGCCAGCGCCGAGTTGGCGCCGGCGTAGCACAATCCAGCACCCAACCCCGCCATGATCTGGAGCGCCAGAACCGGGCCGAACCCGGTGGCGAAGCCGGTGAGGGCAAGACACCCGGCGGTGATCAGCGCACCAGCGATCCCCATCTTCCTTCGGTCCAGGCGCGGCAGGAACGGCAGAATGCCGAAAGCCGCCAGTGCAACGCCGCCCTGGCCACACGCCACAAGCAGACCCGCCGGTCCGAGTCCGAAGTCGAACTCCCTGGCGAACGACACCGCAAGCAGCGGCGACAGGAAAGTGGTCATAAATCCGGCGGCCATCATTCCGGCGGCGCCGACCACCAAGCCCTTGTATTCCTTGGGGCCGCGCCCCTCCGGCGACGCCACAGCGTGGGATTGGTTGACAGTCATCTTGTCGCCCCCTGTGGGTGAAGCACATAACCTAACAGATCGCGCTCCACGGAAACTACTGGAAAAGTGTCCCCGAGTATCGGCTCTTACCTTTGAAACAATCTGCGCTGAAACAGTTTTCAAGCCGTCCGTCGTTAAACCCCGCGTAGTGCGCGGAAAGAGGGCACAGTATCGTCATGGCAATCCGCGAGAAGGACGATTCGCGCACGTTCTTCGGTCACCCGATCGGACTGACCAACCTCTTCGGTGTCGAGCTGTGGGAGCGGTTCTCCTTCTACGGAATGCTCACCATCCTCGGCTACTACCTCTACTACTCGGTCACCGACGGCGGGCTGGGATTGCCGCAGAGCACTGCGACGGGCATCGTCGGCGCCTACGGCGGCCTGGTTTATCTGTCCACCGTGCTCGGCGGCTGGATCGCCGACCGCCTGCTCGGAATGGAGCGCACGGTCTTCTACGGTGGCGTCGTGGTCATGCTCGGCCACATCGCGTTGGCCGTGCTGCCCGGGTTGAGCGGAGTCGGTGCCGGCCTGGGGCTCGTGGCTCTCGGCTCGGGAGCACTGAAAGCCAACGCATCCTCGCTGCTGGGCACGCTCTACGGCAAGAACGACCACCGTGCCGACGGTGGATTCACGCTGTTCTACCTCGGGATCAATCTGGGCGCCTTTACCGGACCGCTGATCACCGGCCTGCTGCAGACCCATGTTGGCTTTCACTACGGTTTCGGCGCAGCCGCCATCGGCATGGCACTGGGTTTGATCCAGTATGTGGTGTTCCGGCGCAACCTCGGAACGCATGGCCGCACCGTGCCGAATGCGCTGCCGCGCAGCGACTTCGGGAAGACGATCGGCATTTTCGTGGCCGCGCTGGTGGTGGTCGGGGTGGCCATCGCGCTGAAGTTGGTGACCTTGGCAAACCTGTCGCACGTCACCACTGGCGTCATCGTCATCGCGGCGATCGGCTATTTCGCGATCATGCTGACCAGTGCCAAGGTCACTGGGCCGGAGCGGGAGCGCCTGCGGGCGTTTATCCCACTGTTCATCGCAAACGCTGTTTTTTGGTCGCTGTTCCAGCAGATCTTCACTGTGCTGGCGATCTACTCCGATGAGCGGATGGACTGGTCGATCTTCGGTTGGACGGCGCCGTCGAACTGGATCGGTTCGATCGAACCGGTGTGGATCATCGTGCTCTCGCCGCTGTTCGCGCTGATGTGGACACGGCTGGGTAGCCGGGCACCGACCACTCCGCGCAAGTTCGCCTATGGCGTGATCGGGATGGGGCTGGCGTTTCTGTGTTTCATTCCGCTGGCCGGCATCAGCGCGGTGCCCGCTCTGTTGGTCATGGCGATCCTCGGGGTGTTCGCGGTCTCGGAGCTGCTGCTCTCACCGATCGGGCTGTCGGTGACAACCAAGTTGGCACCGGACGCGTTCCGTGCACAGATGATGGCCCTGTATTTCTTCTCGGTCGGCCTCGGGACGGCCATGTCGGGAGTGCTGGCCGGCTACTACGATCCCTCGCGCGAGCCTGCCTATTTCGGGATTCTGGGCGGGGTGGCGGTCGCTTCCGGCGTGATCGTGTTCTTCATCGCGCCCTGGATCAGCCGCCAAATGGAGGGAGTGCACTGACGCTCGGGATGGCAGCCGTCACCGCCGCGCCGCAAGGTCCACCGAGCCGCGCGAAGAGCTGCTATCGACGACGCCCGCCATAGGTTCGACGATTACCCTGCTGCCACGGAATGAGGTACCCCCCAGCGGGGGCGCCCCTGATTCCGGGCTCGGCCTTGATGGACACACTGCCGTTGGTTTGGCAGGTTGTTGTGGAGCCCGATTGGTCGCAGTACGGTCGAGCCTGGGCGCCAGGAGCCATGAACAGACTTATGGCCGCCAAACCGGTCATCAACAGTGCTGACATTCCTCGATGTTTCATATTTCCATCACCTTTCGGGCTATAGCCCTGATGTCACGCGGGTCAGGTGTCGCACGTTGTGACATCCGCTCACGGTTCCCAGCAGTCCGCGATGACAACGAACACGTCGGGCTCGGAGACCGGCATGTTGTTGATCGCAGCCTCATTGATCGCATTCTGGCGGGCCTCCTCGACGGTGGCCCCGGCTCCGCCGCCGACCACCATGTTCACGGGATCGGCAAACGACCCGATGCAGTTGTCGTCGTTGGTCGCCATGTCGCTGGTGCAGTACATACCGCCGGCAGCCTCGCATTTCGCGATGACGTTGGCCGAGGCCTCCTCGTTGGTGGCGCCGAGGGCCAGGAAACCCATCAGGCCATCGTCGAATACTCCGCTACCGACCGCTGCGGACATGTGATCGACATTCTCGATCACTCCACCGGGCCCACCCGCCCACGCGGTGCCTGCCGAGATCCCCGCACCGATCACACCGGCAGCCAAGATCATCGAAACCAAACGGGTATTGGGCATGCCAGTCCTCTCGTCAATGAAGATATTTCCAAGGTAACACCGAACGAGCAGCCTCAGGGGGCAACGCCCCGATGCGTCCGGTGGCAACCTGTTCAAGACGGGTCAACGGCGATGTGTCAGGCGTCCACGTCGTCGCTCGCCCGGCTGCCGGAGGTTGCGTGGGTGATGTCGCCGTGGCCTTCGAGCAGCTGGACTTTGTGACTTCGGATGTCGGCTGGAACCAGGGCGAACAGGTGTCGTGTCGCCGACTCGGCAGCGCATGTGCGGCATGGATCCGCTTGGCGGACATGGGAACTCCCGCAAATATTATCCAGCCCTCGCGGCCCTCCGGTGTGTAAATGGACGGCGGCGACGGTGGAATTGGTCAGATTGGTCGTGCCCGGTCAGGCCGTCGCTGGGCGGGATTCTTGGAGAGCCCCTGCAATGCAACAGCGTCGTCGACCATCTCCAAGTGATGCGAGCGCGGGATTCCTGAACAAAGAATTACATATGCCCGGCAGCGGCTTTCAGCACGCAACGCCGAGTCATCCGCGGCCGAGCTTCTCCTTGAACATGTCGGTCAGGACACGGCCGGTGGGCGCCGGAGTGAACCTCCGGGCGGCGGCGGTCAGTGCATGATGTGCCGTCTCGCCCAACTCGATATCTGCCGCCGCGACATTGAACTCGAGCTGCTCGACACTGGATGCGCCCGGGATGGCGACAGTCCCGGGCAGGGCGATCAGCCAGGCCAGGGCCACCTGAGCGGGTTCGGCTCCGACTTCGGCCGCGACATCGCGCAGCGTCTGCAGCAGTGGCTCCACCCGCCTCAGATTCTCGGTCGCGAACAGCGTATTCATCGCGCGCACGCCACCGGGCCGGTTGTCCAAGCCGTATTTGCCCCCCAGCAGTCCCTGCGCGAGCGGGCTGTAGGCGATCACCAGCCGATTCTCCTGCTCAGCGAAGGGGACGAGGTCCTCCAGCGCGCCGGGATGGGCGAGTGAGAAGTGCACCTGGTTGCTGACCACCGGCCGGCCCAGCGCGGCGTCGGCCTTGCGCCAACGCGCCAGCGAGTAGTTCGAGACCCCGGCAGCCCCGATCGCCCCGGTGTCCAACAACTCCCTCATGCCCGGCATGATCACCGAATCGGGAACCACCGGATTCGGCTGGTGTACCTGGTAGAGCGGGATGCGGTCGAGCTGCAGGCGCTGTGCGCTGGCCCGCGCGCGTCGTTTTATCACCGGGGGAAACGGGGCCACCGGGAACACTTTGCTGGCCACAGCCAGCTCGGTGCGTTCCTCGCCGAGGGCCTCGCCGAGAATGCGCTCGCTCCTGCCGAAGCCGTAGATTTCGGCCGTGTCGTAAAGCGTCACTCCCAGCGCCCGGGCGCGCTCGACGATGCCGCGGGCAGTCTCTGCGGCGTAGTCGTCCCCGTATCCCCATTCGCGGGACCCGAATTGCCAGGTGCCAAGCCCGATCTTGCTGACGCGTCCGACTCCCTCGACGTCGAGATATTGCATGGCCCCACCGTACTGGCCTTCGGGCAGGGCCGACGACGCGAACCGAGCGTCGGGGCGCGGCCGGGCAACTCGGCGCAATAGCCGACGCGTTCGACTCTGTCGGGATTCTTGGACCCGCAGCTTCAGCGGCTATCGCGGCCTGACTGATCGATGAGCACCGAGCCGTCGGGCCGGTCGCCGATCGTCTGCAGGGCGATCGCAGGTTCCTGGTCGGCATTCGCCGAGGTTGACTCGCTCGTGATCCGGATGATCTGGGCGACCTCGCTCGGCGCGTCGCACTGCAGGTAGTGATCGGCGCCGGGCACCACCCAGTAGCGGCTCTGACCAAGTTTGTTCTTCAGATAGGTCTGCCAGACGTGGTTGGCGACGCGCAGGGGCGCGACTCCGTCGTGCAGGCCCCAGATCAACGTGGTGTTGACGTCGATGCCGGAGAGCCTTTCCAACCAGCCGGTCTCGTCGGCGGCCCGCTCGTGCAGATACTTCACGGTGTCGGGCAGCACGGAGATCCCGTCATTGTGAGCGAAACTTTTTGCCAATGCGATGATCTCGGGGTCCTGCGGGCCACGCCGCGGCATGAAGGTCGTCACCCCCAGGCCCGCCGCCAGCATGTCCGGCGTCGTGGCCGCCGCGGTCGCGCGACCGGTGGCGTCATCCAGCAGCGCTACCTGGAACGCGGTCAGATTTGCCAGCGGCAGGAAAATGTTCGCGTTGGTCATGAATACATCGACCGGCAGAGAATTGGCATCGTGATCCGCCAGCATCGCAAGCGCGATCATGCCGACGCTGCTGCCGCGATCGTGGGTGATCATTCGATACTCGCCGAGTTGCCAGATCTCATTGATCGCGTGGACAAGCAGGCGTGCGTCGTCGTAAAGCGAGTAGACGTGGGGATGGGGCGGTTTACCGGATAGCCCATACCCGGGGAAGTCGAGCGTGAAGATGTCGAACTCGGCGCCCAGTTCGCCGACCAAGCCGTAATAGTCGATGCTCGAGGTCGGGAATCCGTGCACGCAGACCAGGGCCGGCGCGCCCGGTGTGCCGCAGCGCCGAGTGAACACCTCGACCTCTGCCCCTGCGTTGGCGGCTGTCGTCGATGCCCATGGGAAGTATGTTCCACCCTGAAGCCAGTCTTCGAAGATGTCCACAAGTCACCCCTTTCGGAAGCCAGGCTGATACCCAGCGGTGCGTCGAGTCGCATGCCCGGCGCCTCTCGTCGGCTGCCATGATGGTGCTGGGCAACCGGTGGTCGGGTCAACCCGCGGGTTATTCGGCAGCGAGGACGAGGTTTTCGAGCCGGCGCACCAGCAGGCTTGGCAGCCATCGGGGGGACCCGACCTTCTCCACCCGCCTGGTGTGCCGCAAGAGGTGGTCGAGCACGATCTGCGCCTCCAGTCTCGCCAGCGTGGCACCGACGCAGAAGTGCGCGCCCCTGCCGAACGAGATGTGCCCCGCCCTGCCGGCGCGGTCCAGCCGGAATTCGTTGGGCGCCTCGAAGTGCGCCGGGTCCCGGTTGGCCGCTCCCCACAGCAGTATCAATCGCGAACCGGCGGGCAGCTCATGCCCGGCCAGCATGCAGTCGTTGCGCACGTGGCGGTAGTGGGCACGAAACGGCGACTCGAATCTCAACACCTCTTCGAGGAATGCCGGCAGAAGATCGGGGTTCTCGCGCAGACGATCCTGCATCGCGGGGTGGGCGGCGCAGATGTCGGCCGCCGAGCCGATGAGCGATGCGGTCGACTCGCCGCCGGCGCCGAACAGCGTCACGATCATGAACTGTGCGGTCAAAGTGTCGAGTTCGCCCGCGGTGCAGGCGTTGGCGAGGTCACCCAGCAGGTTCTCCTGCGGATCCGCCACCGCCAGCCGCAGCCTCTCGGCGACGTAGCCCATCAGTTCCACGGCAGCTGTCCCCGCCGCAGCCAGCTGTTCCTCGCTGACCAGCCCTTCGAGCAGTTGGGTGCTGGCATAGCCCCAGGCGGCAAGCTGTTCGGCGTGACGATCGGGGACGCCGATGAGCCGACAGACCACCATCATCGGCAGGCGGTTGGCCATCGCGGACATCCACTCGATGCGACCGTCGCGCAGTTCCTCCCGCCACAGACGCCCGGTCGTGTCGACCACGAAGGACTCCAGGGCGCGGATGCGCTTGGCGGCCAACTGGGGCACCAGTTTCTTGCGGTGCACGGCATGAGCCGGGTCGTCGGCGATGGCCAGCACCTGCGTGGGTCCGCCGAGCTCATCCATCGGGAACAACCCGACGCCACCGTCTGGCCGATAGGTCATCGTCCCGGTCAAGTTTGAGGAGAAGTCGTCGGTTCGCGCCACCGCCTCGGTGACGGCGTCCCAGCTGCAGACCGCATGGAATCCTGAGGCGCCGATCCGGTGCACGGGCGCCGCGGCGAGCATTTGAGCGTAAAGCGGATATGGATTCTGGATGTACCGCTCGTCGAACAATGCAGCGCCAAGGCGCCCATCTCGGATCGTCACGAGTTCAGGCTGGGTGCGCAGTACCCGCCGAGTCAACTTGGGTGGGAAAAGAACGACTGCCACCACAGGTAACACCTGTAACACTTGCACCACCCCGGCAGATAGATGGGAAAACACCACGCAACCTGGGAGTTGAGATGTCGCGGTATCACTGGATGGCCGGTGCAGCATCAATGGGCGCAGTGGCCGCCCTGGGGTTAGCGCCCGCCGCGTCCGCCGGAGGCGTCCCCATATGGGACGGGACCTACACGGTGACCTTCTTCGTCGATCAGAAGAGCGGCACCAGCGTCGCGGCAACCCAGACCGAGAACAGGTACACAGACACCTATACGTTTGATACCAGCTGCTCAGGCGGTTCCTGCGTCGTCACGATCGTCGGGGGACCCGCTCCGCGCAACTCCACCGTCCCGGTCCCGGTGACCTTCACCTGGGATGGTTCAGCGTGGTCGTCGGACACGAACTTTCAGTGGAACTGTCTAATGCCTGACGGTTCGATCGAGTGGAATCCTGCGTACGCGCAGGTTTCGTACACGCCCCAGGCGGACGGCTCCGTGTCGGGGCGCTGGCGCACCGATATCTCCAGTGGAGCCTGCGAGGGCACCGTCGACATCACGATGGCGGCCGAGCCGGTCTAGGGGTTGGCTCGGGCGCCGATCCGCTCAGACGGTGGCGCGCGGTTCCGTTGGCGGGACGGCAGCCAACAAATCGCGGGTGTACTGCTGCTGCGGGGAGGCGAACAGGTCTTCGGCAGGCCGACTCTCGACGACAGCACCGTCGCGCATCACCAACACGTCATGGCTCAACTGCCGGATCACTGCTAGGTCATGTCCGATGAGTAGGTAGGCCAGCCCTAGTTCGCGCTGCAGTCGGGCCAGCAGCTCGAGTATCCGAGCCTGCACCGACACATCCAGCGATGCCGTCGCCTCGTCGAGGATGAGCAGATCGGGTTCGGCGGCCAGCGCGCGGGCTATGCTCACCCGTTGGCGCTGTCCACCGGAAAGTTCGTGTGGGTACCGGTGCGTGAAAGCGGCCGGCAGCCCGACGAGATCGAGCAGTTCGGCGACGCGTTCGCGGCGCGCCGAGCGGTTCGTCACGAGCCTGTGCACTCTCAATGGCTCCGAGATCGAAGTCTCCACCCGGGCGCGAGGATTCAGCGACGAGAATGGATCCTGGAACACCATTCCGATGCGGCGCCGCAGTGCCTTCCTGGCGGCACCTCTCACGTTGAGAACGTCGGTGCCGCCAAGCGTCGCGCTGCCCGCATCAGGTTTCACCAAGCCAGTCAATACCGCCGCGACGGTGGACTTCCCCGAACCGGACTCTCCCACCAGGCCCAGCGTCGTCGCCCGGCGGATCCGAAAAGACACGTCCTTGACTGCATGCACGGTCGAGCGGCCCACCGGCGTGGTCACCGTAAACCGCACGTCGAGTCCGTCGACGGTCAGCAGCGGCTCGGCATCGGGGACGGCCGGTGGCCGGGAAACGTCGAGTGTTGGGCGCGCGGTGAGCAGCTCCCGGGTGTACTCCTCACGCGGCCGCTCGAACACCTCAACGATGGGCGCCTGCTCGACGACAGCGCCGGCACGCAGCACCGTGACATCCTGTGCCACTTGCCCAATCACGCCAAGGTCATGGCTGATCCACGCCACCGCGGTGCCGAAATCACGTTGCAGGACGCGCACCAACTCGATGATCTGCGCCTGTGTCGTCACGTCCAGTGCGGTAGTGGGCTCGTCGGCGATCAGCAGCTCTGGGTCGCATGCCAGCGCGATCGCGATCATCACCCGCTGTCGCTGCCCGCCCGAGAGTTGGTGCGGGTAAGCGTGCAGACGCATCGCAGGATCGGGCAGACCGACCGCCTCCAGTAGCTCGAGCGCCCGGCGGCCGGCTTCCCGGCGCGTCATGGAGCGATGAGTCTCCAGAGATTCGGTGATCTGACGCTCCAGGGTCAGCAGCGGGTTCAGCGAGGTCCCGGGGTCCTGGAAGACGAAACCGATTCGCGCCCCATGCACGCGGCGCAGAACCCGTGGCTTGGCACCCACCAACTGAACGGGTTCGTCGGAGACACCTTTGAGCACGCTGGTGCCCGAAGTCCGCGCGCCCGGGGCATCCAGCAGCCCGGTCGCCGCCAGCATCGTCATCGACTTGCCCGAGCCTGATTCGCCCACGATGCCAAGGGTCTGCTCGCGGTGGACATCGAACGACACGCCACCGACGAGCGCGCGTCCTCCGATGCGCACACCGAGATCCCGAACGCTCAGCACGGGTTGCGGGCTCATCGTGACTCTCGCCTGAGGGCCTCGATCGCGGTGCGCTGCTTGGGATCCAGCACGTCGCGCAGCCCGTCGCCGAACAAATTGAACGCCAGAACAATGACGAAGATCGCAGCGCCGGGAAACACCGCCATCCACCAAGCCATCGTCACGAAGCCCTGGGAGTCGAAGATCATCCGGCCCAGTGATGGCTGGGGTGGCTGGATTCCCAGTCCGAGAAACGACAGGGCAGCCTCGGACAGGATGGCGAACGCCAGTGAGAGCGAGGTCTGCACGATGAGTGGACCCGAGATGTTCGGCAGAATATGGCGCACCAGGATGTACAGGTCGCCGGCCCCCACAGCGCGCGAGGCCGCCACGTACGGTTCGGTGCGCACACTCAGCGTGCCGGCGCGGGCCACCCGGGCGAAAATCGGCGTGTAGACAATGCCGATCGCCAGGATCGTCGTGCTCACCCCCGGGCCCAGGATCGCGACGATCGCGAGTGCCAGAAGCAGTACCGGGAAGGCGAACATCACGTCGACGACCCGCATCAGCACGGTGTCGAGCCAGCCGCCTTTCCGGCCGGCGAAGTATCCAGCCACAACTCCGACCGTCACGCCCACCACGGCCGCGAAAACCACGCTGAGGACGGCGATCTGCATCGACGCCTGGATGGCGACCAGCACACGGGACAACACGTCGCGACCTAATTCGTCGGTGCCGAACCAGTGCGCACCGCCGGGTGCCTGCAGGGCGTTGGGAACGTCGACGTCGTTGACGCCGTGCGGGGCGACCCAATTCGCGCTCACCGCAACGACGGCCACGGCCACGAGCACCAATGCGCTGACCAACGTGACCGGGTTGAGGGCGAGCAGCCGCCAGGAGGAGACCCTGGTTTCTGTGCTCGTGGTGTTCGTCATGCCAGGCGGATCCTCGGGTCGACCACCGCGTACAGCACATCGACGATCAGATTGACGAGCAGGAACAGTGCCGCGATCAGCAACACCGCGCCCTGGATCAACGGATAGTCACGCGCCGCGACGGCGTGGTAGACCAGCCGACCCAGCCCTGGCCAGGCGAACACCACCTCCACAACGATCACGCCCCCGAGGAGCGTGGCGAGTTGGATGCCAGTGATGGTCAGGATCGGCACCAAGGCGTTGCGCACGGTGTGTCGGAACGTGACGACCTGTGGTGGCAGCCCCTTGGACCGCGCCGTGCGCACATAGCCCATCGCGGCCACTTCGAGCACCGCTGCGCGTACGTATCGTGTCATGATCGCCGCCGCCACCAAGCCGACGGTGAGCCCGGGCAGGACGATGTGGCGCAGCCATCCTGCCGGATCCTCGAACAGTGGCCGGTAGCCCGACGTCGGTAGCCAGCCCAGGGTCGTTGCGAACAACGCGATCAGCAGGATGCCCATCCAGAAATCGGGGATGGATACGCCGAATTGGCTTGTGATACGGACGATCGCGTCGCTGATCCGACCCTCGCGCAGCGCGGAGAAGATGCCTGCGGGCAATGCTATCGCCAGGGCTATCGCGATGCCGGCAAAACCCAGGGACGCTGTCGCCGGGAGCCGCTGCATGAGCGTTACGGTGACGGGGTCGCCGTTGCGGAAGCTCACGCCGAGATCGCCGGTCAGCGCTGAGCCCAGGTAGCCGAAGAACTGAGAGATGAGCGGGCGGTCCAGCCCGCTGGCAGCGCGCAATGCCTCGTAGGCCTCCGGTGTGTAACGGGTACCCAGCGCCAGGCGCACCGGGTCGCCCGGAACCAGGTGGACCAACGCGAAAACCAAGATCAGCACCCCGAACAACACGACGGCCGAGTAGATCAACCTGCGCGCGACGAACCCGATGATCGGATTGTTCAGCACCGATCGGTCAGAGTTGGCCGCCATCGCTACGCTCCGTCGTCAGTGTTCAGCGAGGCATCCCGGAACCGGACCGCGCCGTCGCGGCGTGCTTGGTAACCCGAGAGCGCTGGATTCCACGCCTGGATCACCGAGGGGTTGTACAGGTAGATGTAGCTGGCCTCGTCGGCGATCAGCGTTGCGGCTTGCGCATAGTCGTCGTAGCGCGCGGCTCGGTCGGTCTCGACCCGGCCCGCGTCGAGCAATCGGTCCACCTCGGTGTTGGAGAATTGCTGCGCGTTGCTCGTCCCGTCGGTGTGGTGCTGGGCGTAGTAGAAATCGTCGGGATCGATATTGCCCAGCCATCCCATCATCAGCATGTCGAAGTTGCCCGAGTTCTGTTCGTCGAGCCAGGTCGCGAAGTCCACCGTGGAGATATTGACGGTGATCCCAAGCGGTGCAAGGTTATCGGCGATGATCTGGGCCGCGATGACCGTCTCCGGGTAGTCGGTGGTGACGAGCATGTCGAGATTCGTGGGCTGGACTCCGGCCTCGCGGAGTAGCTCGCGGGCATTGTCCAGACCCAGTGCACGTGCTGAGTTCTCCGGGTCGTCCTGCCCGTATCTGTCGTAGGCGGTGTACCAGGGGTTGCCCTCCGGGATCGCCAACTGATTGGCCGTGGCGGTGCCGTAGCTGGTCGCCTGAACGATCGCGCCGCGGTCGATCGCGTAGGCGATGGCCTGCCGCACGCGGACGTCGTTCCACGGTTCGCGGGCCTCGTTGAGGGCCAAATACCAATAGTCGTTGCTCGGTGTGACTGCCAGCGTCACCGAGTCGTCGTCTTCGAGCTGTGCTACCCGCTGGGGGGGAATCGAGTCGGTCCAGTCGATCTCACCGGCCTGTAGTGCCGATAGCGCCGTCGAGGGCTCGGAGATGAAACGGAACGTCACACCCGGGATCCCGGGCGGCCCGCCCCAGTAGTCCGGGTTGGCTGCCAGCGTGATGGAGTCGCCGCTGCGTTGATCCAGGAAACTGAACGGTCCGGTCCCGATCGGATGTGTGGCGATCTGCCCGCTCTCGACGTTGCGGCGCGACACGATTGCCATCCCCTTGAACCCGCCCAGGTTGGTCAGCATGTTGGGCACCGGCCGATCGGTGCGGATGACCACTGTGGACGGGTCGGGTGCCTCGACCGCGGTGACAGCGCTGAACTTGTCGACGTTGGCCAAGTTCTCATCCATGATCCGGCGGTAGGAGAAGACGACGTCATCGGCGGTCAGGGGGGTGCCGTCGTGAAACGTGACGCCATCGCGCAGGTGGAAGGTCCAGGTGAGCCCATCGGGGCTGACCTCCCACGACTTGGCCAGTGCGGGCTGCATCTGGAGGTTCTCGTCGGGCTCGACGAGCGTGTCGAACACGTTCTCAAGCACCTCGAAGGAGAAGTAGGCGGTGGTCCGGTGCGGGTCGAGTTGATCGGGCTCCCCGGCGATCGCCGCGACGAGGTTGCCGGCAGCCCCGCCGCCGAGATCAACCCGCTGTCCGGTGGAACACCCGGTCAGCGCCACCAACAGAGCGACGACGGCAGCGAACACCCTCTGGGCAGCGGTCGACACCGCCGTTCTCGCCATCTGTATCACCCGCCTGCATCGCCCAAAACCGATCACGACTACCCCGGATCCGGCCGGCACCATTCTTACTCATCGGCGGTGGCGGCAAGCGGGCGGCAAGGGCGTCATCTCGATGGGCAACGGGCTGGCGCATTCCAGTTTTCAGTTCGATGCCTTGGTCAGGTTGGCGAGTGCGAGCCAGTCTTGGCAACGAACTGTTCGCGGGTGTATCGCAGGTCGTACTCATGCAGCCCCGACTTGGCATGCAGTTCCCGGTACTCCTTGAAGCGCCCGGGAAAGAGGAACGGAGCGCGCCCGTTCTCGTCCTGGTAGTAGCTCTGGCACGACGGGGATGCCCACGAGTAGCGGGAGAACTGCTGCGCCAAGAATTCGTTATAGGCGCGGCTGATGTGCGGCTTGACCGAGAGCGACTTCACTCCGGCCGCCTGCTTCTGGCGCAATAGGGCGACGATCGTCTCGATGTTTCGCTCCGCGGTCAGGAAGTAGCTCGCGTCAAGAGGCAGTCCGTTGGGTCCAACGGCAAAGAAATAGTTCGGGAAGTGTGGCGCGGCAATCCCTTTGAACGCCTCGGGCGACTGCTCCATTGTGTCGGCCAGACTCTGCCCTGCTTCGCCGAAGACGGTGATCCGATCAAAGTCAAGGATCCGGTAACCGGTACAGAAGATGATGACGTCGGCCTGGATTTCGCGGCCCTTTTCGGTGGTGATTCCGGTCGGTCGTACGGCACTGAGGCCTTCTGGAATCAGCTCGACATTTCCGCGCAGCAGGGCGGGGTAGAAGTCATCGGAGACCAAACCGCGCTTGCAGCCGTAAGGGTCAGCGGGTGTGAGGGCCGCACGAAGCTCTGGATCGGGGATCGTGTCGTTGATGAACTTCCTGGCCACTTTCTCGAACTGCTTCGCCCGGTTGTGGCCGAGAGTTGCGGCGTCGTGAACAAGGCTCATCAAGAATCGCTGCACACGCCGAATCAGTTTCATGATGAACGGAAACCGGCGCCACCGGCGGCGCTGCGCGTCGGTGTAGAACTTGCGGCGCCGCGGCATGATCCAGTTCGGTGATCGCTGCAAGACCGTGAGTTCCCCTGCGACTCGCGCCACCTCGGGCACGATCTGCACGGCACTCGCGGCAGAGCCGACAATGACGACGCGCCTGCCCTTGAGTTCGACGTTGTGATCCCAGCGGGTGCCGTGAAAACTCTCACCCTCGAAGTCGTCGATACCGGGAACGCTGGGGTAGCGGGGCGTGTGTTGGTTTCCCATCGCGTTGATCACGACATCGAACTCGAGTGACTCGCCGGCCTCGCTCTTGAGTTGCCAGACGCCGGTGTCTTCATAGTGCGCGGCGGTAATCCGGGTGTTCAATCGGATATGCGTGTCCAGGCCGAACTCCGTGGCGCAGTTCTGCAGGTAGGTCTCGATCTCGGGCTGTTCGACGAAGTTTGCGGTCCAGTCGGGGTTCGGTCGATACGAGAAGGTGTAGGCGTGGGCCCAGACATCGCAGGCCAGGCCCGGGTAGGTGTGCAAGTGCCAGGTGCCCCCGACCGCGTCGGACTTCTCGAAAATCGTGAAGTTGGTGAAGCCGTGTGCAAGAAGTTCGTGGCCGGCCGCCAGGCCCGCGGGGCCTGCGCCGATCACCGCGATCCGGAGAAGGGAATTGACGGCCATGTCGATTTCATACCTCTCGTTGATGTAGCGGAATCGTCGTCGAGGATCGATTACCGAGTTTGTTCAACTCCCGGGCACTCGCATCTTCTCGGCGAATGCTTTGTGGAAACCAATCGGCACAAGACGTTTGAGCCAATCCACGGCGAAGGACTCCGCACCTGAGCGCACCCGAAGCCGGTTGCCGCGGATTCCACGGACAATGGCGGAGGCCACGTCTTCGGGCGGGTGCCCGTATTTCTTCATCGCCTTCTGCAATTGAGCGCGCTCCGATTCATGGCTGACCCGCACCGACCGTGCGATGCCGGTTGCCACGCCGCCGGGATGGACACTCGTCACCCCGACCTGGGTGTGGCGGAGTTCTGCCCAGAGCGATTCGGTGAACCCGCGAACGGCGAACTTGCTTGCGCAGTAACTACTCTGCCCGGGCACTCCGATGAAGCCGTACATGCTCGACACATTGACGATATGAGCCTGACTCGCCTCCCGGAGCGCGGGCAGAAAGAACTTGCAACCGTGGACGACCCCCCAGAAATTGATCCCGATGAGCCACTGAAAGTCTTCAAGACTGTGGTCTTCGAAGGTCTTCAACACTGAAACACCGGCATTGTTGACCAGAATGTTCACCCGTCCGTGTTCCTCGAGGATCTCACCGGGCAATGCTTGCATTCGCGGGGCGTCGGAAACATCGGCCAGATGAAGGCTGGCGCGGACGCCGGCAGCCTCGACCAGGTGCGCCGTCTCTTCCAGGCGCGGCCCGTCGATGTCCACGAGGGCGAGTGCGCAGCCCTCGCCGGCCAACCGTGCCGCCGTTGCGCGACCAATTCCACTAGACGCGCCCGTCACGACAGCGACCCGGCCGCGCAGATCCTTCATTGCATGGCCTCGACTCGAGGCTGGGCTTGCCCTGTCACGCTGTCCCCGGCAGGGACTCTCCGGCGAGCAACCCGCCGTCAGCCACGAATTCGGAACCGGTGATGAAGCTCGCCTCATCCGAGGCCAGAAACAGCACAAGGTTGGCGATGTCCTCGGGCTCCCCGGTCCGGCCGAGCGGCACCCGGCGCTTGCTATAACCGTCGAGAAGCTCTCGTAACTCCGGATGGCCATCCGGATTTCCGAGGCGGGTGTGGACGAAGCCGGGGTGCACCGAGTTCACCCGGATTCCGATCGGCGCAAGCTCGAGGGCGGCAACCCGGGTCATGCCGCGCACCGCGAACTTGCTTGCAACGTAGGAGAAAACCAGGTTCATCCCGATCATTCCGTCAATCGAGGAGATGTTCACGATCGAGCCCGCCCCCGATTCCTCCATGGCCGGAGTGGCCGCCTTCATGCCCAGGAACACTCCAGTCTGATTGACGTCGATCACCTTTTGGTAGTCGTCAAGCGAGAGATCGCGCATTGGCGACGGGATGACGATGCCCGCGTTATTGACCAAGACATCGAGCCGGCCAAAGGCCGAGAGTGTCTCGGCGACCGCGGTTTCCCACCGCTCGGGCCGAGTGACATCCAGGTTGACGAATCGGGCCGCATCTCCGATTTGACGTGTGAGAGCCTTCCCGTCTGATTCCTCCACATCTCCGATCACCACCCGCGCGCCCTCCCGGGCGAAGAGTCGCGCTTCGGCGTTGCCCATACCGCGAGCTCCGCCGCTGATGAGAGCCACCTTGCCGTCGAGTCGTCCCATGTGTGCGTTTTCCTTCTGCGATTCGGCTATTGGGTTGTCCGATGGGCGCTAGTCCACGGAGATCATCGGGGGCAGCTTTCGCGCGAGCAACGATTCGTAGCGGTTGCGGAGTTGCTCGGCATAGCTGGGCCGGGTGGCAATCAGAAACTCGCCGGAGCGAATGCCCTCGATCACGGGAGCCACTACAGCGTCGGGAGCCAATCCTTCTGACAGAATCGCAGCGAGCGCCGCAGCCGTGCCCTTGCCGTCTTCGGTGTCGTCGACTCCGAAGCGTTCGGGTCTCACGCCGGCCGCATCCGCGATCCCCGTATCGAAGGCACTCGGGGTGAGCACCGATGCGCCGATCTTCGAGCCCACAGCAGCGAGATCATGCGCCAGACACTCGGTCAGGGACAGGGCGGCGAATTTAGAAACGACGTAGGGCCCCGACACGGGGGCTGAGACGAATGCGGCCACGGATGCGGTATTGAGCACATGCCCTTCGGTCCCTTGCGCGATCATGCGCGGCACGAAACTGCGAATGCCATGGATTATCCCGTAGACGTTCACGCCGAAGGTCCACGCCCAGTCTTCGTTGCTCCGTTCCCAGCAGAGCCCGCCCTGAAAGACCCCTGCATTGTTGAGCAACAAGTCGACGTGGCCGAAATCGGCGAAACAGACATCAGCGAGCGCCGCAACTGATTCAGAGTCGGAAACGTCCACCCGCCGGGCGACTGCGCCGGCGCCGATTCGAGCAACGGTCTCCACTGCGGCGGCCTCGTCGATGTCCGCGGCCACGACCTGCATTCCTTCGGCCGCGAGACCGATTGCGAGAGCCCGACCGATTCCATGTGCCGCGCCGGTTACCACGGCCACTTTGCCTTCGAGATGCCGAATCACTTCGACCCCCGAACCGTTTTGTTGGAGGGGGTAGCGTTCGGCGAAGGGGCGTCCGGCGCGAGGGTTGCGGCGAGGACGTCGGCCAGTGCGCGCGCGCGACTACGGACCGGAAAATCCGGAATATGCACCCAGCTGAGCGCCATCGTCGCGTAGGCGCTCGCGAGCAAATCGGCCAGTGTTTCGGCCGGAATGTCCGCGCGCACCCGGTCGGCTGCCACCGATTCGCGGATGAAGGCGACGAAGGCGGCATGAAACCCGTTGTCGCGATCTTCGTGGACTTCGGTAAACGCGAGCGATTGGACCCGCGCGGCAAGTGCACGCTCGCCCGGCGACACCGATTGCAGGCGCTCCGCGAATCCCTCGAAGAGATCCCTCAAAGCGTCGCCGATTCGGACCGGGCGACGCGACAAGGCAGCCAGTTGCCCGGAAATGTCTGACAACGCGCGCGCGCCCAGGGCGAGCAACAGATCCGACTTGGCCGGGAAATGGTTGAAAAAAGTGCCGTATGCCACGTCGGCGGCTTCGCAGATTTCCGCCACGGACGTCTCGTCAAATCCCTTGGCGACGAACAGAGCCTCGGCTGCATCCAGAACGCGACCGGAGACCTCAAGGCGCCGCCGCTCCCGACGCGTCGATCCGGCTGGCTGCGTTTCCAAAGAAGCCATTTCCGTCCTCAATAAATCAGTGGACCAGTGAAGAATCAGTGGACCAGTGAATTTCAGCGATTAGCCGACCAAAAAAATATACCTTAGTATATTTTTATATGTCAATCATATTTACTCGCGACCCCGGGTTCGCGGAGAAGGAGGAGGACCGCGATGCCTAAGCCGGCCGCCCAGGTGCTTCTTGAGCGCTATTGGGACGAGGTCAACAACCAAGGGAAGCTCGAGTTGATTCGTGAGCTGTGCAGCGACCCGATCACCCGCCATGACCCGGGAAGTGTCACGTTGTTGAGCCACGACGAGCAGATCGAGCGGGTCCGAATGGGCATCGAGCAGCTGGGCGTCCAGATCTCCCGGGTCATCACTCACGCGGATGACACCACCGTCACCTCCGTGTGGAACATGACGATGACGAAACATGGCGACGCAAAAATGTGCGGAATCGAGGTCTTCACGGTGGAAAACGGCAGGCTCACGCACTGCTGGAACACTCCTTACGCTGAAGGTCACTGGGGCTGACGGCGGTAACGCAAGAGAAGTGTCCGGGAGTTGAGAGGACTCGGAGCTCGTGTCGGCCGGTAGCGCCGTGGAGTTCACGCCGTGGCGTTCACCTTGAACGGGATTCCCTGCGCCGGCTGCCTTTACCCGGCGGCCCAACGACGATGCCCACGGCAGAAGGACGAGCAATAGGTTGATGAAGCCGACCATTCTGAAACTCGACGCGCTCGGCGATGCGCCCGTGGGCGGCAAGGCCGAAGGCCTGGCCAGACTCGTAGGCCTCGGGCTGCGGGTTCCCAAGGCTTTTGTGGTGGTCGGCGCGACTCCCGGGCAGTTGCCCGAAGACCTTGAGGCCCGCTACGCAGAACTCGGCGGCGAGGCGGTTGCGGTGCGATCTTCTGCGTTGGGCGAAGACTCGGCAGACGCCAGCTTCGCCGGTCAATACGAGACGATCCTGAACGTCACCGGAATCGAGGCCCTGCGCGCGGCCATCAATGTATGCCTGGCATCGTTGGACAACAATCGGGCGGCGCTGTACCGGCAGCAGAGTGCGGGCGACGAAGTCAAACACGCCATGTCCGTAGTGGTTCAGAACATGGCCCCTGCGGTGTGCGCCGGGGTGCTGTTCACCGCCGACCCGGTCACCGGACGTCGCGACCGCATCGTTATCGACGCGGTGGAGGGCATAGGTGAGGCGCTCGTCGGCGGGCACGCCTCGCCGGACCACTATCTGCTTGATCGAAGTGGGATCACCCGCGAGGCTGAAATCGAGGGCGAAACAACGATTCTCAGCGAAGCAGTGCGGCGCAATCTGTTGGCCGGGGCGCTGTCGGCCGAAGCGGCCCAAGGCTGCCCACTTGACCTCGAGTGGGCGGTCGACGCGCAGGACGAAATCCACTGGCTGCAGGCTCGGCCCATCACCCACCTGCCGCCCGACCCCAATGAACTCGACACACCGATCGTCGACCCGACCCACGTCTATACCCGCTGCAACGTCGGCGAGATGTTCCCCGGCGCTTGCACCCCGCTGTCCTACTCCTTCACCGCGCGCAGCATCGACGTCGGCATGCAGATGATGCATGTAAAGGTGGGCATTCAAGATGCGGTGCTGCCGAGCATGCGCTTCCTCATCATGAATTCGGGGCATCTCTTTCTCAATCTGAGCACCATGAGCGACACGGCGACCCATGCGCTGGGCTCCAGCGCCGAGCAGTTGGCGCTCTCGGTCTGCGGGCGCCCCATCAACGAGTTCACCATCCGCGGCAGCGACCCGCCGTCGCGCCCGCGCCGCATCGTCAACGGGATGCGCTACCTCGGCTACCTCTTCGGTCAGCCCAGGGCGCGTCGCGACATGCGTCGCCTGGTATCGGAGTTGCGGTTCCCCGCGTCCGAGACTGCCGCGGCGGCCTGGCTGGAGATCGATCGCCGCTTTCAGGTCATCTACGACGCCATGCACTACCACCTGATTTCATCGGCCGGCTCGGGTGTCCTGACGCCAACCCTGCTCGGCGTGATCGCCGGTAGCCGCGAAGTATCCGAGCAGGACCACGCCACCGCAGCGGCGCTGCTTGCCGACGCCGATGATGTGGAAAGCGCCGACATCATCGCCGGCGCCGAGCGCATTCAGGAATGTATCGCCGCCCATCCCGATGCCGACGCGTCTTTCATCCACGCGGACCCGGAAGCGGCGCTGAGCTGGATTCAGTCTCGCTCCGCCGGCGAAGCGCACCAAGAATTCGAGCGTTTTCTGCTGCGGCACGGGCACCGTGCGATCAAGGAACTGGAGTTGCGACAGCCCGAATGGCGAGAAGACCCCACGCCGCTGATCAGATCGCTG
This sequence comes from Actinomycetes bacterium, assembly GCA_022601275.1. Lineage (GTDB taxonomy): Bacteria > Actinomycetota > Actinomycetes > Mycobacteriales > Mycobacteriaceae > Mycobacterium. The sequence continues at coordinate 65,821 of JAHZIT010000042.1, forward strand.
CAAGTTCCGCTGCGCCAGAGCGGATCGGAGAGCGCTGCGCCCAACCGTCCCGACCGTACTCCGTCCCCGAAGGTCGGTCGGGCTGTCGCGCTGCTGGCCCGGATGGCGCGCCAGGCCGTCCGCTCCCGCGAAGAGACCAAGTCCGGACTCGTCACCGTTGTGACGCGCTTCAAGGCGGCGTACCGCAACTTGGCGGAAATCCTTGTGAGAGAAGGACGTCTCCCGGATCGTGACGCGGTCTTCTTCCTCACCCACGAGGAGCTGGGACGGCTCGCCAGGAACGCAGAAACGGGACTCGCGGCAACAGCCCTGGCACGCCGCGAAGCATTTGCGCAACAACTGACCTACGAATTTCCCGACGTCTTCGAGGGCGAACCACCCAGAATCGGCCTCGACCTTGACCGCGATGCCGCCGACTCCGATGGCCTGGTCCGCGGAGCCTCGGTAAGCCGTGGGCGAGTCGTCGGGGTGGCGCGCATCGTGCGCAGCCTCGAAGATGCAGAGCAACTCCAGCGTGGTGAGATTCTCATCGCACCGATTACCGACGTCGGCTGGACTCCATACTTCAGCCTCATTTCGGGCCTGGTCACCGACATCGGGAGTGCGGTCTCCCACGGCGCGGTGGTCGCACGCGAATACGGGCTTCCCGCAATCGTGAACACTCGCGTCGGAACCCGGGTGTTCCAGACGGGCGACCGCGTCTTGCTCGACGGCGAGTTGGGAATCGTCCGCCTGGCAAACCACGACGACTGATCGGGGCCGCTTCGGGCAGCCTGGGCCAGCGGCTCTCTAGAGTTGTTTGACCAAGACGACATGCGCCATCGGGATCTGCATCGGCTCCGGTGCGGCCGCCAGGCGCTCGGCGACACCTTTTTCGAGCCGGTCGAACAATTCCGATACCCGCGGATCTGCAGCTCCGTCAGCGAGCGCCGTCGACAGCGCTGGGAATACCGAGGCCCGGGCGAAGTCAGCCCACCGCGCGCCGAAAGCAACTGAGTCGCTGTCGTTCTGGTAGCGGCCCCAAAATCGGTCGTCGGCGTCGAACAGTTCGAGATTTTCGATCTCCAGTCGTTCGAAGCGTCCCGATGGAGCGAACGGCGCGATGAAGTCCCCTGCGCGGCGCCCGACGGTGGGAATGCACATGCGGGATACTTCCTTGGCGGTGAGTAACCCGTCGGCCGTCAACTCATCAAGCCCGTCCATCATCGCCGCCAGCAACGGACGGTAGCCGAACTCGCCATCGTCACCGATCGCCGTCGTCGTCACGACCAGGCGGCCGCCGGGACACAGCTCACGGCCGCGGAACGCGACGAATTCATGCCAGTCGCGGGCGGCCTGCTTGGCGTAGGCGGCACGCACGGACTCGTCGGCGCAGTAGGCCACCTGTAGGTGGTCGTCGATGACCGCGGGCACCCGACTCAACCATTGAATCGCCCAGGAACTCCAGCCGAGGTTGACGCTGTTGGAGGGCAGGATCTGCGAATAGAAGGACCGGCCGACCGCCGAAGCGAACGTCGCACCGTCCTTGCGTAGATAGGTGTCCGGGTCCTCCTCGAGGGTCTGGAACAGCGCGGTGAAATCGTTGTCCGGCTTGTCGGTGTGAACAACCAGCATGGAGTGCTCAGGGCGGGTTCGCCTGCGCAGCAGCGCTATTGCGGCGCCGACCGGAAGCAGCGAGTTGTACCCGATGGAAGCGCCATAGTCGGCGATGACGATCGGCTGTGGGGGAGTCGGCAGCGGTACCGCGGCGGCAGCGCGCCCGAAGACCTCGATGGCCGATTCGAGCCCAGCGGCCTGCAGCCGTGCCGCAGCGGAATACGAACCGCTGTCCGCTGGCTCCGGCCGCACGACGATGCTCGACTCAGGCATCGCGACCTCCGAGAAGTTCCAGGCAAATCCGTCACTACAAACGGTAGTCCTCGTGCGGCGGCCGCGCCGCAGAAGTGACGGGCCGCGAACGTGAAGGCACCTTCACGATGGGCCGCGAACGCCCGCCATGGGGCGCGAACGTGAAGGCACCTTCACCGTGGGCCGCGAACGTGAAGGCATCTTCACGTTCGGCGCGGAGGTCGGCCACGTTCGGCGCGGAGGTCGGCCACGTTCGGCGCGGAGGTCGGCCACGTTCGGCGCGGGGCCCGGGCTACGAGCGCGGGGGTAGGCCTCAGTGGCCCCGGGCTACCCACTCGTCGTAGTGCACGATCTCGTCGCCGATAGTCGTCGAGTCACCGTGGCCGGTATAGACGACCGTGCTGGCGGGCATCTTCGCGAGCCGTCCTGAGATCGACTCCAGGATGGTGGGGAAGTCGGAGAACGAGCGGCCGGTGGCCCCAGGCCCGCCATGGAAGAGTGTGTCGCCGCTGAACACGGCATTCAATTCCGGTGCGTGCCAGCACACCGAGCCGGGAGAGTGCCCCGGCGTGTGCACGGCCCGTAGCTCTGTGCCGGCTACCTGCAGTCTGTCGCCATCAGACACGGAGCGGAAATCGCTGTTGGGGTGGGTTGTCCGCCACAACTTGCCGTCGGCCGGGTGCATCAAGACGGGGGCATCGAGTGTCGCGCCGAGTTGCGGCGCAACGGTGACGTGGTCGTTGTGGCCGTGCGTGCACACGACTGCGACCACGTGCCGGCCACCGGCAGCCTCGATGATCGGCTCGGCAGTGTGCGCGGCGTCGAACACCACCACTTCCTTGTCGTCGCCGACCAGCCAGATGTTGTTGTCGACGGCCCAGCTACCGCCGTCGAGTTCGAACGTGCCGCTCGTCACGACCCGCTGGATCGGGCCTTCCCGTTCTGTGATGCTCATGTTCCTCCGTTCCCCCCGTGAGCGATCATCACAGGACTACCACCGAGCGCAGTACCTCACCGGCGTGCATCTTGTGGAACGCCTCCTCGACGTCGCCCAGCCCGATGCGTTCGGAGACGAACTTGTCCAACGGGAATCTGCCTTGCAGATAAAGGCTGATCAGAGTGGGAAAGTCGCGCTCGGGCAAGCAGTCGCCGTACCACGAAGACTTCAAAGACCCACCGCGGGCGAAGAAGTCGATCAGCGGCATCTCAAGCGTCATGTCCGGCGTCGGCACCCCTACCAGGACCACGGTTCCTGCCAGATCTCTGGCGTAGAAAGCCTGTTTCCACGTCTCGGGCCGACCGACCGCGTCGATGACGACGTCGGCGCCATAACCGTCGCTCAGATCCTGAATGGTCTTAACCACATCCAACTCGATGGCATTGACGGTGTGGGTCGCACCGAACTCACGCGCCAAGTGCAGCTTCCGGTTGTCGGTATCGACCGCGATGATGCGTTTGGCGCCGACCAGTCGCGCGCCGGCGATCGCCGCATCGCCGACGCCGCCGCAGCCGATCACCGCGACGGTGTCATCGCGGTCGACCGCGCCGGTGTTGACCGCCGCCCCCAGACCTGCCATCACCCCGCAACCGAGCAGTCCGGCCGCCGCGGGATCGGCCCCCGAATCGACCTTTGTGCACTGGCCCTCGTGCACCAGCGTCTTGTCGGCGAAGGCCCCGATGCCCAGCGCGGGCGTCAGCGGCGTGCCGTCGATGAGGGTCATCGACCCCGATGCGTTGTACGAGTCGAAGCAGTACCCGGGCCGTCCGCGCTTGCAGGCGCGGCACTGACCGCACACCGCGCGCCAGTTCAGTATCACAAAGTCGCCGGGCACGACGCTCGTCACGCCGGCGCCCACCGACTCGACGGTGCCTGCGGCTTCATGGCCGAGCAGGAAGGGGAATTCGTCGTTGATACCGCCTTCGCGATAGGTCAGGTCGGTGTGGCACACGCCGCAGGCAAGAATGTCTACGACGACTTCGGCCGGTCCCGGGTCGGGGATGACGATTTCCACCAACTCGACGGGTTGCGCCTTCTTCCGAGAGATCACGCCGCGCACAGTCTGGGTCATGTCTTCAACGTAGTGGTCGGCCAGGCGCGACTCTGGCAATTCTGGCGTCAGCTCTGGCGCCCTGGTGATGACGAACCCGACCACTGCAAGAGGAGAAACCGTGTACACCACGACCGCCGGCCAGGAATTGACCCAATGCCGCGACGCTGACGCGCCCGACGCCGATGCCCGCGGCGACGCGGACTGGCAGATCGCTGGTCAGGCTTGGTCGCACGCGGCGTCGGACTGGGCCTACCTCTTCGAGCCCTACGCACGCGATGCGATCGAGGCTGTGTTCGATCTGGTCGGCGTGGATTCACAGACCCGGTTGCTCGACGTTGCCTGTGGTGCTGGGAACAGCCTGGGCCGGGCATCCCGACTCGGTGCCTCCGTCGCTGGTCTGGATGCCTCGGCCGGACTGCTCGAAATCGCGGCCCGCCGAGCCGTTGGCGCCGATCTTGTGCACGGCGACATGTTCGACCTCCCCTGGAAAGACTCATCTTTCGACATCGTGGTGTCCTTCAACGGTATCTGGGGCGGATGCGAGGCCGCGCTGGCCGAGATGGCCAGGGTGTGTCGGCCCGGCGGTCGGATCGGCCTGACGTACTGGGGGGCACCGGACCGGCTCGATTTGCTGAGCTACTTCATGACCGTGGGCGCCGCCGGCCCCGGTGTGAGTGAGGAGATCGTCTCGCTGGCCACCATCAATGTGCCGGGCGTCGCCGAGTCGATGCTCGCGGACGCGGGGTTCGAGGACGTCACGTTCGGGAGCACGCAGGCGATCCTCGAATTCGGGGACGACGACATCGCCTGGCGGGCTCTTCGCTCACCGGGCCTGGTGCTGCCGTCGATTCGGCACACCGGGGAACGCAACCTCCGGCGGCAGGTGCTGGAGGCCATTTCACCGCACCGGCACGGCGACGGCACCTACCGGCTGTCCAATGAGCTGGTCCATGTCGTGGCCCGCAAGCCATCGTGAGAGACGGGTCACCTCGATCGGCTCGTTCGCCGGCCCGGTGCGATCAAGGTGGGCCTATCGTGATCGCATGGACCAGTTGGTTGCTCGGTGCAGTGGTCCCGCAGGCGAAGAGATCGCCTACGCCACGGTGGGGAGCGGGCCCGCTCTGGTGCTGGCGGCCTGGTGGACGAGTCACCTCGAGTTGGATTGGCAGAATCAGGAGCTGCGCGAATTCGTGCTCGCGCTGGCCGAAAACCACACAGTGATCCGCTACGACCGGCCTGGAGTCGGGATGAGCAGCCGCGACGACCGAGACTACGACTTGCGCACCGAGACCAGCCACCTCGAGGCAGTCGTGCTGGCGTCGGGGTTCGATTCGGTTGACCTGCTGGGAATCTCCTGTGGCGGTCCGCCCTGCGTGCAGTTGGCCGCCGACCGGCCAGACCTGATCCGGCGCCTGGTGTTCATCGGCAGTTACCTGGACGGCGGCACGATCTCGGACGCGGCCACGCGGGGCGTCGTCCGCGATCTCGTCGCCGTCAATTGGGGGCTCGGCAGCAAGGCTCTTACTTCGGTGTTCGTGCCCGACTCCGACGGCGTCACCGCAAGACGGTTCGCATCAGCGCAGCGCCACACAGCCACCGCCCAGGTTGCGGCAGATCTGCTGCAACTCACCTTTGACATGGACGTCACCGAGGTCGCCCCCGCGGTCAGCCAGCCCGCGCTCGTCCTGCATCGCGCCGGCGATCACGTCGTCGCCGCCGATTCCGGCCGACGACTCGCCGAGGGGCTCGGCGACGCCGAGTTCCGGATGCTCGAGGGCCGGGCCCACCTGCCGTGGGCCGAGCGCGCGGTTGATCTGGTCGCGATGATTGAGTCGTTCCTGCTCGAGGGTGCTGCAGTCCGTGCGCATGCGCCGGAACGTAGCCTCGCTACGGTAGTGGTAGTCAAGATCGTCGAGTGCTCGCGACTGATAGCCCAGCTCGGAGATGCGCTCTGGCAGCAGCGTTTCGAAGCGTTCCATGATCGGGTCGCAGTCGAAGCCGACGCCACCGGTGCGACGGCGGTCAGGGTCACCGGGGACGGGGCGCTGCTCACGTTCGCCCTGCCCGGCGAGGCCATAGCGTTCGCCTCGTCCATCCGGCGAGCAGCTCGTCAGTTCGGTTTCGGACTCCGCAGCGGCGTCCACACCGGCGAAGTGGAGCTGCGTGGTCCCGGCATCTCCGGACGGACGGTCCTCATCGCTTCCCAGCTCTGCGATCTTGCACCCGCGGACGGCGTCCTCGTCTCGGCCACCACTGCCGAGCTTTCCGCGGGCCGGGGGTATCGCATGATCGACGCCGGCTCACACCGGCTCGACGGCATCGCCGATCCGGTAGCGGTACGCGAGATCGAGCCGCCCGGTGACGACATCCACGAGCCTCGGGCCCTCCGCCCGCAGTTTCGCCGCACCGGCACAAGCTGGGCCATTCACGTCGGCAACCGCGTGGTCGCCATGCGGAACACGAAGGGGATCGCCGACCTGGCTACCCTGGTCGGTTCGCCGGGGGTCGAGGTTGATGCCGTCGAGTTGATGGACGGCGGCCCCGGCTGGACGAGGAGCACCGGTGCCGATGTCCTCGACGCACGCGCGATTGCCGCCTACCGCGACCGCCTGGGAGAGATCGAGGTCGCCCTCGACGATGCTGACGCGCGCGGCGACGCCAGAGTGTCGAATCGCCTCGAAGACGAGCGTGCGGCCCTCATCGACCAGCTCCGAGCCGCGTCCGGGCTCGGCAATCGCACCCGCAGGCTGGGCGACGACGTGGAGCGGGCGCGCAAGGCGGTCTCCGCTCGCATCCGTGACGCTATCGAGAAGATCGCCGCGGCCGACGCCGAGCTCGGAGCCCACCTGCACCAGACGGTCACAACGGGTCGCTACTGTAGCTACCGAGCTACCTAGCAGTCATGGGTTCTAGATCATCGCCGCTAATGTAGGCCGCCGCCGGTCGCCTCTTGCATCTGATCCAGGACGCGGTCGAGGTTGAATGCGGCCGGTTTTTGCCGGGGTGGAAATTCCGCCAGGGTTTGCAGCTGTTGAGCGGCCAGCGCTTGGGCCGGATATAGCACGAAAATGTGTTCGAGCACCCAGTTCCAGTAGCCGTTGGAGTTCTCGTCGGCGCGTTCGAAGGGATCGCGGCGCAGGTTGAAAATCTTGGGTATGCGTAACGGAACAAACGGTTCAGCCCACAGCTGCATCGTTTTCGCTCGCTGCTCGTTGAACACGATCTTCCAGTCGCCGATGCGGATAGCAGTGACCTGACCGTCGTCGCTGGTGTAGAAGAACCAGTCCCGTGGCGACTGGTCGGTCTCGCCGGAAAGGTAAGGCAGCGCGTTGTAGCCGTCTATGTGGACACGAAATGTCTTGTCGCCGACGCTGTGCCCGGCGCGTAGCTTGTCGGTGATATCGGGCTCGCCAACCGCCGCCAGGAAGGTGGCCAGCCACTCCTGGTGGGTCATGATGCCGTTGAGGGTGGTGCCGGCCGCGAACCGCTGCGGCCACCGGGCAAAGCAAGGTACCCGGTAGGCGCCTTCCCAATTGGAGTTCTTCTCACTGCGCCAAGGACTGATCGCGCCGTCGGGCCAAGTGTTGTAGTGCGGGCCGTTGTCGGTGGAGTACATGACAATCGTGTTCTCGGTGATGCCGAGTTCGTCGAGCAGGTCCAGCAGCTGACCGACGTGGCCGTCGTGCTCAACCATCGCGTCGTTGTAGAAGCCCTGCCCGCTGAGTCCATCCGACTCCGCCTTGAGCCGGGTCCACAGGTGCATTCTGGTGGCGTTCCACCACACGAAGAACGGCTGGTCGTCGCTGTGGGCCTGGCGGATGAAGGCTTCCGCGCGGTCGGTGACGTCGTCGTCGATGGTCTCCATGCGTTTCTTGGTCAGTGGCCCGGTGTCGGTGATGCGGCCGTCGGCGAACGAGTGGATCACCCCGCGCGGGCCGAAGCGCTCCCGAAAGCCCGGGTCCTTCGGGTAGTCGGGGTGTTCAGGCTCGTCTTCGGCGTTGAGGTGGTAGAGGTTCCCGTAGAACTCGTCGAACCCGTGGTTGCTGGGAAGGAATTCGTCCTTGTCGCCGAGGTGGTTCTTGCCGAATTGGCCGGTGGTGTAGCCGTGCGGCTTGAGTAATTCGGCGATGGTCGGGTCCTCGGCCTGCATGCCGAGGTCGGCGCCCGGAATGCCGACCTTTGTCAGTCCGGTGCGCAGCGGGTTCTGTCCGGTGATGAATGCCGCTCGGCCGGCAGTACAACTCTGCTGGGCGTAGAAGTCGGTGAATTCGATTCCCTCGCGGGCGATGCGGTCGATATTCGGCGTCTCATAGCCCATCGCGCCGCGGTTGTTGTGGCTGATGTTGTACCAGCCGATGTCATCCCCCCAGAGGACCAAAATATTGGGCTTGCCTGAATCCGCCATCAGCATCCTGTCGCTCGTTTGATCATATTTTTGGCAATTGCCCCACCCTATCGGGGCCTTGCGCCGGCCGAGCACTGTGTTCGGCGGGCCAGGTGGACCGACACCCGACGCCCTACACTCAACGCCCTACCCCCTTTGGCACGCTCACCTCCCTATCGGTGACCTCGCCCGCCGCCTGGATCACCAAAGAGCTGTTGAGAGCCGGCTTGACCGACACTGCTCGTGGTGGCCGGTCGCGGAGCCCCGATCAGGTATCCCTGGAGCTGGTCGACCCCGAGTTCGATCAGTCGGGTTCTGGTTCTTGCGTCTTCGACGCCCTCGGCGGTGGTGAGCAATCCGAATTCCGTGGCGATGTCGATGATCATCCGCACGATGGTTTCGTCCCGTTTGTTGCCGAGCAGGTCGGCCACGAAACTCTGGTCGATCTTCAACTTGTGCAACACCAAACCGCGAAGTTCGGTGAACGTGCCGTAGCCGGTTCCGAAGTCATCAAGTGCCAACCGGCATCCCAACGAGCTCATGTCGTCGGAGAAGCGCTGAGCGATTTCCGTTGTCGCCAGGGCAGTAGTTTCGGTGATCTCGAAGGAAACCCGGGTGGCGGCGCCGCCCGCCTGGCGCAGTTGCGCGGTGATGGTGTCGATGGTTTCCGGATCGCCGATCGAGTCCGCCGAAAGGTTGACGGCCACATGGCGGCCGGCCCGGGCCAACTCGATGCCGCGAGCCACCATGAACCTGTCGATGGCCGGCATCAGGCCGAACCGCCGCGCTTGCGGGAGGAAGTCGCCGGGGGCGATCAGCTCGCCACCGGGTCCGTTCAGCCGAACCAGCAGTTCCTCCTCTACGAGCTGCCCGGTGCGGGCGTCGGCGATCGGCTGGGAGTACACCAGAAGGCGACCGTCATTGATCGCCTGCGACAGGAACTGTTCGAAGTCGAGCCGTTCACGCAACCGGCGTTCAACCCGTGCGCGTTCGGTGACGTCGGTGCCGATCCCCCCGATACTCATCGTTCTTCCCCGGCCATCATCGACGGGGAACAACTGGATTTCGAGTGTCGACCGCTGATTGCCGACCGCGAACTCATGTTCGAACTTCGCGACGTCACCCTTTAACGCGGCCGCCTCGGCGTCGAGAAGCTTGCGGATCAACTCCGGATCCTCTGGAGCAAGATCCACTACCGGCGTCCCGCCCACGATCACGTCCGGATCAGCGAGACCAAAAAGTTCAGCAAACGCTTGGTTGGCGAATTCGAAACCGTTGTGCACGTTGCGCACAACGATCGCGTTCGGCGCATTGCTGATGATCGAGCGCAGTTGGGCCTCGCCTGCGAGCCTTTCTCGTCGCTCGCGTTCGGCAATGGCAATCACGGTTACCCCGAGCAAGACGGTGGCCATCAGTACCGATATGACCCAAGCCGTCTCTTCGCTCACGTCACGAAGCGACAGCAGCCCATGAAAAAGCGCAATCACGAGCGGAACAGCGGCAACGGCGCCGGCCAATTGAACCGACGCCGCCCGGTCTGGTCGGGTCAGCAGCCAGGCGACCGGATTGCGGTCGAAGCGCGCAACGCCAGCGGCGCAGACCAGCAATGCCACGCACACTGCTGTAGGGATGGACATCCCGCCGGACGGCTTGAGAGTCACAACGGAAAGGGGGCCGAACAAGAAAGCCACGATCGCGACCAACGCCAGGGCCCCCGCCGCCACGAGTCCCACCCCCCATGCCAGTCGGGCCGACCGGCGATCCACCCGCGTCAGCGCCACCGCCGCCGACAGCAGCACCACCGCCCATCCGGTGAGCGCGGCGGGATGGCCCGCCCAAGTCGGGTCCAAAGCGTTCATCGAGTCGGGAAACCAAAGCTGAGCCAGACCAAAGGGCGCACTTGTCGCGGACTCGGCCAGTAACAACACCGCGAGAACGCCGGTCACCACGGCCAAGCCGCGCCCGACCCACACCCGCGCGCGCGGCGGGCGCCCCGACTGCAGCAGGATCGCCACCCCCAACGCCGCCAGCAGCACCGCAGTCCACGGAGTCATCGGATTCCAGTTCCCGAAGGTCCGCGCCAAATAGTGCTGCCCGGTCACCCAGCCCAACCATTCCGCTGCAATCACGCCGAACACCAACGCAACCGCGCCGCGCCCCCACCGGGCAAGTGCGGATTCCAGCCGCGAAGCCAAATACACGGTGCGCATTTGGGTCCTCCTGACCGGTTGACCGAGCCGAAGACCTTTCGACACCAGAACCCGAACATTACTAAGCTCGTCCTTCGATGTCCGCACTCGATGTCCTGACCGACTGGCCGGTCCCCAACGCTGCCGCCGCGGTGGTGGGTCCGTCAGGGGTTCTGGACGGCTACGGCGACACCATGGCCCGCTTCGCACTGGCCTCGGTCACCAAACCACTGGCTGCCCGTGCGGCCCAGGTGGCCGTCGAGGAGGGTGCCATGGAACTCGATACCGACGCCGGCCCACCCAACTCGACGGTGCGTCACCTACTGGCCCACGCCGCGGGCTACAGCATGCACTCGGCGAAGGTGCTTGCCGAGCCGGGCACTCGGCGGATCTACTCCAATCACGGGTTCGCGGTGCTTGCCGGGATACTCGAGCGGGAGTCGTCCATCGCTTTCGACGCCTACCTGAGCGAGTCCGTGCTCGAACCGCTCGGGATGGCCGACACCGTCCTCGAGGGCGGAGCGCAGGCTGCCGGCTACGGGGCGATATCGACGGTGGACGACCTTGCGGCGTTCGCCGGCGACCTGCTGGTGCCGGCCACCGTTTCGGCGGAGATGCACGAGGAGGCCACGACCGTGCAGTTCCCGGGACTCGACGGCGTGCTGCCGGGCTTTGGCCAGCAGCGGCCCAACGATTGGGGGCTGGGCTTCGAGATCCGGAATGGCAAATCGCCGCACTGGACGGGCAAGACGAACACCGCCGGCACATACGGTCATTTCGGCCAGTCGGGGACTTTCCTCTGGGTCGATCCGGGCGCCGATCTGGCGCTGATCGTGCTCACCGACCGTGAATTCGGAGATTGGGCGCACGCGGTGATGCCGGCGTTATCTGATGAAGTTCTGAGAGAATTCGGGCGGGACTAGCGCAACATCCGTCTCGCGAGGCACAATGGTATCGCACGGCACAACTGCATCTCTGTACACATCGATTGTTACTCGGTATCACCAGGTCGTTGGGGAAGACGTCCCTCGTGGAGCCGAAGGAGCAGAAGATGCGTGCAGCGAACCAATTCGCCGACGCGACGACGGGCGTGGTGTATGTCCACGCCTCACCCGCCGCGGTGTGCCCCCATGTCGAGTGGGCGCTGTCGTCGACCCTCTCTGCGCGGGCGAACTTGAAGTGGACCCCGCAGCCCGCGATGCCCGGGCAACTGCGCGCCGTCACAAACTGGGTCGGGCCGGTAGGCACCGGGGCCCAATTGGCCAACGCGCTGCGCTCATGGTCGGTGCTGCGGTTCGAGGTGACTGAGGATCCCAGCAGCGGGGTCGACGGCCACCGCTGGTGTCACACCCCGCAGCTCGGTCTCTGGAGTGGCGCGATGAGCGCCAACGGGGACGTGATGGTGGGCGAGATGAGGTTGCGCACCCTGATGGCATCGGGCGCGGAGGCCCTTAGTGTGGAGTTGGACTCGGTGCTGGGCACCGCGTGGGACGACGCACTGGACGCCTACCGCGACGGTGGGGCAACTGCTGAGGTCAGCTGGTTGAACCGGGGAGTCGGTTAGCGGGCAGGCCGCAGGATCTTCAACGCGCCCGGCACCGCGGATACTTCGAGCGGCAGCGGGCAGACGTACTCACCGTCGGCATAGGCAGTGATTTTGGGCGAAGCCAGGCAATCGACGCTGATGCTGTGCGCTCGGGCGGTCTGTACCTCGTCGAGGTCGACATGCTTGCCCTTGAACACCATGGGGAACAGGCGGATCAGGCGGGTGCGCGACGCCGAGGCCACCATCGTCACGTCGAGCAGCCCGTCGGATGGGTCCGCACCCGGGCAGATCAGCATTCCGCCTCCGTAGCTGCGGGTGTTGCCGAACGCGGCCAGGGTCAGGTCGATGGCCAGTTCCTCCCCGCCGTCGAAGGACAGCCGGAAGGGAAGTAGCCGCAGCTGGGACATTTCGGCGACCATGGCCAGGTTGTAGCGCATCCGTCCGTGCGGCCAGCGCATCCGATTGGTCCTGTCGGTGACCAGTGAGTCGAAGCCGGCGGCCATCACGGTGCCGAACCACTTCTCCGTACCGTCGGCGCTCTTGACGTGACCCAGGTCCACGGTCTCGACGACGCCATCGACGACGATGTCGGCCGCCGCTTCGGGATTCTTGGCCGGTATCCGGAACTCCCGGGCGTGGTCATTGCCCGTGCCGGCGGGGATGATGGCCAGTGGTATGTCGGAATTCGCGAGTACCTGCAACGCGAGCGAGATGATGCCGTCACCGCCGACGACCACGAGCGCGTCCATGCCGCGCTCGAGGGCGCCGTGTACCAGCCGTCGCGAGTGCTCGGCGTCGCTGCCCGCGATGGCAACGACATCGACGCCTCGTCGGTGCAGCTGGGCGATGGCGCGCTCAGCCGCATGTGGCGCGCTGCCGTGACCCGAGGCAGGGTTGGTCAGCACGGTGACGCGAGCGCGCCCGGTCACGGAATCAGCTTGCCCGGGTTGAGGATTCCGGCCGGATCAAGGGCCGCCTTGACCGCCCGCAGCACCTGCACGCCGACGGGGCCCACCTCGTTGGGCATCCACGGCATATGGTCTGCGCCTACGGCGTGGTGGTGGGTGATGGTGGCGCCGACTTCAACCATCGCGTCGGAGGCAGCCGCCTTGGCTGTGCGCCACTGCTCGATCGGGTTGCCGCGCTGGGCCGCAACGACGGTGAAGTACAGCGAGGCGCCGGTGGGGTACACGTGCGAAATGTGACACAACACCAGCGCAGGTGTTCCGGACTCTGCGAGAGCGCTGGTGAGCGCTTCGGTCACCGCGGCCTTCAGGGCCGGGACGTTGGACCAGTTGGTCGCGGTCTCCAAGGTTTCGCAGAGGGCCCCGGCCGACAGCAGGGAATCGCGCAAGTACGGCGCGTTGAAGCGGCCGTGCTCCCACGCGCGTGCCGGACCCTCGCCCAGCGACGTGCCGCCACTGACCTCCAACAGCGCCCGTGTCTCGGAGTGGCGGCTGGCCACGTGCGCTTCGGTGCCCTCGAAGACCGTGATCGCCAGGCATCCGCCCGTTATCTGCTGCTCGCCGATGTTGTCACTGGTCGCGAGGTTGACACCAGTCTCTGCTTCGTCGGACAGTCGGATCACGGTCGGTCCGGTCCCGGTCTGAACGACCGCGCGCAGTGCGTCGGCACCGGTGGCGAAGTCGGGAAATGACCACGCCTCGTAGCGGGTGGCCGCCGGGATGGGATGCACGCGGACCCGGACCCTGGTGATGATCCCGAAGGCGCCTTCCGAGCCCATCAGCAGCTGGCGCAGGTCGGGTCCGGCCGCAGATTCCGGTGCGCGCCCCAGGTCGAGGATGCCGGCCGGGGTGACGGCCCGCAGACCGCGGACCATGTCGTTGAACCGGCCGTACCCCGCGGAGTCCTGACCCGACGAGCGCGTCGCGGCAAATCCGCCGATGGTCGCGAACAGGAAGCTCTGCGGAAAGTGGCCGAGGGAGAACCCGCGTGCACCGAGCAGTCGCTCGGCCTCCGGGCCGCTGAGGCCGGCGCCCAACTCGGCTTCCCAGGACACCTCGTCCAGGGCGTGCAGTTCGTTCATTCGACGCAGATCCAGCGACACGACTGCCCCGAAATCGCCTCGTACCGGGTCCAGGCCACCGACGACGCTGGTGCCGCCCCCGAACGGGACGACGGCAATGCCGTGTGCGGCGCAGTACCCGAGGATCTCGGCTACCTCTTCTTCGCTACCGGGAAGCAGCACCGCATCCGGGGCGTCCTGGACATCGAAATCCCGGCGCCGCAGCAGATCCAGCGTCGACTTGCCGCCGGCGCGGAGCAGTCGGCTGTGATCGTCGAGGGTGAGGTTCGCGTCGCCGACGATCGCGCTCAGGCCGTCGCGATCGGATTGCGACAGTGCCGATGGCCGAAGCCGAACCTGATCGGCAGTGGGCTGGTCTCTATCGGGCCCCTCGACGCCCAGGGCCTGGCTGAGCAACGTGCGGACGCTGGGGGATAGGGGCTTGGCCGCATCGGGGTCGCCCCAGGCGTTCCATTGCATCGGGGGGTCGACCTGGTGGGCGTCAGCAGCAGTCATGCATTACAGTATTACAGAACATGTCAATCCGTAACTCTGAAAGCCGTAACTCTGAAGGCGGCAACTCCGAAGGCAGCGTGGAGAAGAAGATCCTCGACGCTGCTGCAGAATGCGTTCTCGCCTACGGCGTCGAGCGGACGACGATGACCGAGATCGCACGACGGGCGCGGGTCAGCCGCCCGACCATCTACCGGCGCTGGCCTGACATCCGTTGGGTGATCGCCGAACTCCTGACCGTCCGTATCACCGGCGCTCTCCAGGATGTCCCCGAAAAAGGTTCCGGGCGAGAGGCATTGGTCGACCGCGTGGTTGCCCTCGCCGAGCATCTGCGCAACGACGAGATCGTGATGTCGGTGCTCGTCAGTGCGCCGAGCCTGGCCATGGTGTACATCGCCGAACGACTGGGCGCCAGCCAGAAGATCCTCGTCGATGTACTGGCCGAGGCGATCAAAGCGGCGCAGCGCGACGGTAGCGTGCGGCCGGGCGACCCGCGTCAGATGGCGGCGATGTGCCTGCTGATCACGCAGTCAACCATCCAATCGGCTCAGATGGTGGAGGCGCTCCTCGACCGTGGGGCGCTCAATGTGGAGCTGGCTCACTCACTGAACGGATACCTGAAAACATGAGCGGTTCAACGGCTCTGAACGCGTCACGCCGCGTTCGGGAACTCGGTGCACTTGGCGACGGCGCTCCCGTCGACCTCATCGTGATCGGTGGCGGCATCACCGGCGCCGGGATCGCCCTGGACGCTGTGACCCGGGGCCTGTCGGTCGTGTTGGTGGAGAAGCACGATCTGGCGTTCGGCACCAGCCGATGGAGCTCGAAGCTGGTACACGGCGGGTTGCGCTACCTGGCCACCGGCAACGTCGGCATCGCCCGGCGCAGCGCCGTTGAACGCGGAATCCTGATGTCACGCAACGCGCCCCACCTGGTGAGCGCGATGCCGCAACTCGTTCCGCTGTTGCCCGAGATGACTCGAGCCTCCAGGGCGCTGGTGCGGCTCGGGTTCGCGGCGGGCGACGGGCTGCGCAAGCTGGCGGGCACGTCGGTGGCCACGCTGCCCAGGTCCCGCCGGATCGATGCGCGTGGTGCTGTCGCGCTGGCCCCGACGGTGCGCCGCGGTGGACTCGACGGTGCGCTGCTGGCCTACGACGGGCAACTCATCGACGACGCCCGGCTGGTCACCGCTGTGGCTCGAACCGCAGCACAGCACGGCGCCAGGATCCTCACCCGCGTCGCGGCGTCGAATGCGACCGGCACGTCAGTCACGTTGGCCGACACGCTGACCGGGGAGTCGATGGACGTCACGGCCCGCGCCGTCGTCAACGCCACCGGCGTCTGGGCCGGCGAGTTGGACGGCTCTATCCGGCTGCGGCCCAGCCGCGGAACCCATCTGGTGTTCGATGCCGCAGCATTCGGCAATCCCACTGCGGCACTGACGGTCCCGATCCCCGGCGAGATCAACAGATTCGTTTTCGCGATGCCCGAACAGCTCGGCAGGGTGTATCTGGGACTGACCGACGAGGACGCTCCCGGGCCGATTCCCGATGTGCCGCAGCCAACGCAGGCGGAGATCTCGTTCCTGCTCGACACCGTAAACACCGCGCTGGACACGGCCCTCGGCCAGGACGACGTCGTCGGCGCGTACGCCGGCCTTCGGCCGCTCATCGACACCGGGCCGGTTCGACGGGCTGGAACGGAGGACCCGGGGGATTCGATCAGTACCGCCGACGTCTCCCGCGACCACGCGGTCGTCGAGTCGCCTTCCGGTGTCATCAGTGTCATCGGCGGCAAACTCACCGAGTACCGATACATGGCCGAGGACGTGGTCAACCGCGCAGCCACGCTGCGGGGGCTTACTGCGGGCGTCTGCCGGACCCGAAACCTGCCGCTGGTCGGAGCGCCGTCGAATCCCGTTGCGGCACTTCGCTCGCCTGCTGAACTACCGGGCTCACTGGTGGCCCGGTTCGGCGCCGAAGCGCCCAACGTGATCGCCCGTGCGAGCTGCGATCGGCCGACCGAGAGGGTTGCCGACGGTATCGACGTCACGCGCGCCGAATTCGAGTACGCCGTCACCCACGAGGGCGCGCTCACCGTCGATGACATCCTGGACCGGCGCACCCGAATCGGACTGGTCCCACAAGACCGCGAGCGCGTAGAAGGGGTGGCGGCAGAGTTCGCGCCCTGACCGTGCCCGACCCAGAACGGTTCGAGGAGCTACAGCGGGATGTTCTTGTGGCGGCCTCGCCGTGCCGGTGCCTCGGCCAACGCCTGGGTCAGCACACTGCGGGTGTGCGCCGGGTCGATCTTCGCGTCCACAACACCGATGTCTATGGCCGAGTCCACACCGCCGGCGAGCTTCTCGTGTTCATCGGCCAGCTGTTCGTGCAACTCCTCGCGCTCCTCGGGGGCGGCGGCGGCCAGCTTCTTCTTGTGCAGGATCCCGACTGCGGCCTTGGCGCCCATGACGGCGACCTCGGCGTCCGGCCAGGCGAAGACCTTGGTGGCGTTCAGCGAGCGTGAGTTCATCGCGATGTAGGCGCCGCCGTAGATTTTGCGGGTGACCAGCGTGACGCGCGGGACCGATGACTCGCCGAAGGCGTGCAGCAGCTTGGCGCCACGGCGCACCACGCCGCCCCACTCCTGGTCCACGCCGGGCAGGTAGCCGGGCACATCGACGACGACGACGAGCGGAATGCCGAAGGCATTGCAGAGCCTGACGAAACGCGCTGCCTTCTCTGCGCTTTCGGAGTTGAGGCAGCCGCCGAGTCGGAGCGGGTTGTTGGCCAGCACGCCGACTGTGCGCCCCGAGAGCCGGCCCAGGCCGACCACCATCGACGGAGCCCACTTCGCCTGGAACTCCTCGAACGGCGCGTCACTGTCCAGCAGGGCCTCGACCAGCGGATGCACGTCGTAGGCACGACGGGGTGACTCGGGCAGCAGCGCCTTGAGATCGGTGTCGCCTGCCTCGGCCTTGCTGCGGTCGAAGTGGCCCTGCTGGCAGAAATAACCGACGAGACGGCGGCCGCGGGCGTACGCGTCGAGTTCGTCCTCGGCGACGATGTGGCAGACGCCGGATTTCTTGTGGTGGGTTTCGGGGCCGCCGAGGCTGGCCATGTCGACGTCCTCACCGGTCACGCTGCGCACCACGTCGGGCCCGGTGACGAACACCCTGCCCTCGGGCGCCATGATCACAACGTCGGTCAGTGCCGGACCGTAGGCGGCGCCGCCGGCGGCGAAGCCGACCACGACCGAGATCTGCGGCACGTGCCCCGATGCCCGGATCATCGCCTCGAACACCAGACCGACGGCGTGCAATGCCTTCACCCCTTCGGCCAACCGGGCGCCGCCGGAATGCCAGATCCCGACGATCGGGCTGTGCTCCTCGATGGCGAGGTCGTAGGCATCGACGATGTGCTTGCACCCCTCCACGCCCATCGCACCGCCCATCACGGTGCCGTCGGTGCAGAACGCGATGGTCCGCACCCCGTTGACGGCGCCGACCGCTGCCAGTATCCCGGAGCGGTCACGTTCGTGAAGAAGCTCTACGGTGCCTTCGTCGAAGAAGGTGGAGAGGCGCAGCATCGGATCACGCGGATCCAGGGATTCGTTCATTGCGTCGGGGGGCAGCCCATTCTCGATCGTCGTCATCCGTTCTCCTGCCGTATCAGTATCTACCGAAGGCGAGTGCGACATTGTGCCCGCCGAATCCGAACGAATTGCTGATCGCGTACCGGAAGTCTCCGGTAAGCGGGTCCCCGGCAACCACGTCGAGATCGATTTCCGGATCGATATTTTTCAGGTTCAAAGTGGGCGGGATGACGCCATCGCGCAACGCCAGCAGGGTCAAGATCGACTCCACCGCGCCAACCGCGCCGACCGAATGACCCAGCGCGGACTTCGGGGCGTATACCGCCGGACGGTGGGAACCCATCGCTTTGTTGATCGCTTTGCCTTCGGCGACATCGCCGACGTTGGTGCCGGTGGCGTGCGCGTTCACGTGGTCGATGTCGGTAGGTTTCAGGCCCGCGAGCTGGATCGCCCGGGTCATCGCGTGACCGGCACGCTCGCCATTGGGGTCGGGGGCCACCATGTGGAAGCCGTCCGAGGTAATGCTCGCGCCCATCAGCCGGCCGAGGATCTGGGCGCCCCGCGCCTTGGCGTGTTCCTCGGTCTCGATGACCATGAGGGCGCCGGCCTCGCCGAAGACGAACCCGTCGCGGTCCTTGTCGAAGGGGCGACATGCGCCGGCGGGGTCGTCGTTGTTGGTCGACATGACGATGCGCATCTGGGCGAAAGCGGCGATCGGCACGGCCTCGATGCGCTGTTCCACACCGCCGCAGATCGCAATGTCGGCCTCACCGAAAACGATGTTGCGCCAGGCCTGGGCGATGGCTTCAGAGCCGGAGGCGCAGGCCGAGATCGGGGTCACGACCCCGGCCTTGGCTGCCCGATCCAGCCCCACCACGGCCGAGGGACCGTTGGGCATGAACATCTGTACGGCCAGCGGGGACACCGCACGCAAGCCGCGTTCCCGCAGGCCGTCGTAGGCGAACACCAGCGCCTCGGCTCCACCGAGTCCGGTTCCGATCGACACCATGAGGCGCTCGGTGTCCACCTCGGGAGAGCCGCAGTTCTCCCAGGCTCGCCGACCCAGCACGGCGGCCATCTTCTGGACGTAGGACATCCGTCGCTTCTCGACCTTGGTGAGATCCGCGTCGAAGTCTTCCAGCAGGTGACCACCAATGCGCACCGGCAGCTTGAAGTCTTCGATGAAGGAGTCTTCGAGCGTGCGGATGCCGCTTTGCGAATCCTGCAGCGCTTTCCAGGTCGACTCGGCGTCGGTGGCCACACTGGTGGTCATCGCTATACCGGTGACGACGACATCTGGAAATCCGTTGCCTGTAGTTGGCGTAGACATGACTGAGCCGCGTGTCCTTTCCCTGTGCTAAGCCCCTTTTTTAGTACCGACCAAACGCCAGAGCCACATTGTGGCCGCCGAAGCCGAATGAGTTGTTGATGGCGTACTGGTAGTCGCCGTATCGAGGCTCACCTGCGACGACATCGAGATCGACTTCCGGATCGGGTGTCTCGTAGTTCAGTGTCGGAGGTATCACTCCGTCACGCAGCGCCAGCACCGTAAGGATGGACTCTAGTGCGCCGACCGCGCCGATCGAGTGTCCCAGAGCGGACTTCGGCGCATAGACCGCCGCGTGTTCGACGCCGGCAACCCGGATGGCATTGGCCTCCGCGGCGTCGCCGATCGAGGTCGAGGTGGCGTGCGCGTTGACGTGCTGGATGTCCGCCGGCGACAGACCCGCTGTCTCCATCGCACGCTTCATCGCCTGGCCGGCCCGTTCACCGTCCGCCGCGGGGGCCACCATGTGGAACGCGTCCGACGTGATGCCCGCGCCCATCAGCCTGGCGAGCGGCTTGGCGCCACGGGCCTTGGCGTGTTCCTCGGTCTCGATGACCATCAGCGCGCCGGCTTCGCCGAAGACGAACCCGTCACGGTTCTTGTCGAAGGGCCGAGAAGCAGCTTCGGGATCCTCGTTGCGGGTCGACATTGCGCGCATCATCGAGAATGCGGCGATGGGCAGCGCCTCGATCATGCCTTCCACACCACCGCAGACAGCGATGTCAGCGTCACCCATGACCAGCTGACGCCAGGCGTGAGCGATGCCCTCGGACCCCGATGAGCAGGCCGACACCGGGGTGATGACCCCGGCGCGGGCGCCCAATTCCAGGCCCACGACGGCGGCGGCACCGTTGGGCATGATCATCTGAACGGCGAGCGGGGAGACCTTGCGGGGTCCGCCCTCGTTCATCGCGTCGTACATCTCGACGATCTTCTCGCCGCCACCGAGCCCGGTGCCGATCACGACCGAGAAACGATCGGGATCGACCTCCGGGCGTCCGATGCTGTCCCACAGCTGATTGCCGATGTACTTCGACATCCGCTGGACATACGACATGCGCCGTAATTCCAGTCGGGTCATCAGCGGGTCGAGAGGCTCCTTGAGGTGCCCCCCGATCTTGACGGCGAGATCCCATTTCCCGACGAAGTCGTCATCGAGAATGCGAATGCCGCTCTCGCCTGCAAGCAGACCCTTCCACGTGCTCTCGATATCCGGCGCGATCGAGGTGGTCGCCGTGACGGCCGTCACGACGACGTTCGGGAACCCGCCGTCGGCAGTGGAAGGTCTGGTCACTTGTCACCCGTGAGCTGTGCCCGGATAGCCGCTGCGGCTTCGGGGTTCTCTTCCTCGAGCTTCTGGATGTAGGCGACGACGTCACCGACGGTACGCAGGCCGGCGAGATCCTCGTCAGGGATTTTCACGCCGTACTTGTCCTCGGTCTGCACGGCGATCTCGACCATCGACAGCGAGTCGATGTCCAGGTCGTCGACGAACGACTTCTCGGGAGTCACCTCGGAGGGCTCGATCCCGGTGACCTCTTCGATGATCTCGGCGAGTCCGGTGATGATTTCTTCCTGAGTGGCGGCCATAGTGGCTCCTTCTATCTGTTGGTTGTTACTTACTCGGGCTGGTAGCTGATGTGTTGAGCTTCGGATTATCGAGATGGGTACTTTTCGAGCCGGTCAGGCGGACGTCGCCGTGTATGTCTCAGCGAGTACGTCCAGGTCGGCGGGACACTTTACTGGATGGGTCGGAGTTCCCTTCAGCTCGCGTTTGGCGATTCCGGTCAGTGTTCCCGCCGGCGGGAACTCGACGATCGCGCAAGCTCCACCGGAATCTGAGGCCTGGGCGAAGAGATCTCGCATGGTCGCGGTGCACAGATCCCAGCGGACCGGCAGGGTCATCTGTGCCACCAGCTTGGTCATCGCATCAGCTGCGGAGGACACCGGACGACCGTCGGCGTTCGACAGCAGCGTCATGGTTGGCGAGGAGATCTCGGTTGGGGTGATCTGGTCGGCAACGGTGGTGTACCCGGCGAGAGCCGGGGCCATGTACTGGGTATGGAAGGCACCTGCGGTGGCGAGTCGGCGGATGCGCGCCCGCGCGGGCGGATCTTCGGCCAGCTTCTCCAGAGCAGACACTGCGCCGGCGGCGACGATCTGTCCGGCCGCGTTGCGATTGGCGGGCACCAGATCCAAGGCCTCGAGCCGGGCGAGCACCTCGTCCTCGTCGCCGCCCAGCAGCGCCGACATGCCGGTGGGCTCCAGCGCGCAGGCCTTGGCCATCTCGGCGCCGCGGGTCGCTGCCAGTGCAACGGCCTCGTCGGCTGAAATGACGCCGGCGATGGCGTAGGCGGCGAGCTCTCCGACCGAGTGCCCGGCCGCGATGATGTGGGTGCTGCCACTGCTGTCCGGAAGGGCCCGCCTGGCGAGTTCCTCATAGGCGAGCAGGGTCGCCGCGACCACGAGGGGCTGGGTCACCGCGGTGTCGGTGATCTCCTCAGCGCTGGCGCTGGTGCCCAGGCGGGCAAGGTCCAGGCCACTGATCTCCGACCAGGCAGCGATGCGCTGCGCGGCTCCGGGCAGCTCCAGCCAGTCGGCGAGCATGCCGGGAGTCTGGGAGCCCTGCCCGGGCGCGAGGAATGCGAGCACAGTCTTCTGAGGCACGTCTCTAAGGAAACATTGAGAAGACGGTTTTGCGCGGTGTAAGAGATTATGAACCTTGTCTTATGTTTTTGTAGGTAGTCCACAAAACGCCATGTGGAGCGGCTTTATCGATACCGAACCGAAATCTGTTAAGCGCCCGTTTGGTCCACAACTGTGACTGGCGCAACACCGATGACCTGCCCGGACCGGCTGCCCGCATAGGTGGAGTGCTGAGCGTGGCCGGCCAGCCGGCCTACCGTGGAGGCCACCCGCAGGACGTACGAGTCGCGCGGAACTGTCGGATCGCGGCCGGTGAAGTCGGCGATCCGTTTGAGCCGGTAGCGCACCGTATTTGGATGAACGAACAATTTGCGCGCACAAGCCTCGATCGCGCCGCCGGTGTCGAGGTAGGCGTCCAGCGTCTCCATCAGCGCCGGTCCCGCGTCCAAGAGGGGCCGCATCACCTCGGCTTCCAGGGCTACGGCGGCCGTGGCGTCACCGAGCAACGCTCGCTCCGGGAGCAGCTCTCGGGCCGGCACCGGTCGCGGTGCGCCCGCCCATCCCGCGACGGCGTTCATTCCTGCGATGGCCTCTGTAGCGCTGCGATGCGCCGCGCCGAGCGTGGGCGCGGTGGGCCCGATTACCACCGGCCCTTCGTCGAAGACGTTCATCAAATCGGCCAGGAAACGGTCGGTAGGCGTCATTCTGCCGGAGACGATGGCGACCAGCCACGTGCCATGAACGTCGGACAGGGCCGACCGCCCGTTGCGTTTCGCCACATCGCGGACGTCGTCGCCGGCGAATTCGATCCGATCCGGTCGGGGGGTCCCGACGACGACGCTCGCCGGTGCGGTCGCATCCCAGTTCAAGGCGGCGGCCTGGGACTGCAGTTCAGGGCCCAGGTCCCCGCGGACCACGGCGTCGACGAGGTTGGCCTCCATCCGGGTGTCCCACGCGCCGCGAGCCTCGGCCTGATCGGCATACGCGGTGGCGGCGGCAAAGGCCAGGTCGCGGCTGTATCGCAGGATGCCCGCCGTGAGCGCGGTCAGCTGTTCCTCTGAACGTGCCAGCACCGGCACCGTTTCCTCGAAGAACTCCATCGTGACGCGCACCATCTCGACGGACTGGCGCAGCGCGATCTGCCTGCGCAAATCGTGGGGAACAACCTCGAAGGCCTGCGCGGTGTAGTTGACGTTGCTCTGGGGGTCGCGCATCCATTCGACGAAGTTGACCACCGCGGCCTGGACAACCAGCTGGACGCCGGCTCGTTGGGACGCGTCCAGACCGGCGAAGAACGGCAGCCGCTCCTGCATGACGTGGACAGCTTCGGTCGCCAACCGGCCCGAGTACTGCTTGAGCCGGCGCAGCGCCGAATCGGGCACATTCTCCAGAACCTCGACGGTGGACTGCGGCGGGATGAACCGATTGTTGTCGGTCATCCCTAAAATCTACGCCTGTTCTCTGGTCGGCTCATACAACTTGGCGACCGTCAGGCGACGCCCGGGTCGGAGGTCTGTTCCGGCGCGGCCATGACATCGTCGATCTGGTACTTCTCCGCGGCTTTTACCGCTACCGACATATCGATGTTGCCGTCGCGGGCCAGGCCTTCCAGGACTGCGACGACGATCGACTCGGTGTCGGTGTTGAAATAGCGGCGCGCGGCCGGCCGGGTGTCGGAGAAGCCGAATCCGTCCGTGCCCAGAGTGACGTAGGTTCCTGGTACCCAGGGCCGGATCTGTTCGGGAACCGCACGCATCCAGTCCGACACTGCCACCACCGGACCGGAGGCCCCGGCAAGAGCGGTCGTGACATAGGGCGTGCCCGCCGGGCGCTCGGGGTGGCGCAGCTGTTCTTTCTCGATCGCCACCCCGTCGCGGTTGAGCTCGCCCCAACTTGTGACCGACCAGACGTCGGCGGCGACGTCCCACTCCTCGGCCAGCAGGTCGGCGGCCCGAAGCGCGGCAGGCATCGACACCCCCGAGGAGAGAATCTGGGCCACGTTGGACCGCTCCTGCGGCGCCGACCGGTAGCGGTAGATACCGCGCAGCAGTCCCGCCACGTCAAGTCCGTCGGGTTGGGCGGGCTGGACGTAGGGCTCGTTGTAGATAGTTATGTAGAAGTAGACGTTCTCCGGGTCCTCGCCGAACATCCGCTGCAGTCCGCTCGCCACGATGTGGGCGATCTCGTAGGCGAATGCCGGGTCGTAAGCCACCACGGCCGGATTGGTGGCGGCCAGCAACAACGAATGACCGTCGGCGTGCTGTAAGCCTTCACCGGTCAGCGTGGTGCGCCCCGCCGTCGCACCCAGCACGAAGCCGCGCGCCATCTGGTCAGCTGCGGCCCAGAATCCGTCGCCGGTGCGCTGGAACCCGAACATCGAGTAGAAGATGTAGACCGGGATCATCGGCTCGTCTTGGGTGGAATAAGACGTGCCCACAGCCGTGAACGACGCCGTCGAACCGGCCTCGTTGATGCCCTCGTGCAGGATCTGACCCGACTCGCTCTCCTTGTAGGCGAGCATCAGCGCCGCATCGACGGCCGTGTACAGCTGCCCGTTGCGGTTGTAGATCTTCAGGCTCGGGAACCACGAGTCCATCCCGAACGTCCGGGCCTCGTCGGGGATGATCGGAACGATGCGCGGGCCGATGCTCTTGTCCCTCAGCAATTCCTTGAAAGTGCGGACCATCGCCATGGTGGTCGCGACTTCCTGGTTGCCGGACCCCTTCTTCAGGGCCTTGTAGGCGTCCTCGCCGGGCAGGGGCAGCGCTTTGGTCTTGGTGCGCCTCTCCGGCAGGAACCCACCGAGGGCGCGACGTCGGTCCATCAGGTAACGGATCTCGGGCGCCTCGGGCCCGGGGTGATAGTAGGGCGGCAGATACGGGTCCTGTTCGAGTTGCTCATCACTGATGGGGATGCGCTGCGTGTCGCGGAAGTCCTTGAGATCCTGTAGCGCAAGCTTCTTCATCTGGTGGGTGGCGTTTCGACCTTCGAAGTGCTTGCCCAGCGTGTAGCCCTTGATGGTCTTGGCCAGGATCACCGTCGGCTGGCCCTTGTGCTCCATCGCGGCGTGGTAGGCGGCGTGGACCTTGCGGTAGTCGTGGCCACCGCGCTTCAGGTTCCAGATTTCGGTGTCGGACAGGTGTTCCACCAACTGCTTGGTGCGGGGGTCCCGGCCGAAGAAGTGATCACGTACATAGCCGCCGTCGTTGGCCTTGTAGGTCTGGTAATCACCGTCGGGCGTGCTGTTCATCAGGTTCACCAGGGCGCCGTCGCGATCCGCATGTAGCAGGACATCCCACTCGCGGCCCCACACCACCTTGATGACGTTCCAGCCTGCGCCACGGAAGAAGGACTCCAGCTCCTGGATGATCTTGCCGTTGCCGCGCACCGGCCCATCGAGGCGCTGCAGGTTGCAGTTGACGACGAAGGTCAAATTGTCGAGCCCTTCGAGCGCGGCGACGTGGGCCAGGCCGCGGCTTTCCGGCTCGTCCATCTCGCCGTCGCCCAGAAACGCCCACACGTGTTGGTCGGCTGTGTCTTTGATGCCCCGGTCGTGCAGATAGTGATTGAACCGGGCCTGATAGATGGCGTTCATCGGGCCCAGACCCATCGACACCGTCGGGAACTCCCAGAAGTTGGGCATCAGGCGCGGGTGGGGGTAAGACGGGAGACCGCCGCCCGGGTGGCTGTGTTCCTGGCGGAACCCATCAAGCTGATCAGCGGACAGGCGGCCTTCCAGGAACGCACGGGCGTAGATGCCGGGCGACGCATGCCCCTGGATGAAGACCTGATCCCCGCCGCCCGGGTGGGACTTGCCCCGGAAGAAATGGTTGAACCCGACCTCGTAGAGGGCGGCCGAGGAGGCGTAGGTGGAGATATGGCCACCGACGCCGACTCCGGGCCGTTGGGCGCGGTGCACCATGATCGCGGCATTCCACCGAATCCAGGCGCGGTAGCGGCGCTCCACGTCCTCGTCGCCCGGAAACCACGGCTCCAGTTCGGTCGGGATCGTGTTCACGTAATCGGACGACGTCAGCGCCGGAATCGCGACTCGCTGTTCACCTGCGCGTTCCAAGAGTCGCAACATCAGGTAACGGGCACGGGCAGGACCGGAACGCTCCAGCAGCCCGTCGAACGACTCGAGCCACTCGCCGGTCTCCTCCGGGTCGATGTCCGGAAGATACGACGCGACACCTTCCCGAATAACGCGAACTCGATCGGGTTCGGCTGTACTGCTGGAGTTTTGGGCCAGATCCTGACGCACGAACTCGGTGGTCAACTTCCGCTCCTTGTTAGGCGGTGGAAATGCATGCGCTCCTTACGTGCGCGGTGGAATACATCCTCGTCTCATCCTGCCCCATCCGCACTGCAACGTGGGGCCAGTGCGGGGAACCGCCGATCGGCAACTTCAACGGCAGTGTGAATAGTCGGGCAACCCGGTAACGTCTGCACCGTGCTGATGGGTTGGCTGGCCGTGCCCCGCGCGCAGGGCGCGGCATTTGTCACCGGCACGTTGGCCCTGCTGGCCATGATCATCGTGGGCTGTACCAAGGTCACCGACGGCGATGTCGCGGTGGCCCAGGGGGAAGCGCCCCTGTACCGGGCATCGGTGTCGGCGTCGATCGAGGAATCCATCGCCAGTTCTAGCGCGCGGGAGTCCGAACGCCAGGAATCGTTGACCAAGGAGGCCGTCGAGACCTCGTGCGAGGCGATGAGCTCGAGCAGCGCGGATGCCATCGGCGCTGTGAACACCTACGTGGACGCCTTCAATGCCAATCCTGGCGATGTGGGTGACAGTGCCGGTCCGGCGGTGGACGCACTGAACCTCAGTGCCGACCGGGTGGCGGGCACCGTCTCGGATCCGCTTTCGCCGGATCTGCGGGATGCGCTCAACAGCTGGGTGGACGCAGCGCGGGTGGTGGCGGGCGCGATCGCGGGCAATTACGGAACCGAAGAATTCAACGCAGCGATCACGCGTCTCAACGATTCCAAGACCACCGCATTGAACCGATGCGACGCGGCATTCCGGTGAACTGGCCAGCACACGTCCACTGTCACGGCCGGGCGTGCGACGATAGGACGCGAACATGACGACGCGAACATGACGACGCGACCACAGGACGCGAACACAGTGTGCAGCGAATGACGTTGACTGAAGGAGGACTGAAGGTGGTCTCGGCGGGTGCCGCCCCGAACTACGCCCGCAGACTGGGCATCCAAAAAGATCAGATCGTGCAGGAGTTGGGTTGGGACGAAGACACCGACGACGACATCCGGGCCGATATCGAGGACGAGTGCGGCGGCGAACTGATCGACGATGATTCTGACGAAGTCGTCGACGTCGTATTGCTGTGGTGGCGCGACGGGGACGGAGACCTCGTCGACAGGCTGATGGACGCCATCACTCCGCTCGCCGATGACGGCGTCATTTGGGTGGTCACCCCTAAGACCGGCAAGCCTGGGCATGTGCAACCCGCTGAGATCGCGGAGTCTGCGCCGACCGCAGGCTTGATGCAGACGTCCTCGGCCGCACTGGGGGGTTGGATCGCCAGTCGCCTGGTCCAGCCGAAATCCAAAGCCGCCAGTCGGCACTAGCAGTGCTCGCTGTCGGCCACCAAGCACCGGATTTCACGCTCAAGGATCAGAACAACCAGCCGGTGACGCTCAGTTCGTTGGGTGCGGCAAGCCGCACGCCCAAGAACGTGCTGCTGGTGTTCTTCCCGCTCGCCTTCACCAGCATCTGTGCTCGTGAGCTCGATGAAGTCCGCGATAATCTGGCCGACTTCGTCAACGACGACACCGCCACGCTGGCCATTTCCGTGGGGCCGTCGCCCACCCACAAGGTGTGGGCCACCGAGCGCGGATTCACCTTCCCGGTGTTGGCCGACTTCTGGCCCCACGGAGCGGTGAGCCAGGCTTACGGCGTGTTCAACGTGGACACCGGGTTTGCCAACCGGGGCACCTTCGCGGTGGACCGCACCGGAGTCATTCGGTTCGCCGAGTGCAGGCAGCCCGGCGAAGTCCGCGATCAGGCGGTGTGGGCACAAGCGCTGGCGGCGCTTCGGACAGGGTGACACGGATTTCCGGTGGCCCCTCACCGGCGTGTAGCCTGCCCGGGATCGGGCGCGTAGCTCAGTGGTAGAGCTCTGGTTTTACACACCAGCGGTCGGCGGTTCGATACCGTCCGCGCCCACCAGTGTTCTTGCAGTTCAGCGTCATGCCGCAGCCGATTGGACTCGATCTCCGTTGCTGGGGCCCATCGGCTGCCGGCCCAGAGTAGGGGCCGCACGGCGCCCAGTCCCGAAAACCTTCGGCAGAGCCGGAGGCTCGTAGCAGGATGCCCTTATGGCCGACATGAACGCCGAAGCAACACGGTGGCAGGCTCGATCGATACCCGGGCGACTGGGCGTGACACTCATGTACGAACACGTCGGCGCCGCGGTGCGGGTTTTCTCGGCTTGCCCGCTGCGACTTGGGATTTCGTGGACAGCGTCGGCACGGGCATTCACGGGGCGGCGCGAGCTTCCTCCGTGGCGTGGAATCCGGCTGAATCAGGCGTCTGCCTGATATCAACCGATGTAGGTTGGCGACGTGGCCGCCGACGTGGACGTCGATGCTTTGGGATTGCTCGACGGACTGGAGGGCGATGCGCGGCGAGAACGCGCCGAACTGATCGGGTGGCTTCTTTCCCGCGGCTTCACCATCGACGAGATAAGGTCCAGCGATTCACCCGTCCTGTTGACCTCCAACCGCGCCGTCGGCAGCGACGGCGACTTTGAGTCTGCACGCGAGGTATGTGAGAAGACAGGGGTCGACCTGGACTTATTACAGCGGCTGCAGCGCGCCATGGGACTCCCGCGCATCGACGACGTCGATGCCGCTGTCCTGCCGCCTCTCATCGGCGACGCTGCGGCACGCTTCAAGTCGCTGGTTGAGCTGAGCATCGACGAGGAACAGGCGATCCAGATTGTGCGGGTGCTCGCCGAGGGCCTCGCCCGCGCGGCGCAGGGGATGCGGCGCGGTGCGCTCGGGGCGATCCTGCGGCCCGGTGCGACCGAACTTGAACTCGCGCAGGCATCCGAGAACTTCACCCGGGCGGCACTTCCGCTGATCGGTCCGATAATGCAAGACCTGCTGTTGCTGCAGCTGCACCACGACCTCGAAACCGAGGCGACCAACCGCGCCGAACGTGCTACCGGATCGCTGCCCGGCGCACGCAAAGTGGCGGCGGCATTCGCCGATCTGGTCGGGTTCACGCAGTTGGGGGAGGCCCTGCCGCCAGAGGACCTGCAGAAAGTCGCCAACCGGCTCGGCGATCTGGCACGAGATGTCGTCAATCCGCCCGTGCGCGTCGTCAAGGAGATCGGCGATGCGGTGATGCTGGTGTGTCCTGACCCGGCCGTGCTGCTGGAGACGGTTCTCGATCTCCTCGACGCGGCTGCGGCCGAGGACGACTTTCCCCGGCTGCGGGTGGGAATCGCTTTCGGCTCGGCCGCGAATCGTAGTGGTGACTGGTTCGGTAAGCCGATCAATTTAGCCAGCCGGGTGACCGGTGTGGCGCGGCCTGGAGCGGTGTTGGTCGAGGAATCGGCGCGAGAGACGATCGCCGACGCCGCGGGCATCGCCTGGTCGTACGCCGGCTCCCGACGTTTGCGTGGCGTAGCTGATAAGTTGCGGCTCTACCGAGCGCGACGGGGCGAATAATCGCGTAAACCCCTGTCCTACAACATAATCAGAACTACCTGCCTCTATTCCGACGTCAAGCTGGCCGGCTGGAGTTGTGTCGCCACAAGAATCATGCGGCGCCTCGTTAGAGGGTCGCCTGAGTCGTAATGCCCTTGGTGGAAGAGCATTTCGGGCCGCGTCCAGCATTTCGCCGGTCAGCGTCGAAGATCTGAGACTGCGGCGGGTCGAGGCCCGATGCCCGCCGGTGACCATTCTCACAGCTCAGATGATGGGCGAGCGGCGTATATTACATGCATGAATAATGCTGGCAGAGGAAGAGTTTCGGCCCTGTGCCGTGGCGCGGTAAGCACTCTTGCGCTCAGTTCGCTACTGGGGGCCGGATTGGCACTGTCGCCCGTGAGTCAGGCCGACCCCAACTGTCCCGGCGACCAAGCGGCACCATGCGGAGTTCAAGCTGGCCAGTTGGTGATACCGGCTGCCGGTGGGCCTCCGATTATTGCTGCAGCGCCGTCGCCTCCGGGTGCGCCGGTGATACCGGCTGGTGGAGGGACGCCTGTGATAACTGCTGGGCCGCCGATCGGGTGATCTTGCCGACCTCGGGCCGGTTGACGCCCAATTCAATGTGCGCACCCGACGCTATCCGGAATCGGAACTCGACCCAACTGATCCCGTAGGTTTGAGTCGTGTTCTGCCACATCGATAGCGTGGAACCGGGCCGGTCGGTTCCGGCGACTGTGCTGCGCGGAACCGATATCTCGGT
The DNA here is from genome assembly GCA_022601275.1 of Actinomycetes bacterium. Classification (GTDB taxonomy): domain Bacteria; phylum Actinomycetota; class Actinomycetes; order Mycobacteriales; family Mycobacteriaceae; genus Mycobacterium. The sequence continues at coordinate 96,391 of JAHZIT010000042.1, forward strand.
CATCGAGGACGCCGTCGAAGGTATGCCGCTGGAAGCGGCCCGGCTCACCGGCAGCGGCGGCAAGGTCACCGTCGCAGGCTTGAGGTTGGGTGATTTGTCGACGAGCGTTGGCGCATTCGACTTTCCCGTGGTCACGTTCGGCGAGGCGAGTCCAGGCACCGAGGTCATCGCTGTCCCTCTCACTCAAGCCGAGGGTTCGTGGAACGGTGTCGAACTCGATCCGCGTTCCCTGTGGCGTTACCCGCCTGGATCCGAACACGGAGGTGCGGCCCGGCGGCCGCCCAACTTTGCCGCCATCACCATCCCCGTCGACCGGACCGGTGTCGAACCAACCGACGGCGTCACCGTTCGTGAAGGCGACGACGTCGCGCGGTTGGGTCTGTTGTTGAGGATGGTCTCCGAGAGGCTCCTCAGCGGCGGCGTGACGTCGGAGTTGCTCCCGGCCATGGAAGCCGATTTGCGGGCGACGCTGGACGACGCCCTCTCGGCACCGGCCGCCGGAGAACCCCGATTGACGGCGTCGGCGCAGATCGTCCGTTCCTGTCTCGACGCCGCAGACCAGATCGGCCCGAGTCCGCGGGTTTCCGCGCTGGCCGCCTCCGTGGATGTGACCGAACGGTGGATCCGGGCGGCTTTCGGCAGGGAGTTCGGCGTGTCGCCGTCGGTGTTCTTCCGGGCTCGCAACCTCCATCGCGCTCGCCGCGACCTGCGACTGGCACACCCCGCGGACACCACCGTCACCGAGGTGGCTTTGCGCCGAGGATTCTGGCACTTGGGCCGGTTTGCCGGGCTATACCGTCGGGTCTTCGGAGAACCGCCCAACGAGACGCTGCAGCGCGCCTGCTGAACACCTCCTTCCTGAACATCTCGTTCCGAATCTGGATAGTCTCCATGGGACGGGTCGGCCATGCTGGACGCTGACCTGCCCGCCGTGTGAAGACCCAAATGGCGTGCTGAACACCCAAAATTGTGGCGGGTTGCGTGTGCCCGAGCCTGTCGGCCCCAAAGGAGTACCAATGACCCAGCCGAACAATCCCTACGGCCGCCGGCCCGGTGGCGGCATCAGCCTGCCCGACTACTACCGGCCGATGACATCGATCAACAACCGGAACTTCTATTCACCTGGGACGGAGATCCTGCCCGAGGGCGAGATGCGCATCAGCATCCTGGGCAGCACGCCGTGGCCGCCCACCCGCACCCAGGCCGGCACCTGCATCCTCGTCGAGTGCGGCAACGGCAAACCCCAACCGCGCCGGTTCTTCTTCGACATGGGCAACGGCAGCGTGAAGAACGCACTGGCGATGCAGGTGCCACCGATGTTCATCAACGACATCTTCATCAGCCACCTACACGGCGACCACTACGCTGACCTGCCTTACATGTATCCGTTCACCGCCTGGTCCGGACGGTGGCACCCGCTACGCCTCTACGGCCCGTCGGGATCGACGCCCGAACTCGGAATCAAGCACATGGCCAAGCACATGCGCGAGATGCTGCGCTGGCACGAGGAGAATTTCCTGCACGCAACGATCTCGGCCGGTTTCGAGATGGACGTCACCGAATTCGACTGGAAGGA
>JAHZIT010000043.1 GCA_022601275.1 Actinomycetes bacterium
CTCAAACCTTGGGGCTGTACTCAAACCTTGGGGCTGTACTCAAACCTTGGGGCTGTAGTAGTGCGGGTTGTCGCGATACTCGACTGGCGGGAGATTGCGGGCCGGGGTTTCCACCAACGGCGAGTCTGCGGGCAGACGCCCGTGGGCACGGTCCCAGGCCGAGCGCTTCCTCGGGTGCATCAGCATGCGCTTGGGCAGCAGCTTGGTTGTCCGGTAGACCGCGGCGCCGAAGAGCCGGTGAAGCCGCTCCTGGCGGGGTGACCAGCTGTAGCCCATCAACTCACGCACCGACGGATCGAACAGCCCTACGGTGGCGAAGTTGAAGAATCGCTGCATCCCGATGACGTTGAGTCGCCACAGCCAGTCCGGCATCCACTCCAGCGATGGGTGCTTGGGCATGCCAGACAGATCGAGTACCTCACAAGCGGCCCAGTTCTTCTCCAACACGTTGCGGCACATGTGATCCCAGTAGGCCTGGAAGTCCTCCCAGGTCTTCGGGACCGGCCGCATGCTCATTCCGTACATCCGATACCACTGGATGTGCTCGTCGAACAGTTGGCGCTTCTGCGCCTCGGTGAGTCCGCCGCCGACCCACTCCGCGGCCAGCAGCGTGGACTTGAAGAAGGTGGCGTGCGCCCAGTAGAAGACGTCGGGGTTCAGCGCGCTGTAGCGGCGGCCCTGATCATCGACGCCCTTGATGCCGATGTGGTAGTCGCGGACCTGCGCGCCGGTCTTCGGGGCGCGGTCACCGTCGAACACCACACCGCCGATCGGATACACCGACCGGTAGAGCCGTGGCATTCGCTCCAGGAAGAAAATCGAGTGCTGTTGTACTGCCGCACCCAGTTGCGGGTGCATGTTCTGCATCGAGCCGGCCCACGGACCCTGCAGCATCCCCGTCCACCGGCCGAAGTACTTCCACGTCAGCGAGTCCGGACCGAGCGGCTGCGGCGGCGCGTCATATCCCCCCGGCCCCACCGGGCAGCCCGCCGCCATTGCCGGAGGCGCGGCAGATCCGCTGGTCTGCGCAGAGGTTTCGGACGTATCTTGAGTCAACCGGCGTCCTTCCCCTGAACATGTCAGTCCACCACACGGTATTTTGACTACGAACGATTCTGACTACGAACGTTGTCACTCAAGCCTAGGAGGGATGTGGCGTCCGGTCAACGACGCGGCCGATGGTCAGGTGTTCCGTTGCAGGACCGCCAGGTACTCCGCCGCGACGAACTGATCACCGCGGGCGTCGCCCTGCTGGGCAACCATGGTGGCCCGGCCCTGACCGTCCGCGCGGCCTGCCGGACCGCCGGGCTCACCGAGCGCTACTTCTACGAGAGCTTCACCGATCGTGACGATTACGTCGCAGCGGTCTACGACCACGTCTGCAACACAGCGATGTCGACGCTGATGAAGTCCGAAAGCCCCCGTGACGCAGTCGAAAAATTCGTAGCGTTGATGGTCGACGACCCGGCGCGTGGACGGGTTCTGCTGCTTGCCCCCGAAGCGGAGCCGGTACTGGCACATTCAGGCGCCGAGTGGATGCCCAGCTTCATCGAGTTGCTGCAGCGAAAGCTCACCCGCATCACCGACTCCACCGTCCAGGCGATGGTCGCCACCGGCCTCATCGGGGCGCTGAGCGCACTGTTCACCGCATACCTTGACGGTCGACTGACCGCCACGCGGGAACAGTTCATCGACCACTGTGTCGAGTTACTGCTCAGCGGCGCGGCCCGGTAGCGGCCGGCGGGCCGCTGCGTTCAACTGCGGCGCGCTGGCTTGAATGTCACCGGCGTACACAGATATATTGAGTGCAACCATTAGGTACAGATAAATTGGGAGGTGTCGTGTCGCAAGACCTGACCGACCTGCAACTGCTGACCGAGCTCGAGCCAGTCGTCGAGCAGTACGTCGATCGCCACATGCGGATGTCCAAGGACTGGAACCCGCACGACTACATTCCGTGGTCCGACGGCAAGAACTTCTACGCGCTCGGCGGCCAGGATTGGGACCCCGACCAGTCCAAACTCTCCGAGGTCGCGCGCGTCGCGATGGTCGTGAACCTGCTCACCGAGGACAACCTGCCGTCCTACCACCGCGAGATCGCGATGAACTTCGGTATGGACGGCCCCTGGGGCTTCTGGGTGAACCGGTGGACCGCCGAGGAGAATCGCCACGGCATCGCGCTGCGCGATTACCTCGTCGTCACCCGGGAATTCGACCCCATCGAACTCGAGCAGTTGCGCGTCGAACAGATGACTCGCGGCTTCAGCCCGGGCCAGAACGATCAGGGCGACCAGGGTGATGTCGACCTTTTCGCCGGTTGCCTTTTCGATTCGGTGATCTATGTGACGTTCCAGGAGCTCGCCACCCGCGTCTCGCACCGCAACACCGGTAAGGCGTGCGACGAAACCGTCGCCGATCAGCTGTTGCAGCGGGTCTCGGCCGACGAGAACCTGCACATGATTTTCTATCGTGACGTGTCCGAAGCCGGCTTCGAGATCGCCCCCAATCAGGCGATGAAGTCCCTGCACAAGGTGTTGCGCAACTTCAAGATGCCCGGCTACACCATCCCGGACTTTCGGCGCAGGGCCGTCGTCATCGCCTCTGGCGGTGTCTACGATCCGCGCATCCACCTCGATGACATCGTGGCGCCGGTACTCAAGAAGTGGCGCATCTTCGAGCGTGAGGACTTCACCGGCGAGGCGGCACGGATGCGCGATGACCTCGGCGTCCTGGTCGAGGAGCTACAGGAGACCGTCGACAAGTTCGAGGTGGCCAAGCAGCGGCGGCTCGAGCGTCTGGCACAGGTCGCCGAGAAGAAGGCCGCCAAGAATCTACTGGTCGGTACCTCAGCAACCCGTTGACTTCCACCACGCCCGTGGCGGCACAACCTGCCCTGCGCGCAGGCGGCTCATCAGCGCAGGCTGCTCTGCGGATCGGGCCGCTGGCACTGCGCAGCCCGGTCGTGCTGGCCCCGATGGCGGGGGTGACCAACGTCGCATTCCGCGCACTGTGCCGCGAACTCGAGCTGGCCCGCGCCGGAACCGTGAGCGGTCTCTATGTGTGCGAGATGGTCACCGCGCGCGCCCTCGTCGAGCGCCATCCCGTCACCATGCACATGACGACCTTCGCGCCGGATGAGTCACCGAGGTCACTTCAGCTCTACGCCGTCGACCCCGAGAACACCTATGCGGCGGCGAAGATGATCGCCGACGAGGGCATGGCCGACCACATCGACATGAATTTCGGCTGCCCGGTACCGAAGGTGACCAAGCGGGGCGGCGGGGCCGCCCTACCGTTCAAGAGACGTTTGTTCGCTCAGATCGTCAGGGCTGCGGTCGCCGCGACGCAAGACTCCGACATACCCGTCACGGTGAAGTTCCGAATCGGCATCGACGAGGACCACCACACCCATCTTGATGCCGGGCGCATCGCGGCCGAGGAAGGTGCAGCGGCGGTCGCCCTGCATGCACGCACCGCCGCGCAGCGCTACTCCGGAACCGCCGACTGGGGGCAGATCGCCGCACTCAAAGCGCACGTCACCGACATACCGGTACTCGGAAACGGCGACATCTTCGACGCCCAAGACGCGCTGGCCATGATGGCCGTGACGGGCTGCGACGGCGTCGTGATCGGCCGGGGCTGCCTGGGCCGGCCGTGGCTGTTCGCCGAACTCTCCGCCGCTTTCAGCGGGGAGTCGCCGGCCACCCCGCCCAGGCTCGGCGAGGTGGCGACGATCATCGGTAGGCACGGCGAACTCCTTGCCGCACACTTCGGGGAGGACAAAGCAATGCGCGACATCCGAAAGCATGTCGCGTGGTACTTGCACGGGTTCCCCGCCGGAGCCGACCTGCGGCGGTCATTGGCACTGGTCAAGACAGTTTCTGAGCTGGAGGATCTGCTCGGGCAGCTGGACCCCGACATACCCTTCCCGCCAGCGGGAAACGGCCCCCGGGGACGTCAGGGCTCAGCGGCAGCGGTGGCGCTTCCCGAGGGTTGGCTCAACGACCCCAACGACTGTACGGTGCCTGTCGGGGCAGACGCGCTGCATTCAGGCGGCTGAACTGGGCAGTACAGAAAACATATTGAACGTATTTGAGGAGCATCCGCGAGCCCGCGGCCACCCCCGCGCACCCGGCTCGGCTGGCTGTTTCTCAGGATGTCTTAGTACGATGACCTATTAATTGTCCGGCTTCCGGTGGCGAAGCCGGAGCGAGCGTTAGACAGTTAGCAGGCAGACGGCACCTGTGGAGTGCCGAGACCGCGACGACACGCACGAACCGCAGGAACGCTGCGAGAGGCGTTCGGGAGCTGGAAGGCCGGTACGAACATGGGTGACGGCGGTCGCGCCACTCCTGGTCGTCCCCTACCCGGCGGCCATGACAAAGCCCGTGCCAGAGCCGACGGCGACAGGCGTAACCGATCGACCCACCCATCGCCAGGCTCAGCGGTCACAGTCGCCGACCTGATCGCCAAGATCAACGGTGATGGCCCGCTGCCGCAACCGCGGCGCCATCGCGCGGAACCAGAACCAGAACCCTATCCAGAAACGGACGACGTCGACACGACGATCCTCCCGGTGATAGCGGCGCCCACCCCGGACCTGCCGAACTTGGCGGGGCCGCCAGCGCCCCACCGCAGCCGGCCCAAACGTGCCGGTCACCGTCGGGGCGTGCTCTTGGGCCGCTCGGCGGCGGCGCTGATCGCCGTGCTCGCGCTCACCCTCACAGGCA
>JAHZIT010000003.1 GCA_022601275.1 Actinomycetes bacterium
CTCGAAGCCGGCGATCGTCGTGCTCGGCTACGGACTCAAACCTGATGGCACGATGCGCTGGATTCTGCACACTCGGGTTCTGGCCGCGCTAGCGGTTGCGCAGATGTTCCCGCAAGCGCCCATCATCGTGACCGGCGGCAATCCGCGCAACGGCAACACCGAGGCGGAGCAAATGGGCAAGATGCTTCGTCTTTACGGAACTCCCCGCGAGCGGATAATCCTCGAGGAGCGATCCAGCAGCACAGAGCAGAACGCGAGATTCTCAGTGCCGCTGGCCGAGGAGGCGGGTGCTTCGGGAATCATCCTGGTGACCTCCTCCTCGCACCAGGAACGCGCAGACGGGATCTTCGCCGACGCGGGCGCCAACATACTGGCCACGGTGAGCTTCCCGGACCTGAACCCGTCGACCAACATCACCCAGTTCGTCCGAGACGTGATCAGCCCGCTCGTCACCGTCAGCTGATGGACTAACGTCCCCGGGTGTGGACGCCGAACTGCAGCCGCGCCCGCATCGCTGGGGGCTGGGCGCCTTCTTGGTCGTCGAGCTGGTCTACCTGGTGTCGGCGCTGCTGCTTACGCTCCTGTTCGGCGGTCAAGGGTCCGTTGCGTTCTCTTCGGTGATTCTGATCGTGGCGGCGCCGACCGTCCTCGCGGCCGGGTTGGCGATCCTCATCACAACGCTGCGGGGAAACGGGCCGCGCGCCGACCTGAAGTTGCAGTGGTCCCGGCGCGGCGCGGGCTTGGGCGCTCTGTTCGGAATTGGCGGCCTGGTCATTGCACTTCCCGCCGCAGCCTTGTGGGGTTCGATCGTCGGAGACGATGCGGGCTCCGCCGCCGGTGATGTGTTCGGCGACGTCCGAGGGACGTGGGCGTCGGCGGTCCTCGTGTTCATCGTCATTGTGCTCGTCGCTCCGTTTTGCGAGGAGGTCGTCTATCGCGGCATGCTCTGGGGTGCGGTGGACTGGCGCTGGGGGCGGTGGGTGGCGCTGATCGTCACCACCGTGGTCTTCGCGGTCGCACACCTTGAGTGGTCAAGGGCGCCACTGCTGTTGGTGGTGGCGCTCCCGATCGGTTTGGCGCGGCTGTACGCCGGCAATCTGACCGCGAGCATCGTCGCTCACCAGGTGACCAATCTGCTGCCGGGGCTGGTGCTGATGTTCAGCATCGCCGGCGTTGCGCCGCTGGCCTGAGCCGGTCAGTCGAACATGCCGTCGAGGTAGGCGGCACGGGACGCGCGACGGGCCAGTTTGCCGCTGGTGGTGCGTGGAATCGAGCCGGCAGGCACCATGCGCACATCGGCGACCGGGACACCGTGCCTGCGCAGCACGGTGTCCTTGATCGTCTCGATCGCCGACGACGGATCGATGCGCGCAGTACCGGTGGCCCGCTCGGCGACCACGACGAGGCTCTGGCCCTCATCCCCGCCCACCGCGAAGGCCGCAGCATAACCCCGCCGGATGAGCGGCGATGCCTCAGCGGCAGTGGCCTCGATGTCCTGCGGATAGTGATGTACGTCGTCGACTGTCACGATGTCGGCGATGCGTCCGGTGACGAACAGCTCGCCGTCCAGATAGAGGCCGAGGTCTCCTGTCCGCAGCCATGTTTCGCCGACGCCGCCGGCGGCATGGCTGCCCTCGGGCAACGTCGAGCTGATGTGAGCGCCGAAAGTGCGGCGGGTTTCCTCCGGCCGGTCCCAGTAGCCCCGGCCGATGTTGCTGCCCTGCAACCAGATTTCACCAACCTGGCCGTCGGAGAGCTCGGCCGCGGTCTCTGGGTCGACGATCGCACACCGCAGACTGCGGGCGACCTGGCCACAGGACACGTGCGGGGCTGCCTGCGGATCGTCGGGCTGGACACGGACGGCCTGCCCGCCGGCAAGCAGCTGGCGGTCGAAGTACACGACCTGCGCCTGAGCCGTGGGCGCGATGGTCGAGACGAACAAAGTGGCCTCGGCAATACCGTAGGACGGTTTGAAGGCGTTGCGGGGCAGGCCGAACGGTGCGAACGCGTCGGTGAATGTGGTGATCGACTCGATGCTGACTGGCTCAGAGCCGATAATCGTGACCACGTTGGTCAGGTCGATCCCCGACCCCTGCGCGGGCACTCCGCGTTGCGCCGTCCAGTCGTAAGCAAAGTTGGGCGCCGCAGTTACTGCTCGGCCGATCTTCGACTCGGCGGATAGCGCTTCGATCCAGCGCAGCGGCCTACGGACGAACGCCGTCGGTGACATCAGGGTGGAATGGCCGCCGTACACCGCAGGAAATCCGATCATCGACAGACCCATGTCGTGGTACAGCGGCAGCCAGCTGACACCGTGGTTGTTCCGGTCGCGGAGGTCGATCGACAGGATCATCTGCATGAGGTTCGTGCCCACCGCACGGTGGGTGATTTCGACGCCTACCGGTGGACGCGTCGCGCCACCGGTGTACTGCAGGTGGGAGACATCATCGGCCTCGATGGCGGCGCCGACGAACTCACCGGCGGCGGAGTCGGGGATCTCGTCGATCACGATCACTTCTGGTCGGCATTGCCCACCGAGCCTGTCTTCCAGGAAGGCCTCAACGCTGCCGCGCGCCGCGGCGGTGGTCAGCAGGGCCGCAGGACGTGCATCCCGCAGCGCAGTGTCGAGGCGCTCAGTGTGTCCCGGAAGCTCGGGAGCGAACAAGGGCACCGCGATGGCCCCGGCCTTGATGGCGGCGAAGAAGCCGGCGACGTAATCCAGACCCTGGGGCGCCAGAATCGCCACTCGATCACCGCGAGCGGTCACGCGCTGGACGCAGGCGCCGATCGCCCGCAGGCGAACGCCGAGTTCGTTCCAGGTCATCTCCACCGCGCGACCGGCCGCAGGCCCGGTGAAGTCAAGATAGCGGTATGCGATCGCCTCACCGACATTGGCGATGTTGCGATCGATCAACGAGATCAGGTTGACGCCGGGCGGCAGCACAACACCGCCGTCGGCATCGAGGCAGTCCTCGACCTTCAACAGGCCGTCGCCCACGGGGAGGTCCCGGCTCTTACCGCTTGTCATGTGTGCAGTTTAGGGGCGGCGCCCTCGGTCAAGTTGGGCGACATTCGTCGATTGCTCCTGTGCGCAACGCGCGTCGCAACCGGTGATTTCACTGTGCACCAGCGCTTCTCCCCTCACCTGCCACGCCAGGCCGATCCGCGCGAAATAGGATTTCTTAGCCACGTCCGGGCCGTTGCTGCGAACTACTCGTCTGAGGATTCCGACGTAGAGTTCGATTCGCCGCTCGGGGCGGCGGACGCGCTGTCCTGCCCGTCGGCATCTGCCCCGTGTGACGATCCCGTCTCATCGGATTCCGAGGTTGACTCGGACCCGGCGTCGCTACCGTTACCCGAGCGCTCGGCGTTCGGGGCGGTGTCGTTCTCTTCCTTCTGGATCTCGCTCTCGATGTCGCTCTCGATGTCGCTCTCGATCTCGCTCTCGATCTCGCTCTCGATGTCGGCATCGGCTGTCGAAGTCTCAGTTTCGCCGTCTAGTGACTGCTCGTCAGTTTCGGCGGTCGCCGCCTGGTCCCAAGCAGTCGGATCCTCAGCAGTCGGATCCTCAGCGGTCGAATCCCAAGCGGTCGGATCCTCTGCTGTGGGATCGGCAGCCGCCGGATCCTCAGCGGCGGGTTGGGTCGACGGATCCTCAGCCTTCAGTTCGGCAGCCGGTGGTTCGCTTGACTCAGGGGTCTGTGAGCTTGCCGCTGCACCCGGCAGGTTCGGTTCAGCTTGTTGTTGGGCCGACTCGGCCGCTGCTGGGGACGGCGGATCGGCGATTGCCGCAGCTGCGCTGGGCCCGGTGTCGAGCGATGAAAACTGCTGCAAGGCCTCGGCATGGTCGGCCGGGTCCACCAATCCGGAGTAATTGCGGTCGTAACCGGAGTCGATTATCGCCTTGAGTGGATCGTTGATGAGGTCCGCCAGCGATCCGAGGCCGATGTCTCGCAGCGGTTGCAGGAGCGGAATGTTCTCGTTGCGGATCAGGACGTAGGTGGTGTCCCCCTCCTGCCAGACCAGCTTCTCGGAGTTTGCGAGGTCGACGTCGCTGTAGCCGTAGATGTGTACGTGCTGGGCGCCGGCGAGCGCGTTCGCAACCGCGAGAAGATTGAACAGATTGTCGGGAACATCTGCGACACCGTCGTACTCGATGGCGATGTCCAGGATTCCGTACCGGCTATCGGGCGTGGGCTCGTCTATGTCGTAGACCGGGCGCACGCCGCCGTGCTTGCGGAGCGGGTTCGCGACAAGGACGAACGTCAGATCCTCCTCGGAGGGAGCGCCCCATCTGCCTTCGTTGACGCGAAGCCACTCGGTCGCAACAACCGACCCCTGCGAGAAGCCCACCACCGTTGTCGGTGACGGTGCCAACCAGAGGGCCACCGTGAGCGCCGTCAGACCACTGAATTCTCCGACCACCGGGGTGCCTGACAGGTACTCGACCGGCGTGCAGGTGTTGCCCGACTCGGCCGAGCAGTATGCGCCCTGAAAGATCTCACTCATATCCCAGTCCAGCTTGCCGCCGGCGGTATATCCCTCAATTGTGCGGACATTTGCTGCCAACGCCGCTTGCGGCGCTGCGATTGCGCCCGCAGCCATCACCGCTACGGATCCTGCGATAGCGAGTATTCCGCGCACTTGTGGTCCTTGTCGTAGGTTGGCCACAGGTCTGGTTACCTTGCGGTTGGCCCGAAACGAGATTAAGTCGGACCTGTCGATCCCGCAATATTTGTGGTGTATCAGGCCTCCGGGTTGACAGCTCTATTCCGACGCAGCGGCGGCGGCATGGGCTCTGCAAAGCAGACTTGCCGCCTCCGGTCACGCGTGATCACTGTCCTATCACGATCAGCGAGCGCGAGGGATGAGAACCTGGCAATTAAATGCCGGCACCCGAGATAGGTTCGACCACACCGCAGAACAGTTTGCTGCCCGGCATAGGAACATTGTGCGGAATCAGCCGCGCGATACTCGGGTCCGGTGCTTGATTGCAGCACAACGCAATCCAGACGGCGCGGACTCCGCGCCGTCTGGTGAGGTGTCGGACCTCAGGCGATGATGCGAACCAGGTAGGGAGTCATGCCCTTGGTTCGGACCGGCGAGACTTCCACACCCGCATCGGTGGTCTCGACCATCTTTCCGTCGCCGATGAACAACGCCACACTCTGAGTCCCCTCGGGGCCGTAGAACAGCAGATCACCCGGCAACGCGAGGCTCGGCAGGACCTTCTGGCCGACTTTGTACTGCTCGCCCGATGAGCGCGGCAGCTTTACGCCCGCGCCGGCGTACGCATAGACCACGAGGCCGGAAGAGTCGAAGCCGACGACCTCGACCCGGCGTGGCTCGGGCTCGGGGATACCCGCGTCCGGATTGAGGCCGGGCAGATTCAGCCCGGGCACCAGGTCGAGAGGGGCGGCCTCACCGGCAGCTTGTTCGAGCGGAGCTGCATCATCTGTCTGTGGCACCTCGACGGTGCCCTTGCTCGGACCCGCCGCGTCGCCACCGCCGTAGGCGAACGGGACGCCGCGTTGGGAGAGAGCGCGGGCGATCACGAGTTCGACGGCCTTTTGATTTGCCGCCGACCGCGTGATGTCAGCGGTCGCGAGGCCAGGCGTCGCCACCAGTAGGACGAGACCGATTACGAGGACAAGGACGCGTCGCATTGCACTACCACCGTTTCCCAGATGCCAGCACCGGAGTTAGCGCTGGACTCAGTGATTAACAACAGTCACTATGACCACTTCTACACCATCCATTCAGGCCAACCAGGGTCGTCGCAGGACGGTGAATCAAGGAGATGCGGTACCGGAATCGAACGGTGATCTATGGGCGCGATCGGCCCTCTAGGGTGTGTGCCGGCTCACATGTTGAGCGCGGTCAAGCTCGCTTCATAGTCGGGCTCCTGCCCGATCTCGGGCACCAGCTCCGTGTAGGCCACGTTGCCGTCAACCCCGATCACCACAACTGCACGGCCGAGCAGCCCTGCCATCGGGCCGTCGACGATGGTGATGCCGTAGTCATTGCCGAAGGTGGCGCGAAATGCCGACGCGGTGGTCACATTCTCGATGTCCTCCATGCCGCAGAACCGCTTCTGTGCGAAAGGGAGATCGTTGGAGACACACAGCACGGCGGCCCCGCTCGCGGCGACACGTTCATTGAATGTCCGCACGCTGTCCGCGCAGACCGGAGTGTCCACTGATGGGAAGATGTTCAGCAGCAGAGGCTTGTCGCGGAACTGGTCGGCGGTGACCGGACCGAGATCGGCGCCGGCAAGGGTGAATCCGGGCGCCGGCGATCCGACAGCGGGTAGTTCTCCGACGGTGTTGATCGCATTTCCATGCAGGGTTATCTGTGCCATTGGCTCAGTGTGTCAACCTTCACCGGAGCACCCGCGTGAGGGGCGCGCAATGTTGGGGAGGTGGACGGGCCGGGTTCCGCCTACTCGGTTACCCATGGCTGACAGGATGACGTCATGAAACAGACGAACAGCGCGCCTCCGCGCATCGGC
>JAHZIT010000044.1 GCA_022601275.1 Actinomycetes bacterium
AATCGACAGCGACAGCGACAGCGACAGCGACAGCGACAGCGACAGCGACAGCGACAGCGACGAGACCATTCGATGAGCGCCCCGGCCGACACTCACAGCACTGTCGTAGCCAAGCTGTCCACGCTGGATCGGTTGCTGCCGTTGTGGATTGGCGTCGCGATGGTTGCAGGACTGCTGCTCGGCCGACTGATCCCGGGCCTCGGCGAGACCTTGAGTGCAGTCGAACTCGACGGGATCTCACTGCCCATCGCGATCGGCCTGCTGATCATGATGTACCCGGTACTGGCCAAGGTCCGCTACGACCGTCTCGACACCGTCACCGGTGACCGCAGACTTCTGCTGGCCTCGCTGTTCCTGAACTGGATCCTCGGTCCGGCGCTGATGTTCGCGCTGGCCTGGCTGCTGCTTCCCGATCTACCCGAGTACCGCACCGGCCTGATCATCGTCGGCCTCGCCCGATGCATCGCAATGGTGATCATCTGGAACGACCTTGCGTGCGGCGACCGGGAGGCCGCCGCAGTGTTGGTCGCGATCAATTCGGTCTTTCAGGTCGTCATGTTCGCGGCGCTGGGTTGGTTCTACCTGTCCGTGCTGCCCGGCTGGCTGGGGTTGGAGCAGACCACCATCGACACCTCGGTGTGGCAGATCGCCAAGTCCGTTCTCATCTTCCTCGGCATACCCTTGCTGGCCGGCTATCTGACCCGCCGGTTCGGCGAGAGAGCCAAGGGACGGCAGTGGTATGAGTCGCGCTTCCTCCCCATAATCGGGCCGTGGGCGCTGTACGGCCTGCTGTTCACGATCGTCATCCTCTTCGCGCTGCAGGGCGACCAGATCATTTCCAGGCCGTGGGATGTCGCACGCATCGCACTGCCACTGCTGGCCTACTTCGCCATCATGTGGGGCGGCGGCTTCCTCGTCGGAGCCGCGATCGGTCTGGGCTACGAGCGCACCACCACCCTGGCGTTCACCGCGGCCGGTAACAACTTCGAGTTGGCCATCGCCGTTGCCATCGCCACTTACGGGGCGACATCCGGTCAGGCGCTGGCCGGCGTCGTGGGACCACTGATCGAAGTCCCGGTCCTGGTGGCTTTGGTATACGTCTCGCTGGCCCTCAGAGGGCGCTTCGCCGGACGACCGCCCGCCGAAGCACCCGCTGATTCAGGGGAAACCGCTCGATGAGCGGTGGGGCGCCGGCGCAGACTCACGATGTCGTGAGCGCGTAGGCGGTGTCGGTTCCGTAGACGGCGAAGCCCAAACTCTCGTAGGTGCGCACCGCCGCAGTATTGTCAGATTCGACGTAGAGCATGACGGTGGGCTCGGCGGTGTCGGCCAGTCGTTGCTCCAGCCAGCCCATCCCGACCGCGGTCAATGCCCGCCCCAACCCGGTCCCCTGGGCTGCGGGATCGACGCCGACGACATAGACCTCGCCGACGCCGGGCTTATCGGGGTGCACCTTGGTCCAGTGAAAGCCCAACAATCGCTCGCCGGTCTGATCGAAGGCCAAGAACAGCCCGTCGGGGTCGAACCACGGCTCACCCTTTCGTTCGGCGATTTCGGAGCCGGTCCAGCCACCCTGCTCGGGGTGCCAGCGGAAGGCCGCGTTGTTGACCCGCAGGAGTTCGGCGTCGTCTCCCGGTCCGGCGTAGGTGCGAATCCGCACCCCGTCGGGGATAGCGGCAGCATTGACACTCCGCGCGCCGGACTTCCCCAGCGGGCGCCGCATCCGTAACAGCCGACGCACCGGGCTGAGTCTGAGCGCGGCCGCGGCCGCCTCCGCGGCGGCCAGCGTGCCGTGCGCCCAGAATCGGCTGCGCCCGGCCGTTCTCTGCAAGGCGGCTCCGATCATTGCCGTACCGATGCCCTGCCGGCGGGCGTCCGGCGCCACCACCAACTCGGCCATCTCCGGTGTCAGGTTCAAGTAACCCGTGATTTCCCCCGCGGCGCCCTTGGCCAACAGATGCTGCGTGCGCGAATGGTCCAGTTCTCGCACGACCTGCTCCCCAACAGGGGGAACACCGTCGACTTCTGTTGCCTCGCAGATGATCTCACGCACCGCTCGCTTATGTGCCCCAGAGAGCTGCGAGCACCAATCGACCGGGGTCACTTAGAGTGCAGGTGCTCGGCCAAGGAGGTCGGCACATCGCCGCGCGCGTCCCCGAGGTTGGTGTCCCCGAAGTCCCCGTCCCCGAAATCCTTGTCCCCGGGCACATCCCCGTAGTCCCCAGTATCGTCCACTTCCTCGGACTCCTCTGGGAACTCTGTCCCGGTTGCGGACGCACGGGCCCGTGCCGGCCTGACCGCCTTGTAGCCGACGTTTCGTACAGTGCCGATGAGCGACTCGTACTCGGTGCCGAGCTTGGCACGCAAGCGCCGCACGTGCACGTCGACTGTGCGGGTGCCACCGAAGAAGTCATAGCCCCACACCTCTTGGAGGAGCTGGGCCCGGGTGAACACCCGGCCGGCGTGCTGCGCCAGATACTTCAGCAGCTCGAATTCCTTATATGTCAGATCCAGGGGGCGCCCGCGCAGTCTCGCGGTGTAGGTGCCCTCGTCGATGACCAGCTCACCCAGGCTGACCTTTCCGAGGTTCTCCTGGTTCGTCGCACCGCCCCGGCGCCCCACGAGTAACCGCAGGCGCGCGTCGATCTCAGCGGGACCGGTGCCGGGCAGAAGTATCTCGTCCAGATCCCACTCGACGTTGACCGCGACCAGGCCGCCTTCGTTGACCACGGCCACCACCGGAACGGCCGATCCGGTCGTGCCCAGTAACCGGCACAGGCCGCGGGCGGCGGCCAGGTCGGTACGCGCGTCGACGATGGCCACATCCGCGGTTCCGGCTTCCAGCAGCGAGGAAACCTCGGTCGGCGCAGTACGCACGTTGTGAGCCAACAGCGACAACGAGGGCAGGACTGACTCAGGCTGAGGGTCAACCGTCAGTAGCAGTAGATCCAACTGGCCCTCCAGGAGCTGTGAAGATCATTTTCCGGGACACCGCCGCGACAACCCTGTCGCGCGGTGACTTCCCAGATTTGTGCCTGACACATGGCCGTTACCCGACCGATGGACTCTAACGATAGCGCGCAACCTGCCCGAAGGCCGCGCCGAACCGATGATCCCCGCGGCGTGAGCGACAATGACGACGTGCGCAAACTCGTGATCGGCGCCCTGGCGACCCTGACCGCGGTGCTGGTCGGCGCCGTGGGCGTCGACTTCGGGACAGCCATCTATGCCGAATATCGCCTGGCCAGGAGCGTTCGCACTGCCGCGAACCTGAACTGGGATCCCTCGGTGGCGATCCTGGGCTTCCCCTTCGCTCCGCAGGCGATGCGTCACCACTACGACGAGGTGGAGATCAAGGCACGTGGCGTGGATCACTCCGTGACCGGCAAGGCTTCACTGGAAGCCACCATGCATTCGATAGACCTCGGCGAGGGTTCCTGGCTGATCCGGCCGGACGCAACGCTCGCGGTGGGCAAACTGGAGAGCCGGATCATCATCGACTCCACGCATCTGGGCCGATATATGGGGATCACCGATCTGCTGGTCGAGGCACCCAGTGAGGAGACCGACGAATCCGCCGGCGAGACTACCGAGTCGGGCATATCCAGCAACCGGGGGCTGGTTTTCACCGGCACTCCTAAGGGGTCCGGCTTCGACCAGAAGGTCAGTATCGCCGTGGATCTTTCCATCATCGGGCCCGAGGCGACCACCCTGGTCATGACGGCGACCGGGGTGCTGACCGGCCCGGGGACCGCCGACCAGACAGTGCCCGACGATCAGCTGCCCGCAGTGCTGGCGGCCTTCTCCACCAACCTGCCCGGCCAGAAGCTGCCGTTCGGCATCACGCCCTCCAGCGAGGGGGCGCGCGGCTCCGACGTCATCATCGAGGGCATCGCCGAGGGAGTAACCATCGAACTCGACCAGTTCAGACTGTCGTGATCCCATCATGGACCGCGGTCATCGCCGTGCTGTTCGTCGCGTCCGGCCTGGCGCTGGTGTTGGTCAGGCTTTGGAACTGGCGCGCCCGCCCGCCCAGGCCGACGACGGAGACGCCCGACGTCGATACCGGCCTGCTGGAGCTGTCGCAGACCGGGCCGACCATTGTGCATTTCAGCGCTGCGGGGTGTGGACCCTGCGTAGCCGTGCGCCGCGTGGTCGAACAAGTATGCGCGAACCAGCCGACAGTGGCGCACGTGGAAATCGACATGGACACCAATCCAGTTGCAACACAAATGCTTTCGGTGCTATCACTACCCACGACATTCGTCTTCGACGCCGACGGTAAACAGCGCTACCGCGCCTCCGGCGTGCCGAGGACCGCTGACCTGCAGTCGGCGCTGGAACCGTTGTTGACTTGACCGCTCTCTCATTGGGTAAGGTAACCACCGTGTCAGCCCGCCTTGAGCTCTCGCTCACCAAGCGCCGCGCAGTCGACCTGTGCCGCCTTGCGGGTTGTTGCTGTTGTTGTCACAGCTGCTGAGTAGTCGCGCCCGTTCTGCGCCCGGCACTCTGCCCGCGGTCCACCTTCCGCCGCGCCCAGCCATTCCGGACAACAGGAGCACAGCAATGTCGTTCAACACCACCGATTCCCCTATCAGCAGTGCCGTCACGGCGGGGGTCGTGGGACCGCAATTGCTCGTGCTCCTGCACCAAAACCGAGAGGATTTTCCCTATGGCACGCTCCGACGTCCTGGTCACAACTGACTGGGCCCAGGACAATCTCGACGCGCCGAAGACTGTGTTCGTCGAGGTCGACGAAGACACCAGCGCCTATGCCACCGGTCACATTCCAGGAGCGATCAAGCTGGACTGGAAGACCGATCTGCAGGATCAGGTCAAGCGCGACTTCGTCGACGCCGCGCAATTCTCGAAACTGCTGTCCGAGCGCGGCATCGCCAACGACGACACCGTGATCCTTTACGGCGGCAACAACAACTGGTTCGCCGCCTACGCCTATTGGTACTTCAAGTTGTACGGCCACCAAGACGTGAAGCTGATCGACGGTGGGCGCAAGAAGTGGGAGCTCGACGCCCGACCGATGTCCACCGACGCGGTCACTCGGCCGGGGACGAGCTACGAGGCCAAGGATCCCGACAACAGCATCCGAGCATTCCGCGACGAGGTCATCGCCGCGATCGGCACCAGCAACCTGGTCGACGTGCGCTCTCCCGACGAATTCTCCGGCAAGATCCTGGCCCCCGCGCACCTACCGCAAGAGCAGAGTCAGCGTCCGGGCCACATCCCCAGCGCCATCAACGTGCCGTGGAGCAAGGCCGCCAACGAGGACGGCACTTTCAAGTCCGACGAGGACCTGGCCAGACTCTACGCCGGGGCGGGCTTGGACGGCGATAAGGAGACCATCGCCTACTGCCGCATCGGAGAGCGCTCGTCGCACACCTGGTTCGTGCTGCAGGAGCTGCTGGGACACCCGAATGTCAAGAACTATGACGGCAGTTGGACCGAATACGGCTCCCTGGTGGGTGCCCCTATCGAGTTGGGAAGTTGATATGTGCTCTGCACCCAGGCAAGGGCTGACGTTGCCCGCGAGCGTCGACCTCGAGAAGGAGACGGTGATCACCGGCCGTGTCGTCGACGGCTCGGGTCAAGCTGTGGGGGGCGCATTCGTGCGTCTGCTGGACGGCACAAAGGAGTTCACCGCCGAGGTCGTCGCGTCGGCGACCGGCGACTTCCGGTTCTTCGCCGCACCCGGGACGTGGACGCTGCGCGCGTTGTCCCCGGCAGGCACCGGTGAGGCCGGCGTCTCGCCGTCCGGCGCGGGCGTCCACGAGGTCGATGTCAAGGTCGACGTCAAGGTCGACTGACTCGGCTGACGGCTTCCAGGTCGACTGAGTCAGCTGACGGCTTGGCGTCTTCACGGCTAGACTCCGAGCTGTGGTCCTGTTCTTCGAGATAATGCTCGTCGCGGCTGTCGTGGTCATCACGTGGTTCGCGCTGTACGCGCTGTACCGTCTCGTCACCGACGAGTCGTGACGCCCGCCGGGCAAGAGGTGCCTCGCGCCGGCGGAGGAAAACACAGCGGCGAATCCAGCGACCCGGGGGATCCTTCGGACGGCCCGGATCGCAGCGACTCCGAGCTCAGATCTGGCGACGCGGCGGTTGCCGCTGCTGCCGAGCGGGCCAGAGAAACCGCCGCGCGCAACATCCCGGTGTTCGGCGACCTTCCGATCCCCTCCGACACGGCCAACCTTCGCGACGGCGCGAACCTCGATGACGCCATGCTGGCACTGCTGCCGCTGGTCGGCGTCTGGCGGGGGGTGGGCGAGGGCCGCAGCCCCCACGGCGACTACCGGTTCGGCCAGCAGATCATCGTGTCCCATGACGGCGGCGCCTACCTCAACTGGGAAGCGCGTTCCTGGCGGTTGGACGACGACGGTGAGTTCAGCGGCGCGGATTTGCGCGAAACCGGGTTCTGGCGTTTCGTCGAGGACCCGACCGACCCCGGCGAGTCACAAGCCATCGAGTTGCTGCTGGCGCACTCGGCCGGCTACGTCGAGCTGTTCTACGGCCGGCCGCTCAACCAATCGTCCTGGGAGTTGGTCACCGATGCGCTCGCCCGCAGCAAGTCTGGCCTGCTCGTCGGCGGCGCCAAACGGCTCTACGGCATCGTCGAAAGCGGCGACCTCGCCTATGTGGAGGAGCGTGTCGACGCCGACGGTGGACTGGTGCCCCATCTTTCCGCCCGCCTGTCGAGGTTCGTCGGCTAGTGCGCAGGTGGGCGATGGCGGCGGTGCTGACCGCGGCGGGCGGCGCAGCGGCCTGTTCGGCACCAGCTGAGGAGTCTCCCGCACCGTCGTCGCCATCGGTGTCAGTGTCGGCCACCGTGGAGCCCAGCGTCGGTCACGGGTCACTCGCACTCTGCTTGAGCCGCCATGGGATGCCCGCGCCGGCGGGGCCGATGGCCGAAGCTCCTTCCGGTGTCGACCCCGCGGATTGGGAAAAGGCCATGGCGGAGTGTGCGTCACTGGCGCCCGGACCGGCCGGGTGAGCCAGACTCGCGGATTTCCGAAGCCGGGCCTTTCCACAAACATGAAGCGGCCCCCGAGCCTTGGTATCCGGTCGGACAAGACCGAAGGGCTCGGGGGCCGGGTGACTGCGGGGAATTCGCCAGCGCGCACAGGTGCGTCAACGTACCCCCGGCGCTGCTAGCTCGCAGCCACCTCACATGTCCATAAGTCACTCAAGTTCTCGGACCACCTCCCTTCTTGTGTACCCGCGAACTTACCCGCGCTTCGATAGCGCCACAAGAGATTTAAGCCCTCAGCGATCACTGACGATCGCCGCATCGATCAGCGCGGCGATCTCCTGCGCCAACGGTGCCGGGGCGAGCGCCGCACCATCGAGCGTGTGCACCCGTGCGGCCAACGTGATGCTCGAGACCAGCCAGACACCCTGAGCCGCATTCAGATCCATCGGCCTGAGAGCCTGGTAATCGCAGTCGTAGCCCTGGTGCCGAGCCACCTCGAACAGGGCCCGTTGGGTGGTTCCACGCAGGATCGGATACCCGGGCGGAGGGGTCAACAGGCAGGTATTGCCATCAGGCGAAGATGTGGCGATGACGACTGTCGACCGCGGGCCCTCCAGGATGTAACCGTCGGTGCTGACGAAGATGACGTCGCCGACCCCGCAGCGGTCAGCGTGCCGGAGCGCAGCCATGTTCACCGCATAGGACAGGGTCTTGGCTCCCGCCAGCAGCCAGGGCATCTCGTCGGTCCCCTGGGCCGACAGGCCGCGGTCCAAGGTCAGCGCAGCCACCCCGTTGCGCCGGACATCGGCGACTCTGGCCGGCACCGAACCGATCGTGGCGTACTGCGTCCCGGTTGCATCAGAGTCCCGGCCCATTTCCCGGCCACGGCTGTACACCAGCCTCAGCACACCCTCGTCGCCGCCGTCTGCGTGCCAGTGCCCCACCGCGGTGGCCACCGCAGACCGCCATCTCGGCAAATCAGGGGCGGGCAGGTCGAGCAGGCGCGCGGAGTGAGCCAACCGGGACAGGTGCGCTTCGAGTAGACACGGTCGGCCGTCGCGGACCAGCAGGGTCTCGAAAACTCCGTCGCCGCGCACGGCGGCCAGATCGTCGGCATGAAGGAGGGGTTCCCGGGGGTCGTGCAATTGCCCGTCGAGGGTTACCACAACCACCATGGGCCGAAAGCGTAGCCCGGGCCGCCTGCGCCCGGCCCGTAGAGTTGATTCAGTAGAGTTGATTCAGTGTCTTCGACCACTTCTGGGGTGCCGGCTCCCACCACCGGACCCGACGCCGGCGCCAGCTGGCACTACGGCGACCCACTCGGCGAGCAGCGGACCGCTGCGCAGGGCGCCGTGCTGGTGGATCGCTCGCACCGGGCCGTACTTGCCCTCACCGGCACCGAGCGAAAATCGTGGCTACACGGTCTCACCACCCAGCATGTCAGCGAACTCCCCGACGGCGCAGTGACCCAGAATCTGAGCCTGGACGGGCAGGGGCGTGTCGAGGATCACTGGCTGCAGACTCAGTTGGACGGCCTCACAATTCTCGATACCGAACCATGGCGCGGCGAGCCGCTGCTGGCCTATCTGCGCCGGATGGTGTTTTGGGCTGACGTCAGCGTCGAGCCCGCCGATCTCGCCGTCTTGTCACTGCTCGGGCCACAGCTGACCGACACACCCGTCCTCGACGCGCTGGGCATATCCGCGCTACCGGCCGCGGGTACCGCGACAGCCCTGCCGGAAGGTGGCTTCGTGCGCCGCCTGACCGGCCCTGGCGTCGAGGTTGACCTTGTCGTACCACGCGAGCAGGCCGCCGGCCGGAGCGACCGGCTGTTCGCAGCCGGAGTTCGACCTGCAGGGGTGTGGACCTACGAAGCTCACCGGGTGGCTGAGCTTCGGGCCCGCCTCGGCGTCGACACCGACGAACGCACCATCCCCCACGAGGTGGGCTGGATAGGGCCCGCGGTGCATTTGGACAAGGGGTGCTACCGCGGCCAGGAAACCGTGGCTCGAGTCCACAACCTGGGCAAACCACCACGAATGCTCGTCCTGCTACACCTGGATGGCGAGGGTGACCGCCCCTCGCCAGGGGATCCGCTGCAGACCGGTGGCCGCACGGTCGGTCGGCTGGGCACCGTGGTCGACCATGTCGACGACGGGGTGATCGCGCTGGCCCTGGCCAAACGCGGTCTGCCTGCGGACACGCCGCTGACCACCGGGGGCGAAGTCACGGCAGCAGCGGTCATCGACAAGGACTCGATGCCGTCGGACGTCCCGGTCGGGGCCGGCCGCCTGGCGGTGGACCGACTACGCGGCGGCGCCCGGCCGGGCGACTCGACGACCTCCCGGTAGCAGGGCCTGCCAGCGCCACGGCGACGGGCACGGTAAAGTGTTGGCAGGAAAATAAACACACTCAGATCGGAGCCGCCTGATTTTAGGCCGCTCCGTTATTGCGCGAGGGGGTTCCCCCATGGGCCGCGGCCGGGCAAAGGCGAAGCAGACCAAGGTTGCACGTGAGCTCAAATACAGCTCACCGCAGACCGATTTCACGCAACTACAGCGTGAGCTGTCGGGCGGAGAGGACGACCGCCTGATCGGCAGCGACGTCCCATCCGAGGACGGCGGGACCGACGACGACGAGTGGCGGCCCTAGGCCTCCCTGAGAGCCTCAGCGCTCCCTCGATGTCTCCCTCAGAACCTGGGGTGCTGACCCACGAGCACTGCTCGTGAGCTCTCCTTCCTGCCCTTTCTGATGGTCCCCAGGGTCCAGCAGTTCAAGTGGCGGGCAGTCAGCACGGCAAGCGCGCGATCGGTGTCCTCCGGCGCGACAACGGCCACCATCCCGACACCCATGTTGAACGTGTTCTCCATCTCGGCGGCAGCGATGCGACCGCGCTGGGCGATCATGCCGAACACCGGTGCCGGCGTCCACGTGCCCCGGTCGAGTTGGGCTACCAGCCCGTGCGGGACGACACGCTCCAGGTTGCTCGCCAGCCCGCCGCCGGTGACATGGGAGAAGGTCCGCACCTGGGTCTCGGCGGTCAACGCCAGGCAGTCCTTGGCGTAGATGCGCGTCGGCTCCAGCAGTTCCTCACCCAGGGTGCGCCCGAACTCCTCGACGTGCCCGGCGAGATTCATGTGATCGATTTCAAGCAGCACATGGCGGGCCAACGAGTAGCCGTTGGAGTGCAGTCCGGTGGATGCCATGGCGATGAGGACATCGCCGGGCCTGACGTGGTCGGGGCTCAAGACGTCGTCGGCCTCCACGACGCCGACGCCAGTGCCGGAAATGTCATAGTGGTCGGGGGCCATCAACCCGGGATGCTCAGCGGTCTCTCCGCCCAGCAGGGCACACCCTGCCATGACGCAGCCGTCGGCGATGCCGGACACGATCTGAGCCACGCGTTCGGGGACCGTTCGCCCGACCGCGATGTAGTCCTGCAGGAACAACGGCTCGGCGCCACACACCACCAGGTCGTCGACCACCATCGCGACGAGGTCGATGCCGACGGTGTCGTGCTTGTCCATCGCCTGCGCAACAGCGAGTTTGGTGCCCACACCGTCGGTAGAGGAGGCCAGCAGCGGTTCACGATAGTCGCCGCGAAGGGCGAACAACCCCGCGAACCCCCCCAGCCCACCGCGCACCTCGGGCCGGGCGGCCTTCCTGGCCAGCGGCTTGAAGAGCTCGACGGCGCGGTCACCTGCTTTGATGTCCACCCCTGCCGACGCGTAAGAAATGCCGTGTTGTTCGGCGCGCTCGGTCATCGTGTGCAAGGCTACTCCGCGTTTTCCTGGCCAACTGCGCCCACTATCAGTTGCCGTGTGACAACGTACCGAGCATGAAATCTGTGCACCGTTCGGCGAGGGCCCCGGCGGCGACGCTGTTGGCCTTCGCGACGATTTCAGTGACCGCATCGCTGTCGGGCGCCGCGGCCGCATCAGCGACCCCCGCGGCCGGCCTGCAGGCTGTCATCCTGTCCCAAAACACCGTCGACGGTATCGACTACATCACCCGCGAGATCACCATCGCACCTGGTGGCAGCACCGGCTGGCACTATCACGATCCCACCGTCTACGGGATCATCCGGTCGGGCACGCTGACCTGGACTCCGGCGAGCTGCTTCGGCGAAAAAACCTACCCCGCCGGTTCCGCTGTCGCCGAGGCAAGCGGAATCGACCACGTCCACATCGGCCGCAATCTCGGCGACGAGCAGTTGGTGATGTGGGTAAGTTACGTCGCGCCGGCCGGCACGCCGCCGGCGGTCGAGGCACCTGATCCGGGGTGCGGGTTTGTCTGATCCAAGAAACGGTCATCCACCTCCTATGCCTGAAGAACAGCTCCGATGCCTGGTGACCGGCGCCACCGGCTACATCGGCAGCCGGTTGGTGCCGCTGCTGATCGAGCGCGGCCACCACGTGCGGGCGATGGCCCGCAGACCGGCCTCCCTCGCCGACGCGCCCTGGCGCGAGCGCGCTGAGGTGGTGCAGGGCGATCTGACCGATCCCGAGTCGCTGAGCAAGGCCTTCACCGGCACCGATGTCGTCTACTACCTGGTTCACTCGATGGGCACGTCGAGTGACTTCGTCGCCGAAGAGGAGAGTTCAGCACGCAACGTGGTGAGAGCGGCGAAACAGGCCGGCGTACGGCGAGTGGTGTATCTGAGCGGACTGCACCCCGAGGGCGTGCCGCTGTCGCGGCACCTGGCTTCTCGGGCTCTGGTCGGCGACATCCTCATCGATTCGGGGATCGAGACCGTTGTCCTGCAGGCCGGAATCGTGATCGGGGCAGGATCGGCATCATTCGAGATGGTTCGCCACCTCACCGATCGGCTGCCGGCGATGACAACGCCGAAATGGGTGCACAACCAGATCCAGCCGATTTCGATCAACGATGTCCTGCACTACCTTGTCGAGGCTGCAACCGCCGAGATGCCCGCCTCGCGTACGTGGGACATCGGCGGTCCCGACGTGATGGAGTACGGCGAGGCGATGCAGGGCTACGCGCACGTTGCGGGCTTGCGGAGGCGACTGATCATCGTCCTGCCGTTCCTGACCCCCACGATCGCCAGTTGGTGGGTAGGCCTGGTCACGCCTATCCCGTCCGGCCTGGCCCGGCCCCTGGTGGAATCGTTGGAGCACGACGCGGTCATGCATGAACACGACATCGACTCGGTGATTCCGCCGCCGCCGGGCGGGCTGACCAGGTATCTCGATGCGGTACGCCAGGCGCTGCAGCAGGACGGCACCGCCGCACAGGGCGGCAGGCGTCAC
Organism: Actinomycetes bacterium; assembly: GCA_022601275.1. Taxonomy (GTDB): domain Bacteria; phylum Actinomycetota; class Actinomycetes; order Mycobacteriales; family Mycobacteriaceae; genus Mycobacterium. The sequence goes on from JAHZIT010000044.1 coordinate 12,256, forward strand.
CTGATGCGGTTCAGTTCGGCCGAGCCACAGTAGGCCGGGGGCGACGCACGGTCAGGGGCGACGAATCGCCGAGGCGTTGTCGTTGTCAGCCTGAAGCGGGATGCCGGTTCGGGCAGCGGTCTCCAGCATGTGCTCGATGACGTTCTTGCCCAGCGCGGTCTCCCCGGGCAGCTCGATCGGGTAGTTCCCGTCGAAGCACGCGGCGCACAGCCGCGACGCGGGCTGCTCGGTGGCAGCGATCATGCCCCGACGGCTGATGTAGCCCAGCGTGTCGGCGCCGATCGCGCGGCGGACGCCGTCGAGCATCTCATTCTCGTCGGCCGAGTTGCTCGCCGCGTTGGCGATCAGTTCGGCGGGCGTGGCGAAGTCGATCCCGTAGAAGCAGGGCCACTTGACCGGCGGCGAGGCGATCCGCACGTGCACCTCGACGGCACCGGCCTCCCGGAGCATCCGGATCAACGCACGCTGGGTATTGCCGCGGACGATCGAATCGTCCACGACGATCAAACGCTTGCCGCGGATGACCTCCTTGAGCGGATTCAGCTTCAGCCGAATACCGAGTTCCCGAATCGTTTGCGACGGCTGGATGAACGTCCGCCCGACGTAGGCGTTCTTCATCAGACCCTGTCCATAGGCGATGCCTGAGCCCTGTGCGTAGCCGACCGCCGCCGGAGTGCCCGACTCGGGAACCCCGATCACCAGGTCGGCGTCGACGGGTTTCTCGGCGGCCAGCCGGCGACCGATCTCTACCCGGGTGGCGTGCACCGATCGGCCCGCCAGCACGCTGTCCGGCCGGGCCAGGTAGACGTATTCGAAGACACAACCCTTGGGCGTCGGATTGGCGAAGCGCGTGGAGCGGACGCCGTCGGCATCGATGGCGAGCAGCTCGCCGGGCTCGATGTCGCGGACGAACGCAGCCCCGACGATGTCGAGTGCAGCAGTTTCGGACGCGACGACCCAGCCGCGGTCGAGCCGGCCCAGCGACAGCGGCCGCACCCCGTAGGCGTCGCGGGCCGCATAGAGGGTGTTCTCGTCCATGAAAGTCAGGCAGAACGCACCCCGCACGGTCGGCAGAAGTTCCAGAGCGGCCTGCTCGAGGGTCGAGTCCGCGGCACCGTGAGCCAGCAGCGCGCCCAGGATGTCGGAGTCCGTGGTCGCCGTGATCGAGCCACGGCCCATCAATCCCGCATCACGCGCGCGCGACGCCAGTTCGGTGGTATTGACCAGGTTTCCGTTGTGACCCAGCGCCACGCCGGTGCCCGCGGCGGTATTGCGGAACACCGGCTGAGCGTTTTCCCAGGTAGTGGACCCGGTCGTGGAGTAGCGGCAGTGCCCGACGGCGACGTGGCCGGGCATCGCGGCCAGCGTCTGCTCGTCGAAGACCTGGCTGACCAGCCCCAGGTCCTTGAAAACCAGAACTTGCGAACCGTCGGCGACCGCGATTCCCGCTGCCTCCTGCCCACGATGTTGCAGGGCATAGAGGCCGTAATAGGTGAGCTTCGCTACCTCTTCGCCGGGTGCCCAGACCCCGAAGACGCCGCATTCTTCCTTGGGCTCTTGTTCGTCGGGCACCGGCTCTTTGGCGTTCACGATCAGGCTCCTCCCCAGGGCGGTGGCTGATGCCGCTCAGTCTAGGGTCATCGCCGACGAATCGCGGAATCACCATGCCGCTCGACCGGTGTGCCGCAGAAGGTCGATCAGGCGTCGTCGTTGGCGGCCTGGAAGTCCTCGACCTGCTGGGCGACCTCAACGACGTCTTCGAAGCGCGCGACGTGGAACAGCGCGTCGCCCTGATAGACGATCGGCAGCTGGGTGCGTCCGATCACCAACCCGGAATGGTCGGCAGTCACGACGTTCTCGGCGTCGCCGAAAGGATCGGTGATCGCGCCGATAGGCTCGCCTCGCTCAACACGGGCGCCGAGCGGCTTCGCGACGCGGAACATGCCACTCTCGGGCGCACGCACCCAGGCGCTGGAACGGGCCACGAATGGCTCGGCGCCGGAGCGGCGCCGGCGTGACGGTGGGAGCATGCCCAGCACTCGCATGACGTTGAGGATGCCCTGCACACCTGGACGGATCGCAGTTTCGCCGAAGCGCATCGGCTCCCCTGCTTCGTAGAGCAGCGTGGGGATCCCCAATTCGGCGGCTGCCTCGCGCAACGAGCCGTCGCGGATCGCGGCGTTGATCAGCACCGGCACGCCGAAGCTGCGTGCCAGCGTGAGGGTTTCGGAATCGTCGAGATTTCCGCGGATCTGCGGGAGGTTGTCGCGATGGTTGGCCGCGGTGTGCAGGTCGATGCCGTGGGTGCATTTGGCGACGATCTCGGTCATGAACCGGTCGGCGACCTTTGCCGTCAGCGAGCCACGCTCCGAGCCGGGAAACGAACGGTTGAGGTCGCGCCGATCGGGCAGGTAGCGCGAGTGGTGCAGCACCCCGTACACGTTGACGATCGGGATCGCGATCAGCGTCCCGCGCAGGCGCGCAAGTCCGGGCCGCGACAGCAGACGCCGGATGATCTCGATGCCGTTCAGTTCGTCGCCGTGCACCGCGGCGGACACGAACAGCCGCGGGCCGTCGCGTCGGCCGCGCACTACCTGCACCGGCATCGTCAGCGGCGTATGGGTGTAGAGCTGCGGGACCGGCAACTCGATGGTGGCGCGGGAACCCGGCGCGATCGACTCGCCGCCGATCACCAGTTCGGCGCTCAACCCTTGCCCCGGGTCTTGGTCTTACCGTGTCGGGCGTTGTTCTCGATGAACTCGATGATGAGCACTGCGACGTCGCGCTCGGTTGCCTCCTCGATGCCTTCGAGGCCGGGCGAGGAGTTGACCTCGAGCACCACCGGCCCGTGATTCGAGCGCAGGATGTCAACGCCGGACACGTTCAGGCCCAGGCGCTGCGCGGCGCGCACCGCGGTCGAGCGCTCCTCGGGGGTGAGCCGGATCAGCGACGCTGAGCCGCCAAGGTGCAGGTTGGAGCGGAACTCGCCGGGCTTCCCCTGGCGCTTCATCGCCGCGACCACCCTGTTGCCGATCACGAAGCAGCGCAGGTCCGCGCCGCCCGCTTCCTTGATGTACTCCTGAACCAGGAAGTTTGCGTTCAGTCCCCGGAACGCCTCGATGATGGCCTGGGCCGC